>DASZZV010000386.1:0-14737 GCA_035544835.1 Thermoanaerobaculia bacterium
CTGGCAGGCGGTTTCAAGATCGTCTACGACCTGCTACTCCTGCGCAGCTTCAGGAAAGTGCAGGTCGAAGAAGAGTAACCGGGGAGCAGGGACGCGGCCAGCGCCCCCGTGCACGGGCTGCACGGCCGCGCAATTTTGCTCGGTCCCGCTTGTTTGTAAGAATTGAAGAAGCTGACAACGTTTACCCGCGCTCGGCACTTCAATAGTCCTCCCTTGCGAAGAAGCACATGCGGGACGGATGGAGCCGATTGATGTCGTCGCCGAAGGGACTGGATTCTGAGGCACTCGCTCTGTTGGATGTGCTTCCGGTACCTGTCTGGATCATCGACGCGGAGAGTCTGGCTTTCCTGGCCGTCAACAAGTGTGCGACAGCCTCCTACGGCTATTCCGTCGACGAATTTCTGTCGATGACCGTTCTGGACATTCGATCGAGGTCTGAGGCCGAGCGCGTCATCGAATTCATCGAGACCACCAGAGAGGATGACGAGCGTCACGGGGTATTTCGCCATGCTCGGAAGAATGGGGAAGAGCTCGATGTGGAGATCTGGTCGCGGCCCATCACCTTCAGGGAAAGGAAGGCGCGGATTGTTACGGCTGTTGACGTCACGGGACGCGTGGAGGCTGAAAGTCACCTCCGGAGCGCCGAAGTTGACCTCCGCGAGCTCATTGCCCGGCTTGCTACATCCGAAGGGCGCTACCAATCGCTGTTCGAGCGTGTTCCCGCCGGCATCTATCGTTCGACCAGGGATGGTCGCCTCGTGGAATGCAATGCTGCCTTCGCGCGCGTTCTCGGATACGAGTCGGTCGCCGACGTGATGTCCCACTCGATCTTCGATCTCTACTTCACCCTGGAGGAGCGCCACGACGCGTTGAGAAGGCTCGACGAGTCGAAGTCGCTGGCCGCCTACGAGATGCCGCTCCGCAGGAAGGATGGAGAACCGGTCTGGGTGTTGATCAGCGAGACGCTCGTCGAGGATCCTCAACTCGGCGAATCTGTCATGGAAGGGACTCTCGTCGACATCACGGAGCGTAAAGCAGCCGAGGAGCTGGCCAACCATCAGGCCTATCACGATGCCTTGACCGACCTTCCGAACCGCTGGCTCTTTCGCGATCGTCTCAGCGTCGCTCTGGGCCGGGTGCGTCGCAGAAACCTCGGTGTCTCGGTACTGGTCATCGGTCTCGATCACTTCAATCGGGTCAATGACTCTGCCGGATATTCGGCCGGGGACATTCTTTTACGGGAGCTCTCTCAGCGACTGCTTTCGATTCTGCGTCACGAAGACACGATTGCTCGTCATGGTGGTAATGAGTTTCTGGTAGCTCTTCCGGAGATCGACGAGAAGGATCTGGTGGTCGTGTTGTCTAAGGTCCTGGCGTCGATCCGAGCGACTTTCACTCTCGGAGACCATGAAGTTTTTCTCACCGGCAGCGTCGGGGTGGCCAGCTTCCCCTCGGATGGATCGGATGCCGATGAGCTCATACGCAACGCGCAGAGCGCGATGTACCGCGCGAAAGAAACAGGGGGCGACTCCTACCAGTTCTATACGCCGAGGGCTAACGAGCGGGTCCATGAGCGCTTGATCGTTGAATCGGCGCTGCGCAAAGCGCTGGATCGAGACGAACTGGTCGTGTATTACCAGCCGCAGCTCGACCTCCGAACCTGGAAGGTCACGGGAGCCGAGGCGCTGATCCGATGGCGCCGTGGCGGCTCACTGATCTATCCGGTCGATTTCATCAACATTGCCGAGGAGAGTGGGTTGATTATCCCCATCGGAGACTGGGTGCTGAGAACTGCCTGTCAGCAGGCCCTGGCATGGGGGATCGATCCGTCGACGCGTATACGTGTCGCTACGAATCTTTCAGCACGCCAGTTCGCCGACGGCGGTCTGGTGGACCGCATCGAGCGAATCATCGCCGAGACCGGGATCGATCCCCGCATGCTCGATCTCGAGGTCACTGAAACGCTGGCTATGCAGGACCTGGCTCTGGCCCAGCGTGTTCTTTACCGGCTTGAGGATCTCGGTATCAGAATCTCCATGGATGATTTCGGCACAGGCTATTCATCTCTGAATTACCTGCGTCTGCTGCCCATCCACACTGTAAAGATCGACCGCTACTTCGTGGCCGATATGCATCGCAAACGCGATCGCTCCATCATCAGGGCCATTATCGAGCTCGCTCATTCGCTGGACATGAAGGTCCTTGCCGAAGGCGTCGAGACCGACGAGCAGCTCGAGGCGCTCGTGGCGCTGGGCTGCGACGAGATGCAGGGCTTCATCTACAGCAAGGCCGTGCCACCAGCGGAATTCGCCCGAATCGTCGGTTCTCCTCCGTCCTTCCTGGAACGGATCGGGCACAGCTAGAGTTCTTGAACGACTAAATGCATTCAGCTGAGTCGCATTTTGGCGTGAATATCGCGAAAGGCCGGGCAGCGGCACGGGAGCGGGCACGGGCACGGGAAAGTCAAAACCGAAGGTCCGGGCACGGCGGATCGCAATTCTCCTCTCACCCGTCTTTGGGGTATTGACTTTGCCGTGCCCGTGCCCGCTGCGCTGGGGTGTCCGGAGTGGCGGCATCTTTGCCGCCTGGCCCGGCGCCGTCCCGCGGCGCCGTTCTCGTGGGGCGACCTGAATCTGGGGCGGCGGCGCGGGACGCCGCCGGGCCAGGCGACAGGATGTCGCCACTCCGGGGTGCTGGATTTGCGCCCCCAGGGTTTTCGGCGGCCTTTAACGAGGTCGGTTAGAAATACATCTGATCGAGTCTGAGGCTCTGCCTGTTTGTGTGACAAATCGTTGACGAACCTGTGAACACCCATTTGAAGCCTTGACATGCTTACAAACGTAATCCAATTTGATTACAGTTGTAGTCAGTGCTTGGAGAGTCGATGGGAAAGCCGCCGCAGATCTCGGATGCTGAATGGGAAGTCATGAAGGTTCTCTGGGAGCAGTCGCCGAGGACTGCCAATGAGATTGCCGAAACGCTGTGCGAGCCGATGGCCTGGCATCCCAAGACGGTCAAGACGCTGCTGGGGCGGCTGGTGAAGAAGGGCGTGATTCGATATCGCGAGGAAGGTAACCGCTACCTGTACCGACCGGCATTACCCAGAGAGCGATACGTCGAGGAGGAATCACGCTCGTTTGTCGATCGCGTGTTCGGGGGCGCAGCGACGCCGATGCTGGTTCACTTCGTCGAGACGATGAAACTCACCGAGGATGACCTGGCTGAGCTCCGGGCCGTCCTGGACCGAAAGAAGAAGGAGTAGATCATGCCGGCACCTCTCCCACTCCTCAGCTGGATTATCGACGCCTCGCTCAAGGGCTCAGTCGTCATCGGACTGGTGGCCCTGATCGTTCTGGTCGCCGGTAGTCGTCTCGGCGCCCCCCAACCCCCCTCCCCGGAATTAACTTGCCCCCGTCCCCCACTTCCCCTACAATCACGGACCCGCCGACCGCCCGGTCGGAGGTAACTACAATCTGCTTTAGCTTCCTTGAGCCCCTCAGAGAGGGGTTCCGCTAGGCCAGAAGGAGGAATCGATGAGGACTTATGAAGTCCTGTTTATCCTATCTCCGCAACTCGCGGAGCAAGACAGTACAACCCTGATCAAAGACTTTCGGGGCATCGCTGAAAAGAGCGGTGCAACCTTCGTCAGTGAGGAAGCGTGGGGCCGTCGCCGGCTCGCCTACCCTATTGCGAAGGCATCCGAGGGCATCTACCACCTCTTCACTTTCGAGAGTGAGGAAGAGGTGCTTTCCGAGCTCGATCGCAAGATGAAGAACTCGGATCAGGTGCTTCGCCACATGATCGTGCGCACCGATTTAGCGCACAAACGCGCCGCGAAGCTCGCCAAGCGCAACCCCAAGAAAGAGCGTCAGCGTCCCACGCCTCCGGCTATGCCTATGGCTCCCGGTGCTGTTGCTCCCTCGGTTGACCAGTCGGTTTCGACCCCGGAAGTCCCGGTGGCCGAAGAGACTGCACCCGCTGCCGAATAATTGCCGACCAGAAGACAGGAGAAAGGATTCGATATGGCACCCCCGACAAGAAAATCCGGCCCGTCCTCGGGCGGAGCTGCCGGCCCCGGCGGCAAGAAGAAGTTTTTCTATCGCCGCAAACGCGTCTGCAAGTTCTGCGTCGAGAAGCTGGAATACATCGATTACAAAGACATGAAGATGCTGCAGCAGTTCATCCCGGAGCGCGGAAAGATTCTGCCGCGTCGTATCTCGGGCACCTGCGCTTTGCACCAGCGCAAGCTGCAGAACGCGATCAAGCGCGCCCGCACCATGGCCTTGATCCCCTTCGCAACGGACTGAGGCAGCCGGCCAGATGATCGAAACGACCACCGGATTCGAGCCGGTGACGGTGGCGCGTCAGGGACGCGGCAGGTTCGCGCGCAGCATCATGCTGCACTCGCTCCTCGCCGCGTTGCTTTACGTGCCGCCGCTGCAGCTCTTCATACCGACTCCCTTCTTCGACGCCGGTCTGCGTTGGGGAAGGAAAGGCGCGTGGGGAGCCGTGCTCGGAGCGGCGGCGCTGCTGGGGCTCATCGCGGCAATGTTGCGGGAGCCTGCCACGGGCATAGTCACGGTCGTGGCCAGCGTCATTTTCGAGATCGGGATTCCGGCCGTGTTCGCGACCGAGCTCATTAGAAAACGCGTTCCCTTTGGAACCGTCCTGATGTTCTCGATCTTGAGCAGCGTTCTCGGTTTTCTTTCCATCGAGCTGGTGATGCGCTCGGCATTCGGCATCTCACCCTACGCCGCTGTGGTGAGGAGTTTCCAGGAAGGATCGAAGGAGACGGTCGAGTTTTACCGGACCTCTCATCTGATCCCCGAAGAGCAGCTGCAGACCATGCAGCGACTTTCGACGACCATCGCTACCTCTTATGTTGGTCTGATGCGCGTCGTAATCACGGCGACCATGTTCCTTTTCAGCCTCGTCCTCGTGCCGAGGCTCCCGGCAGGGCAGGTCACCGGTGACACGTATCTGTTGAGGAATCTCTCGCTGCCCGATCCACTCCTCTTTGGTTTCGTTCTAGGCGGCCTGTCGCTGCTGGCGCCGGAACCCTGGCGGACCATCGGGCTCAACGTGCTCGGTGTGGTCGTGTTTTTGTACTGGCTTCAAGGGCTGGCAATCTTTCGCGCCATCCTGGCCAGGACCAAGACCGGCGTCTTCGGAACCATCTTCGCCTTCGTGATGGTGGCCGTTCTGACGCCGTATCTGATCGCGCCGTTCATTCTCTTCTTAACGGGTTTGTTCGACCCATTTTTTGATTTCAGACATTTCAACCGAAAGGATGACTCCGATGAAAGTGATATTGACTGATGAGATTCGGGGCCTCGGCGGACGCGGCGAAGTCGTTCAGGTAAAGGACGGCTACGCCCGAAACTACCTGTTTCCCAAGCAGCTGGCCCGAGAGGCAACACCCGGAAATCTCAAAGCCGCTGAACAGGACCGCAAGAAGTGGGCTCTTCTCACGCAGCAGGAAAAAGAAACCGCATCAGGCGCCGCTCAGAAGATCGAGGGCATGAAGATCGTCGTGCACAAGCGCGCCGGCAACGAGGGAACTCTGTTTGGTTCCGTCACCTCCTCCGAGATTGCTGATGCTCTGCATGCTCAGGGATACGAGGTCGACAAGCGCCGCATCGAGCTGAGCCATCCCATCAAGGCTCTCGGACTGCATGAGGTCGATGTGCGCCTGCACCGCGAAGTCTCGGCGCACATTCAGGTCGAAGTTTTGCCCCTGGGCGAAGCGGAAGCGTAAGATTTGAATTACTGAATGACCGACGAGCGATTCATCGAATCGCCCCCGCAAGGGACAGAAGGTTGGCGTGACGTCTGGCGGAGGAACCTGAAGTACCGCCCGGCGAAATCGCCAACCTTTTTTCGTCGCCTCTTCGATCGATTGGCCGGGCCGCTGGTCCGCCGCTCGATCTCCCTCGAGCTCGACCGCCAGCGTGATTACAACCTGGCCGTGCTCGACTTGCTCGACGGCGTGCAATTGTCGATCACCAGTGTTGCCGCCGACATCGCCGCACTGCAGGGGGGCCTGACCCGCGACCTTCGAGCCGTGAGCGGCGAACTGATGAATGTAATCGCGGTCGCCGAAAAGGGACTGCAGGCTGATCTCAAACGGGTCGAGGCGCTGCTTCCGGTGGCAGTTCAACGCAACGACGCCCTTTTCGCAGTCATCGATCGAAAGGTCGAAGCCTTAACCGCTCGTTTCCGCGATGTCGTCAATCCTTTCGCATCGTCCGCCGGTATCGCCGCGCCGCAGTCTCTTCGCGATGATTTCGTGTATCGCCGCTTCGAAGACGCCATGCGAGGAAGCGAGGGGGAAATTCGACGCTCCGTCGAGCACTATGCGAAATATGCCGAGGCAAATCAGCCAGTGCTCGATCTGGGTTGCGGGCGGGGGGAGTTTCTGGAGGTTTGCCGCGCCCGGGAAGTCAAAGCGAGCGGTATCGATGGGAACGAGCGTTCGGTAGCCGATCTGAAGGCGCGTGGTATCGAGGTCACATGGGGCTTTGTGCCTCAGGCCCTCCGGCTGTTGCCCGCGAATTCGCTGGGGTCGATTTTCGCGGCCCACCTCGTCGAGCACCTTCCGTTCTCGGAGCTGGTGGCGTTGTTTCAGGAGTCGGCCCGCCTCCTTCGTGCCGGCGGGCTACTCATGATCGAGACGCCGAATGCCGAGTCGATGGCCGTGGGCGCCACCGACTTCTGGCGCGACCCGACACATCTCGCCCCGCGCCACCCCGCCGCCCTGGTGTCCATGGCCCGTGAGCTCGGGTTCTCGATCGCGGAGATCACCACCTCGGATCCGCTCCCGGATGCGGAGAAGGTCGACCTATCCGGGATCGAAGAGGGCGAAGTGCTGAAGCTGGGGAGGCGAGTGAATGCGCGGTTGTTCGGGGATCAGAACCTGCGGTTGGTTTTGCGGAAGGACTGAAGCTAATCGGGTTCGCCAATGTGTCATCCCGAGCCGCAGCGAGGGATCTGGGCGGGGGCCCTTCCATCCTGATGCTCGCGAACATTTTCCGATTGCCAAGGGGGTAAGGCCCCCGCCCAGATCCCTCGCTGCGGCTCGGGATGACACCACTCAGTTTCTTCTCTCAGTGGCAGCGACCACGCTGTCCCCGGCTCAGGATGACAAACTCTATTCGAGCCCCACCAAAACGCAACGTCGCGCCATTCCGTATCTTGTGATAAGAAGCAGCGCGACTTTTTTATGAAGGGGTATTCATGCAATCACGTCGTTTCTCAAACGTTGCCATCTTTGCGCTCGGTCTGGCCGTGCAGCTGTCCTGCAATCAGAAGAGCGAGGCTCCGGCCGCGACTACCGGTGCAGCGCCGCACGCGATCACCACTGCCGCTGCGCCTGCGCCCGGCGAGGCCACCTTTATGTGCACGCTGCCCAGCAGCGCCGTTGTCGTCGGCGTGCGCGATCGCGTCCTCTCCTTCGGTCCCGGCGGCGACGAGCTCTGGGCCATCAAGCTGCCCGATGGTGACACGGTGGCTTCGGCTCCCGCCGCGGCGCTGAACAGCAGCGTTTACATTCGTGGCATCAAGGCGATTTACTCGATCTCACCTGACGGAAAGATTCTCTGGCAGGCCAAAGACGACGACGCGGCTTCCCACGTGAAGGGTCTGGTCACCCTCGGGGACAGCACCGTCGCCGTAACGCATGGAGATGATTCGCTGGTCAGCTATTCCGAACTGGGCCAGCCGCGGTGGCCATTCAAGCTGCCCGACGGCGACAAAATCATCGCCCCCCCGATTGTCGCTCCCAACAGCGCGATCTATCTGCGCGGTACGAGCACGATGTACGCCGTCGATCCTCACGGGCTGCTGACGTGGGAGAAGGAGCTGACCGACAAGGCGATCGCAACGAAGTGAGCACTCTCCCGAGGAAGAGGGTGGCCGAAGCAGGTGAGAGCTGTCGCCGGGGAAAAAGCGAATTTTGAATTTTGAATGTTGAATTGTGAATTGTGAATTCTTAGTCCGTCACCGGGTGGCTAAATTCACAATGCAACATTCAAAATTCGCTTTTTGATCTCGCTGGCGGGTCAGCTCCGAAACTCCAGGGCGATGATCGACGGATCGATCGAGCGGTCCAGGTATTCCCAGACCGCCAGCGCTTCGTGATCGCTGTGAATCTCGCCGGCCAGTGCTCGCAGGGATGGCTCTTTGGCGATCTGGAAGGCTTTCCGGTACCACTCCACGGCCTCGGTCTTGTTATTCTCCAACTCGTCCCGAACGGCCCGAATCAGGCGGAGCACCTCTTCCATGCGAGGAGCACCCAGGTCGATAGTCTCTTTCGGGACCTCCATCCGTGCGCGCGCGCGCGCGATCTTCACTTTCAACTTCAGTGACTGCGTGTCCTTCGAGGCCAGTCCGAGCTCCAGCAGGCGGCCGACTGCCAGGCGCAGATACTCCGGCTTCTCGCGGATAGAAAGCCCGGCGGAGTAGATGCGTTCTCCATCGATCTGAATCGCCTTCACGCCCGACCAGACAACCTCGGACGCGACGGAGACCTCGAAGTCGGTCTGTGGAACTGCGAATTGAAACGTCCCCACCGTTCCGAGGATCAACTCTCGATCGGATTCGATGCGCGCTCCCTTCGCGCAGATGTCGCAGATGGTGATCGCGCCGACGTGGGCGAACGTCCCAGCCACGCCTCCGCGGATCAGAAAGCGATCGGTGGTCCGGCACTCGTTGATCCGCATCAAGCGGCCCGATTGATCGAAGCGGGCGATGGCACGCTCGATCTCCTCCTGCTCCCCGTAGGTACGGATGCCGGAGACGAAGGCTTCGTGCTGGTCGAGCGAATAGGAGGGCTGAGTCCAGACCACCTCTCCCTTGAGCTCCACTGGAGAGGTGCTGCCGTCGGGCAGAAACTGGATCATCGATTTTCGTCCGACTTCAACGGTCTGGGGATGACGGAGGCGCATGCCGGTCACCGAGAGATCGCTGATGAAGACCTTGTCCGACCCGAAATCGGCCAGGGCCCCGGGCATGAGTAAGAAGCGCTCTGCAACGCGCCCATAGCGGGATGCGATCTTGCTCAACGTTTTGGGTTCCCCTCTGGAAGAACACCATTCTAGTCAGGTTTCTGCAGAAAGCCACGTGATGAGCGTCACAGGCGGAAGAGATCCCGGCCGTGAGTGCTTTTCAAGACTGATGAAAAAATATCGACTTTCTTTTTTCGCCCTTCTGTTGTTTGCCGCCAGCAGTCCGGCCGCTGAGCTCAGGTTCACCGGGCCGGAGCTTGCCGGTTTCATTCAGAATGCTTTCAACGGGACCGTGATCCGGCTGAACGCCGATTCTCCAGCGGTACCCGGAAAGCCCGCCATCCGCGGATCGTTTGTGCAGCTGGGACCTCTTCTCGGCCGCCAGCGCTTCCTCTTCTCGGTACCTTCGCAGACGATCGAGCTCGGACTCGGCGGCGAGGCTGTGTTCTCGATCAACGACATCAACTCCAATCCCGATTTCGTCCAGCACCTGTCCACTGGCCTTGTCAGATTCGGGCAGAACATCCGTGTTACGGCCTCGCCGAATTCGTTCACGGTGATGGTGAGATTTGAAGATGAGGGAACCGAGATCAAGGGGGAACCGGCGGGTCGACTCAGACGATTACGCGGCGAGGCCGTGCCCGATATCGAGATCTCGGCGATGCTCCTCCAGATCGCCCTGACCCCGCAGCAGCAGGGGATCGCTTTCCAGCCCTCTCAGGTAACTTTTCTCGGCGACATTCAGGCCCAGGGGTTTGCGAACATTCAGCTCTTCGGGCGAAAGGTAGATCTGTTCGACGCCATGACGGACTATAAGAAGATCATCAAGGGCAGTATCGAGGGTGAGGTCAAACACCTGGTCGATCAGAATCTGCCGGTGATCGCCGCCAACCTCTCACGGGAAGCGCAGCGGCGTGCCGCGGCGCTCGGAGTGCGGATCACCGGCGCCAGGTTTGAAGGGACGATGCTGGTGGTCGCCGGGTCGCCCTCACTTTGAGAGATTCGCAGAGACCTCGCGAACCCCTCTGACAAAGAGCTGCTTGCCTCCCCGCGAAGGATGTCGGACGCTTTGATGGTCGAGTCCCAGCCTGCAGAGAGACGCTTCGGCGCGGCGGCCGATGGCGACAATCGTCTCGATGGCGAACATGCACATGATCATCTCGACGAACTGCTCGCCGATCCCGAGCTCAGCCGAAGTCGGCATCCGGTTGGAGGCGGCGTTGCCGGGCTGGAAAGGATGGAACGGAAAGGCATTCCAGAGCAGTGGCAAAGGACGGAGATCCTTGATCGTTGACCAGACCATCGTCGCGCTCGCCTCCGTGGAAGGGCGCTCGGTCTCGTCGGTCTTCTGGTAGCCGCGAACCGCTCCGAAGATTCCGGGACTCTCCAGGCCGGCCAGGAGAAGAGCCTCGCTCATGAACGGGATTCCGGTCAGACGAGCACCGCGGTGGCTTGGTGCTTCACCGATGAGCAGCACCCGCGGCTCTCTGACCCTCATTTCGTTCAGATACCTTTCCAGGTTGTCCCGACGAATTCTGCTGGCCCTTCCCGCGCGTCCGAGGCGCCGGGCATACTGGTTACAGGCGCGGTCGGAAACCTTCACATGGGAGAGTCGACGCAGGAAGGTGGCTGGAGTCACGGAGATCATCGGCTCATCATCTATGATCCGGTGCGATTGTTGAATGAGAGGTTGACCGGAGACTGACCGGCCACCATCGAGAGAGTCATGTATCGATTCCTGCGTTTCGTTCCCAAAAATCACGCCAGCTATTTTGTGGGCCGACTGGTGCATATGCCGCTGCCCCAGCCACTGGCGACGCCATTGGTCCGCTGGTTCGCCCGCGCCTTCGACATCGACACCGAAATCGCCGCCCGTCCCATTCATGAGTATCCATCGATCGGGGCCTTCTTCACCCGGGAGTTAAAAGGGGGCGCTCGTCCAATTGCCGGCAGCATCGTGAGTCCGGTCGACGGTACGCTCCGTGGCTTCGGCGCCGTCAGCGACGGCAGGATCGAGCAGGTCAAGGGTCGCACCTACTCCATGCGAACTTTTCTCGGCGACGACGAGATGGCCGCCTCGTTCGAGGAAGGAATCTATTTCAATTTCTACCTCTCTCCGCAGGATTACCATCACGTTCACAGTCCCGTGGAAGGCGATGTGGTGAAGAGCATCCATGTCCCGGGGCGCCTCTGGCCAGTTAACGACTGGTCGCTGAGGAACATCGAGAATTTGTTCAGCATCAATGAGCGCGTCGTCACCTTTCTGCAGACTGCGTCTTTCGGCCTGGTTGCGGTGGTGATGGTCGGTGCCACGAACGTCGGGAAGATGTCGGTCACTTACGATGCCTTCATTACCAACACGACACTGACGGGGGCGCGAAGAATCGAGAAGCACACCTACGAGAAGCCGCATCACCTCGCTGCGGGAGCTCGCCTGGGAACGTTCCACATGGGCTCCAGTGTGGTCGTCCTTTTCGAAAAGGGAAGGATCGATGTTGCCTGCGTGCAACTTGCTGCACAGCAGAAAGTTTTGTACGGCCAGGCGCTGTTGAGGGCCGTAGAGTCACGCTCGTAGGGCGCGCCGGCACCCCGGTCTTTCTTGCGTAAGGATATCGTGGCCTGCGCGCCAAATCGGAGTGGCGGCATCCTTGCCGAGCGTGGGGGAGGACTCAGACATCACGCTCATTTCTTCCTCCGAATTGTCTTCTCCTCGGTTGCTTCGCGCAGGCGGTGACTGTCAGTCGAGGTGAGGTCGAGGTGATAGAATTTTTTCAGATCGCCGATCCGCTTCTGCGATTCCGGCGAGAAGGGAGCCTTTCCATCAAAAGCATGGAGTGCGATGCCCTCGAGAAGGTCTCCCAGCGAAATGTCGTAGTACTCGGCGAGAGCCTTCAGTACTTTGAGGATTCGTTTCTCGATGCGGACCCCGGTCTGGACGCGTTCGACGACTTTTTCGTTCTGTGACATGGGTACAATGGTACCACGGTAACGAGTTACGCGCGAATCGCGCTGAACCTCGCAGGAGATCCGCCTCTTGTGTGGCACAGGCACTCTTGCCTGTGTCTCGGCCGTCGAGGCCGAGCTCCCTGCGAATCGTCACGGAAACGCCGCGGCTCGACGCCGCGGCACACAGGCAAGAGTGCCTGTGCCACACAAAAAGCATCGCTCCTACTTCCGGCTGTACTGATCGATGATTCGCTCGATTGCTCTCGCGCAGACCCGGCAGAAGCCGACTTTGTCGCGGGAGAACATGATGCAGTCGGCCTCGGGCCGGTAGAGCCCCTTCGCTTCGTACAGCGCTCCCTCAAAGGCTCCCACTCTGCCGGAGTACTTCATCGACGCCAGATAGGTCGTCTCCCACGCTTCCTGCTCGCGGAAGAGCCTGTCCATTTCCGTCTCGGGGGCGCCGCTGGCGCGGATCCTGGCTCGCTCCGCCTGGAACTCACGCTCTTTCTTCTCGAATGGCTCGCGATCCCAGGGGGTTGGCAGTGGCGTTCCGGAATCGACGAGGTCGCGCCATTTCAGCAGGGCCGGGTCGAGCAGTGCAGTGATGTTCGGTTCCCAGGGCTCGGGATGTTGATCGCTACCCGTGGCGTAGGCAACCGGCGAAGTGTAGTACTCGTCGCCGAGAGCGGCGAAGTGATGGCCGAACTCGTGAACGAAGACATACTCGGAGAAAGCGGAATCAACCGAGGCTGTGGCTTCGAAGTTGTAGATTCCGCCGCCGCCGTACTGTTTCTCGTTCACCAGGACCTCGAGAAACTCATATGGGGCAGATGCTGCCGCGTCGCGTAGCGCGCGGTTATCGAAGGTGAGGAGGTATCGCTCGGAGTCGAAAATGTTGTACTCGGCGGAAAGGGGCGTGCGGTGGAAATTCGAAGTTCTCGGGCGATTGACGCCGCTCTCCATGTCGGGGATGTCGATGCCCCACACATTGAAGTCTTTCTTCCGTCTCTTGAATGGTTCGGTCGAGAACAGTGTATTCACGAGGCGTCGCGCATCCGCGTGAAATTTCGGCAGCTCTGCCTCGGTGTAGCCCTCGCTGAGCACGGCGATATCGACCTTGTCGGCCGGCGCGCCGCTCTCCATGATGGTCCACACCTTCGCCGGGCGGGCCAAACCTCGGTTCACGAAGCGTGAGGTCGGATCGATCACCGTCGACCAGATCTCGTGAAAACTGTTCTGACGATCACGCCGCTTCAGGACGATCTGCACGGAGTTGCGGGGCCAGGGGAATCGAAGCGATTCATGAAAAGTACGGGCAACAGATTTTGCTTCGTCGGTCGTTTCCCATTCGCCGTAAATTGAGGCGAAGCCGCGCGAGTAGATCACCTGATTGGTGACGCGATCGATGACTTCGAAGAGATACGTACCGAGGTTCGTATCATCGACCAGTCGTGTGCGGCTGCCTGGCCAGGCGCCGTCATTTACGACACGGTCGAGCGCTACGATCTCGTGCTGATGCGGATCGCCCGTGTGAAAGTAATCAACCCGCATGGTCTGGCCGGTGAACAGCCTGTCGAACGTCACAGAGGTCGCAGCGAGCACTGTCGAGGCGTCAGCGAGAGCAAGGATGAAGAGGGTCAGCAGGAGATGCGCGGGAAGTCTTCTCATGGGTCCGATTTTAGTACGACCGCAGAGACTGAATTTGAAATTGAAGCGACGCCCGTTTGCCGCCGAACTAAAGTTCGTCGGTTCGTTACAGTCGACCAGGCGTTGAAGGAGTAGCTTAGAACCGTGCGATTCTTCATCGCTGCGATTCTTGCCGGCCTGACGGTGGTCCCGCTCGGCGCTCAAACCAGCGAGAGCATCGTCGTCGAGCGGATCATCATCGATGCCTACGTTGTTGATCTGGTAGGGAATCCGATTCCTGCCTTGACGCCAGCCGACTTCCGGCTGCGCATCGATGGGAAGCCTGCCGAAATCGAGGCAGTCGACTGGGTCGGAACCACGATGATGACCGGAGACTCCTCCTCGAACGCCGAGATGATCCCCCCACCAATTCCCGCTGCAGAGCCGCGGGAGTCCGTTACTGCCGGACCCGAAAAGCCCGAGGGAAGGCTGATCGTTCTTTTCTTTCAAACCGATTTCGGACGCGCCAATCAGAGGATTGTCGGGCAGATGGCGATGATCCACTACTCGCAGGGCTTCCTCGAGACCGTCCGACCCGAGGACCACGTGGCGGTGCTGCAGTTCGACTCGCATCTGAAGTTGCTGCAGGACTTCACGGATGACATGGATGCGGTTCGAATCGCCATCCGTAAGAGTCTCTTCATCGACAACGACACGCTTTGGATGGACGGCGGTCAGCCTCCCATCGGAATCTCCGAGGAGGCGGCCCGCAAGGCCACGAGACCGGAGCAGGCCCTGGCGCTGATCGGGAACGGCCTCCGCGATTTTCCCGGCGCCAAAAGTCTGATCTTCTTCGGTTGGGGCGTTGGGTACATGACTCGCGGAGGTGTCTTGATGGACCGGAGCTACCCGCAGGCCGTGGCGGCGCTCGCGGAATCGCGAACGGCCGTGTTCGCACTGGACATGGGCGGCGAGTCACACACGCTGGCGCTGGGGCTCAGCAAGGTCGCTACGGATACCGGTGGCTGGTACCAATCGACGTACTACTTCCCGAAGTTCGCCATCGAGAAGCTGGAGCGGACCATCAGCGGCCACTACGAGATCATCATCTCCCGGCAGGCCTCAGGGGCGGGCGTCCATGAGATCAGTCTCGAACTCCG
>DASZZV010000387.1:0-15251 GCA_035544835.1 Thermoanaerobaculia bacterium
GAGTGACGAGGTTGGGATGGCTGAGCGAACCGACGGCGCGCGCTTCCTGCTCAAAGCGGCGGAGCCGCTCCTCGCTCGTGGCGAAGCTCGCAGGCAGAATCTTGATGGCCACATCGCGCCCGATGCGGGGGTCGCGAGCACGGTATACCTCACCCATGCCGCCGGCCCCGAGGAGAGAGACGATCTCGTAGGGGCCAAGCCGCGATCCGAGGCTGATATTCATCTGCTGCGATGGATTATGGCGCAGAAATGGAACGTAGAGAGAAACCGGGAGAACTGAGAAAAGCTGCCGTGGCCCCGCCGCTTCTTTAACGGTTACGGAGGAAAGCCCTGCTCATGCCACCCACTCCTCCGCATGCAGCGCGGCCTGCATGAGCTGCGCGGCAGCTAGAAGATGGCGAAGCTGAGTAGGCCCGAGTGTTGATGCAGTTCTTACTTTTCCATGACCCCAGCGCGCGAAGGCTCGTGGCAGACCTTTAGCGCAGGGCGTGAGCCCAATGGCTTGACTTCGCCACATCATGATGCGAAGATGCTGTGATGCGAACCACCCTGGAGATCGACGACGACGTGCTGCAGGCCGCGCGCAGCGTTGCAGCAGCGGAAGGCAAGAATATCGGGAAGGCTCTCTCCGAGCTGGCCCGCCGCGGTCTGGCGCCCCGAAGCCAGTCGAAGACGCGGTCGGGATTCCCGGTCTTCGACGTCAGGCCCGACGCGGCCCCGATCACCATCGAGCTGGTCAAGGATGCATTGGACGGGGATTGACGTGGTTTCGCTTCTGGACGTCAATCTGCTGATCGCTCTCGCCTGGCCGAATCATGTCCATCACCGAACCGCCTTGCGGTGGTTCGATCGAAATCGCAAATCGGGATGGGCGACGTGTCCGCTGACTCAAAGTGGATTCGTGAGAGTGTCATCGAACGTGCACATTCTCCCCGGCGCGCGCTCTCCGCGAGAAGCCCTGGCCCTGCTTCGGAGAATCGTGGGACTTCCTGACCATGTCTTCTGGCAGGACGACTTTTCAATTGCCACCAGCGATCTCGTCGATGAGACCAGACTGCTCGGTCACCGTCAGATCACGGACGCGCATGTGCTTGCGGTAGCCCTGCAACACGGCGGACAGCTCGCGACGCTCGATCGGGGACTCACCCACCTGGTTCCCGCCTCCCATTCCGCAGAAAACGCCGTGCACCTGGTGCTCGACGAGACGTAGGCGTTACGGCGATGGCGATCCAGGCGCGCGTCCCCTTCGACTCCAACCCCCTGCTGGCCACGCTCAAAGGCGAAGACCGCGCCGCCGTCGAGCCCCTCTGCCGCATGCGCGGCTACGAGAAGGGCGAGGTCATCTTCCGTGAAGGCGAGCCTGCCGATCGCATCCACTTCATCTACGCAGGCCGCGTGAAGATCGTGAAATCAGCCGGCAGCCGCGACATCATCATTGAGCTGCTCGGCCCCGGCGAACCTGTCGGCGTTGTGGCGGCGGAGCCTCGGTAGTTCATCGAATCACCCGGACTCCGCTCGATCGAGGGCGAGTCCGCCAGCGGTGGCAGAGCTCCGAGGATGGCGAAAAAAACTGGACCACTGTCTTCGACGGCCTCTACGCGCCTGCTCCGTAGCAACACACTCGGCGCATCTGCGAATCAATCGGACTCCTTCTCGAAAAAACTCACGTTCGATTCCTTGCGACCAACGGGAATAGACTGTACAGTTTGTCTGTACAAATCGGTATGGCCAGGGAAAGCACTTACACTCAGGCTCGAGCCAACTTCAAGGCGCTTCTCGACGAGGCCGTCGCATCCCGTGAACCGGTCATTATCCGCCGGCGTGGCGGGGATGACGTAGCCCTCATCGCGGCCGAAGAGCTGCGTGGCTTGATTGAGACGGCTCACCTGCTGCGCTCTCCTAAGAACGCCGAGCGTTTACTCCGCGCTTTGGCCCGCGCAACCCAGCGGAAACTCCGCCCCGAACCGCTTGAGAAACTGCGCCGCGAGTTGGGGCTTGACGAAGACGCCCGATAGCGACCGTTTACGAGTTGCCGTGTTCCATCCCGAGTTCCGCGAGGATCTGCGTTACTGGGTCGAGATCGATCGAAAGCTCGCCATTCGCGCGCTCGACCTCGTCGAGGCGATCCTGCACGATCCTTTCAGTGGCATCGGAAAACCGGAACGGCTGAAATACCTCGCCGATGGCGCATGGTCGCGCCGGCTGACCCAGGAACACCGAATCGTCTATCTCCTCAGGAGTGACCGGATCGAGTTTCTTCAGGCTCGGTATCACTATTGAGCACTGAGGCCGCCTGGCTGGGGCCAATGGACGATTATCGAACCGCTTTGCTCAGGACCGGTGGCAACTTGACTATCGCCAGTTTTGAATCCTGATTCCATGAAAACGTTTGAAGTCCGCTTCATTGAATGTCACGAGAATCAATTCGTGAACACCCGCGATGGCAGCGATCTGACCATCGGCGAAGGGCGACACATGTCCTCGGGCCTGGAGTCTGGCCCGCTCCATGGCGTGCCATTCTGCGGCGGCGCGGTCGTAGTCGAGAATCGGCATCGTGGCCAGGACAACCTCGTCGAGATAGCGTTCGATCACAGTGCGGCGGCGAGAAGACGGAAGGCGATGGGCCCCGAAGCGCAACTCGTGCCAGACGACCGAAGGGATGGCGATTTCATCTTCGTATCGCCGAAGTTTTTGCAGGACACCAGCCGCTGGGTTCGACCGCAGAGGTTCAGATACGATATTTGTATCGAGTAGATATTTGAGATTCAAAGACCCGAGTCCCGGCCCGGCGAGTCGTCTCGGGTGCTCCCAAACACCTCGTCAGGGTCGATCTCCAATGCTGCGAGCTCAACCTCGCGACTGAAGTCATCCCACGCCTCTGAGAAACGTCGCGTTCGCGAGCTCAAACGCTCGTACTGCTCACGCCCGAGTAAGACGGCGACGCTCTCCCCTCTGCGCGTGAGCTCCACGGCTTTTCCTGATTCCGCCTCGCGCACGAGGCTGGGTAACTTCATCCGCGCTTCAGCGATGGAGTAACGTTTGCTCACAGCGACCCATCATGTACCTACCGATGTACATCTTATCACTGGAGCCCAGCCGTTGCTTCCAGGGTGATGATCGACTTGCGCCCAATTCACAGTTGATGGAGCCGAACCGCGAAGGCCGAACTAGCTCCACCTTGCAAGGCGGGAACTCGCCTCGCACGCCTAACCGATCACCAGGATTAGGGCCGGATAGCGGCTATCGCGAAGCCTTCGAAACCCGATTCTCGGCATCATCGCAGCGGTTTCCACCGTTAGATGAGAGGGCATAGTCCGCTCCAAACGACGTCACTGCCGCTGAAGCAAGAAAAACGTTGCGATCACGAGCATGACAATTACCGAAAGTAGTGCCAGGCCAATAGATTCCAATCCATTCCGCGTTGACACGGTTCTCTCAAGCCATGACGGCGGCTGGAGTGCCTCCGTCTGTAGCATGAGTTTTCGCCAGATAAACCTAGTCGGCGTTGCGTACTTGACACGATACCGGCCCGCGGGAATCACTGGAATGAACAAGATGCAGAAGAAGAGGCGCTGAACGATTGAATCGCACGTTGGACACAGATCCGACCCGCCATAGAGCCGTGTTCCAACGCCGTTCGCGGTTACGGTGCCCTCGTTTGGAGCTACGGTACTCGACCCCAAGCATGCGTGGCAGAACTCGGGGTTAACGAAGAAATTCCGACAGACCGTGGAGCAGAAGGTTCCGCGCTCGTCCGTGATCCCTGTGACGACGCGCTGCCCACAGTTCCTGCACTTCTCGAAAATGATCACCTCTGAGGATTCCCGTAGCGAATGCGAGTTTTGAGTTTATCCCTTTCGATTTGAGCTCAGCAAACAATGGAACGTTGCTCCGGGTCTAACGTCCGAATTGAGCGGCGAGCCCGCCGCGCAGCTCATGGTACCACCCGGCAGACGAGGCGAAGTCCGCTCCAACGACAAGTCAAGCCGCCAGCACTCAGATGGCAGAGCCGGAGCTCCATGCGGACGCGAACAGCTGAAGAAACCTATCGCGCCCGTCAGGATCTGCGACGCGGCTGAGCATGCAGATTTTTGTTCCCAATCCATTGAGGGACGCGCCCAAGTGCCACACCTCTGTCTGATCGATAATGATAAATCTGTCGTGGAATGCACTACTCTGCCGCGCTTCCAGGTC
Source organism: Thermoanaerobaculia bacterium (assembly GCA_035544835.1). Lineage (GTDB taxonomy): Bacteria > Acidobacteriota > Thermoanaerobaculia > Gp7-AA8 > Gp7-AA8 > DASZZV01. The sequence continues at coordinate 4,195 of DASZZV010000387.1, forward strand.
GTTACGTTTCTTTTGCAGCGCGGCTAAAAGGCTCCGAAAAATAGGCTTTTTGTCGGCGGTGACCAGCTGCACCGCTACAGATGTGTCGAGTGATTCGATGAATGGAAACACCTCGTCATCGAGATACGAGTCCACGATAACAATGTGTTGGCTTGCACGCTTGAGAAGATCCCACAAGAGCTTCTTAGCTTGGTACTCGTCTCCTGCTGGCAGGATGATTTGACTCTTTTCAACGGGCGTCGCGTTGAGAAATTCAGGCTGCAACTGCTCCTTCACTTGCCAAATGACGCCCAGCATCTGAGCGACCCGTGTGCAGTCCTCCGCGCTTGCATACTCCGGCTGGTCGCGCCACCACCGAGTGATGCTTTCCTTTCGAAGTCGGTCGAACACGCGGCCTGCGACGGACTCCGCCTGGAGGAGTTGGGCAATCGTCATTTCTGCGGCCTGCAACTTGTCGGCGATTTCACGAACACGAATGAGACGTTTTTCGCAGAGCGGCATCAACTCGTGAAGCTCGTCCCACATCTGCTGCAACTTTGCTGTTCGTTGAGAATCATCCATATCGTTCATGGCGACCTAACGTCCGAGTTGAGCGGCTTAGCTCGCCGCGCAGCTAACGGTACCAAACCGGCGCACTGTGCGGGCAAAGTCCGCTCCGGCGACAAGTTACAGTAGGGCGACTGAAAGACGGCCGCTAACGTTGTCCGCCTTACTCCGGAGAATGAGTCCCCAAGATGGGGCCGGACGCGTGAAGGTCACGGCCCGATGGATGGCTTCGACGCTACCCTAGACTGCTGACCCTGAAGCGACGCTAGGTCAAAGCTTACGGTAAGGGTTCCAGACGGGCCCTCATACTCAACGCGACAATGCTGCAGAATGTCTCGGCCTAGCAGCCCGACGAGCTGCACCGGAGCGCCTTGAACCATCACCGTCGTGTGTCGGTGGAGATCCGGGATCCCCTGGACCTCTTGCTCCCAACCAAACATCGTTTGGACGCCCGTCTTATGGTCTGTAATCGAGATCTCGAGCTTTGCCAAATAGACGGGGTTTTCGTGCTCTCCGCCTGCCCCGAATCCCCGCTGTAACCTCGTTGGCTGCAGACCCAGCATCTGAGCAGCCTGACTGGATATGCAGGTTCCACTGGCGCCCGTATCCAACAGCAACGCACCGAGCACTGGCGCACTGACGACTTTCCCTTCAGCGGTCAGTTGATTTGCAAGCATCGTAGGAACGGACCACGTCGCAAGGATCAGCGGACCGACAGACCGCAAGAAATCAGGACCATAGGTGTGAGTGAATCGCTTGGGTATAGGAGGAGGCGTGCCAGTACCAAAGCGCTGAAGGTGCTTCTCTTGTCTGAGCTGCTTCTTTTTTTCCTTCTCTCGCTGTTGCCTTCTGCGGTCTGTCGTTTTCGACATCAACTAAACATCACGCCCGCTTCCCAAGAAGTGGACGTCGGCTGCGGCGTCCGCTCTAGAACTTCGGACACAAGGAATGATGAGTCGGAACCATAACGGGTAAGCGCCTCGCGGTAAGCGGCCTCGTACGTATCAAAGAATCCAGCCGGCTGGCCATCCTTGAAGACCACAAACTCGTTCGCGTGGTCGCGCAGAAGCTCCCCCAGCAAGGAGTCAAAAGCTCCCTGTTCCAGAGCTAGCGCTCGGACCTTTTCGTTATGACCCATCGGAAACCCACCTCGTTGGCGCGCCAGGTGCTTTGAGCCCCAACACGGAGAAAGAACACTCGGATACTACAACGACGATACGGTTGTTACAAAATTCACACCGGAGCCATTCCTGTGTGACTAAAAAATGAACGTGTACCCCAAACGTGTACCATCGATAATTTCAGCTAAATCGATTGCTGCGTAAACTATTGAAAACATTGGCTGGGGAGGAAGGATTCGAACCTTCGAATGTCGGCTCCAAAGACCGATGCCTTACCACTTGGCGACTCCCCAGAACGGAGGTTGGTAAGCCCTGAGAACCAGGCTGCGGGCCGTTGAAATTCTCGGCGGTGGCGTAGTGTAACGCGAATTGAGAATTGAGAATTGAGAATTGAGAAAGGGACCGACCGTCCCAGGGGTGATTGAACCGTTTTGCTCAGACCCCTTTCTCAATTCTCAATTCTCAATTCTCAATTCGCCTAAAATCCTCCCGTGCTGCCTTTCACCGTTTGCTCCTACGCGAAGATCAACTGGATGCTGCGGGTCCTCTCTCCGCGCCTCGATGGTTACCACGACCTGGAGACCATCTTTCAGACCATCTCCCTGCATGACTCACTCACCTTCAAGGCCAGCTCGTCATTAACACTAAACTGCAGCGACAGGACGATCCCGACGGACGAGCGGAATCTCGTGATGCGGGCAGCACGTCTGATGATGGAGCGGTATGAGACGCCGCCCCTCGAGATCTTCCTGGAAAAGAAGATCCCGGCCGGCGGAGGTCTCGGCGGCGGCTCCTCGAACGCCGCTTCCACTCTGCTGGCCTGTGCACATCTCGCCTCCCGGAGGCCGACCGACGGTGAGCTCGCCGCCGCCGCTCTGTCACTTGGATCAGACGTTCCCTTTTTTCTGACTGGTGGAACAGCTTACGCCACGAGTCGCGGTGAGATTCTCCAACCGCTGCCCGATCGCGGCGGGATCCCGCTCCTTCTACTTTTCCCACGCCATCGAGTCTCAACCCCCGAGGCATTCAAGACACTGAAAGCGATTCGTTCGCAGGGCTCTTCAGCGCCGCGGGCCCGCTCCCCGCTCGGCCTGGATGCCTGCAGAGAGCTACTCGAATCACATCCCGAAAGACTGCTCAACGATCTCGAGGAACCGGTCTTCAGAATGCGTCCGCTGCTCCTCGAACTGCTGGGCCGATTGCAGCGGACAGAACCGCGCTGGGCCCGCATGTCGGGCTCGGGGTCGACACTCGCTGCGACCTACGACTATATCGCGACTCGCGATGCAGCAGCCGACGAGCTCGCAGCGCAATGTCCTGTCGCCACATGCGAGACGATCACTGCCGCTGAAGCGCAATTGAGAATTGAGAAATAAAGAGGCGGAATCATCCGGTCTCATTTTCTCAATTCCCAATTCTCAATTCTCAATTCGTTTTCTCCACCACCCTCACCCGAAGAGTTGGCTCAGATCATCCACCCGCTCCCAGTCACTCGTAAGCTGAGGATCACCGATCTTAGCGCCCTCGGTGAAATCCAGAACATCGAGTCGCAGAATCTCGCCGCCACTGGCACTGTCCGAGAACGACACCTTCCTCGGGGGAAAGCCGGTGCCGTCGTAGCGCACGACCTTTGTTGAGCCACCGCCGCGTTTGTCAGGAAGAAGCTGAATCTCGACCAGTCCGGAAGCCGCAGCGATCCCGGTCATCGACCGCATCTGGTAGCGCGCCTCGTTTGCAGTCGAAACTCCAACCAATTGCCATTCCCCCGGCGCGGGCAGACCGACAGCGAGCCAGAAAAACTCCTGTGCCGTGCTGTCGGGAAGATGGAGAATCGAGGCAACATCAGCAAAGGTACCGCGCCAGTAATTCTGATGAATCTCGTCCAGCACGAAGGTGTCGCCGTTCGGTCGCGCATAGATGCCAATAGCCTCGGTCCCGAGGGGAGTCAGGACGTCGATCTCAACGCTTCCACTGGCGTCCCTGCTGATACGAGCACGCAGCGACGGTGTGCCGGAAATGTGCAACCGCACTAGTGCCGACGCAGCCGGTGTTGCATTGCGGCGAGCGATGAGATTCACCCAGGCCTGCTGTGCCGTCGAGGCCTGTTCGGGCTCGGGCTCGTCGGGAGCAACCGTTCGACACGACGCAACGGTGAGCAGTAAGAGAAAAATGAGGGACCTGAACGGAAGTGCGTGGGCACTCCCCTTTCCGGTCGGCATCAGCGGTTTTTCTCGAGCTCGGAAATCCTCGAGCGGATCCTGGCCTCGTCCTTCGGCTCCGGCTCGAAGGTGAGCGCGGCTTTCAACGACGCCAGAGCGCGGCCGCGATCGCCAAGCCTAGCCTGAGCCTCACCCAGGTGCAGACGGACCGTGGCGTCGTGAGGCATCAGCTGCGAGGCGTCGGTCAGATACTTCTTCGCCTCGTCGAACTTGCCGAGCCGGAAGTAAACCCAGCCGAGCGAATCGAGGAAGGCGGCGTTCCGCGGTTGCAGGCGAACTGCTGTTTCCAGCAGTCCCTCGGCGCGCTGCAGGTTGATACCCTTGTCGGCCCACATGTAACCGAGGTAATTCAACGTCTGAGCGTGATCGGGATTGGTTTCGAGAATGCGGAGGAATGCCTTCTCGGCGTCAGCGCTCTTCCCGGCCCGTTCAAAGGTCGCACCGAGCTGGAAGAGCACATCGACATCTTCCGGACTTGCCTGCGCCACCCCTTCGAGCACCCTGACGGCGTCATCGAACGCCTCAGCCTGCACATAACCTTCGGCTGCAGCCATCGATGAACGCTTTCCGGCCTTGCTCAGGGTCGCCGCGATCTTCGCAGCGGAAGGACGATCGCCCGACCGTACCAGGAACTCGATCTCCCGAGCGCGCAGCGATGGCTCGTTCGGAAACTGCTTGCTCAGGGACTCCAGAAACGTAACAGCCTGGCCGTACTTTTTCTGTTTCTTCCAGGCATCGAGGAGTACAGCAGCGGCCTGCAGATTGGGCTTCCCCTCGACGATGACAATGGCCGAGGCTTCGCGCGCCGCAGCGTCGAAATCACCCTGCTTGAGTTGAATCGCCGCCAGCTCCGTCTTGGCCAGGGTGGTAACTTCGGGAGAGAGACGCGGAAGTGTCAGCAGCTGACGGAAGGTCTTGACGGCGCCGTCGTAGTCGCGCTGCTCGAACTGACTCAGCCCATAACTGACCAGAAGCTCCGGATCGTCCGGTTTCTCGGCCAGCAACTTGCGGAAGATCGAGTTGGCCTCGTCATGCTGATCGAGATCGCTCAGAGCCTCGGCAAGAAAAAAGCGGCTTCGCTCGTCCTTCGGATCGACCTTTAGAAGATTGGCGAAGAGCTGTCGTGCCTTATCGCTCTGACCCGCTCGGAGGTAAAAGAAGGCCTGCTGTCGTTGAAGGTCAACGTTGGCCGGATCCTGAACGACGACCGGCTCAAGCGTCTCCGCAGCTTTGCCCCACTCCATCTGCTTCTGATAGATGTCGGCCAGTTGAAAGACGGCCGGACCGAAGGTCGGATCCGCTGCGACGACCCGTTCCAGGTACGTTCGCGACTCGTCACCACGGCCCAGCTTTGTCAGGATCTGAGCGTACTGGTAATTGATGGTTCGATTGTCGGGAGCACGCTCCGAGAGAGTGGAAAGCACCTTCGCAGCGTCATCCATCTTGTTCGTCGCAGAAAGGATCTGAGCGACGGCGACACCGGTACCGAGATCGTCTGGATTTCCCTTATAGGCGGCCTGAAGATGAACCAGCGCCTCGTCGACTTTGGAGCGATCACCCGACGACATGTCGAGGAGCACCCGACCGAGGAGTTTCTGGGCTTCGTAGAACTCTGGAAACTCATGGGTCACACCGCGAAGGTCGGCCAGCCCTTTCTCGACCTTGTTGGCGTCGAGGAGCATCGAGGCACGCTCATAGCGCAGGACCGGATCGCGGGGTTGAGCGGCGACGAGTCGATCCATCAAGCTGAGCGCCCGCGTGAAGTCGCCCTCGTCAGCAGCGAGTCGGGCCACCAGGAAAGAGTAAGGATCGGGCTGCGGTGCCTGAGCGAAGCTCGAGAAGGCCACCAGTGATCCGGCAAGCGTAAGAGTTGCAATACGATTCATTTTCATCCCTGGTTCGCAACAGCCGTGCCGTCCCGACTGTTCCTGCTGTGCTATATATTCGACCGTCTTTCTCGTTGTTCGTTCGAATCGTTACTCCATACTAGTCGTCGGGATTGTCGCTTGAGTCTTGAGAGAATCGAAATCACCCCGTTCACAAACGTGATCGGTGAGATCCTCAGTAACCGCTCCAGCGGCGTGCTGTCGATACTCCATGGGAAAAATCGAAAAGCTCTCTATTGGGCTCAAGGTGAACTGGTTCTCACTCATTCCTCAGCACCGGAAGAGTCCCTCTCGGCTTTTCTGGAGGCTAAGGGGGTCATCAGTCACCATCAGGCCGGCTCGCTCGAGACAGCCGATCCGACCGAGATCGTGCTCCGCTTTTTCGAGACCGACTTCGTTCCACCTTCGGCGCGCCAATCCCTTATGCGGGAATGGATTACGTCGCTGACCATCCCTTTGTTCTCCCTCGATGAAGGAACGATGGCCTTTTCCGAGGAGACGCCAATCGACCCGGAGCGTCGAATGTTTCTTCAATCGACGGCCGCGCTGGTCATCGAAGGCATACGTTCGATCTCGAACGGCCTTGTCCTCCGGAGAGGTCTTGGAGACATCAAGAGGGTCATCGATCAGGTCAAAAGCGCGAGATACGAGCTTCACTCGCTGCCCTTCTCCCCTGCCGAGGCACGGCTCGCTGCTTCTCTCCAGCCCCATGAGGCCATAGAGAGTTTTCTGAAGCGCTCATCGACCGAGTCCGGCATTGCCGCGAAGACGATGGTAATGATGCTGACGCTGGGGATTGTTGCTGCTGTCATAGAGCAGCAAGCGCCTCAGCGGCATGAGGTCGAGGATGATTCGCAGAAGGATCTCGCCATTCTGGCCGCGCTCGGCAGCGGGGATCAACGCTCGCTTCACGCCGTGGGACTGGCCAAGCGGGCCGGGACGCTCGATTTCTATCAGTTTCTCGACCTTCCTCGAGCGGCTACTCGCGGGCAGATCGCGTTGAAGGTCGAAGAGATGAAGAGAAACTACGACCCCGCCAGATATCCAGCAGTGGTGCGGGAGTCGCTGACGATCATCCAGCGGAGAGCCGACGAGGCACTATCGGTTCTCAACAATGCTCTCAAACGACAGGAGTACGACAGGCTGCTGATGCATCCCACCGACAAGAGGGACGACTTGTCGATGCAACAGAAGATCACCCGGCGTTCCATCGCTGAACAGAACTATCGCCACGCCGAAGAGCTCAGCATAAAGGGCGATTACTACGGCGCCATCGTCCTTCTCCGCCAGGCCGTCGACTACGCTCCGGAACATGCCGAGGCCTGGTTCCTGCTCGGGAGTTGCCAGCAGCGGAACCCTCGCTGGAGACGCGACGCGATGGATAGCCTTCAGAAAGCGGTCTCGATCAACCCCAACCACATCGAGGCCCTGATCTCTCTCGGCGACTTGTACAAAGCCCACGGCCTGGCCTCGCGCGCCCAAGCCTGCTACGAAGACGTCATGAAGATGGATCCGGAGAACGGTCAGGCTAAGTCGCGGCTGAAGAATCTGAAGTAGAGAGAGGCGAATTGAGAATTGAGAATTGAGAATTGAGAAATAAAGACAAGGGCCCGGTGATGCCGGGATCCCTTTCTCAATTCCCAATTCTCAATTCTCAATTCGCCTCTCCGCCACGATCCGGTTCGCCCAGTCCATGATCGTCTCTTCGACGACCTCGACCTGATCCTTGAAGAAATGATCGGCGCCGGCGACGACAATCAGCTCTGCTTCCTTGCATGCAGCGGCGAGGACGCCGAGTTTCTCGGCGTCGCCGTGCTCATCTTCGGAGCCCTGAATCAGCAGCAGTGGCTTGTCACAATTGCGGAGATAGCCGAGGTCATACTTGTTGATGGGCGCGCCGATGAGAAACATCGCGTCGACGATCGCGCGGGAACAGCCAGCGCGGGTGGAGACCCACGACCCGAACGAGAAACCGCCGACGAAAACGGGCAAGCCCGGATGTCGAGCCACGATCCAGTTCAGAGCGGCATCGAAGTCCCGCTCCTCCCCGACTCCGGCGTCGTGCTTTCCCTGACTCGCCCCGGCGCCGCGAAAGTTGAATCGGATCGTGGCCACATCGGCTCTCTCCAGTCCTCGCGCGGCACGGAAGACGACCTTGTTGTGAAACGTCCCACCAAAAAGCGGATGAGGATGGCAAATGACTGCCACCGCAACCGGCGTCTCGATATCGCGGTACAGCCCTTCGATCCGGCCTGCGTCGGAATGCAGGTCGATCGACCTCAGCGCCCTTGGATTCAATGCATCTCCTCTTCGGTCACGACCGGATGGACTCGGACCAGGATCGCGTCGTTTTCGACTCTCACATCATGCCTGACCAGCGACAGCTCAGGGATTCCGCTGTTCACGCCCGTCTCGATATCGAAGGACCACAGGTGCCACGGGCAAACGATCTCGCCGCCCATGATGTCCCCTTCGGCAAGCGGTCCACCACGATGTGGACAGGAGTTGTCGCTGGCGAAAAACCCTTTGGGAGTGTGATAGACGGCGATCTTACGCCCTGCCAGCTCGAAAGCCCGCGCACTGTTCAGCGGTACGTCCAGGACGTTAGCCACCATTACGAAGTCGGTCATGGCTGGCGCATTGTAGTAGGAGGGATGTCAGATGTCAGATGTCGGATGTCCGGCCTCGAATGTTTCCCTTAATCGGTCACGGTTGCGTGCTTGTCATCCTGAGCCGCCGCGGCGAAGGATCTCAAGATAAAGCGATCTGAAATTCAGATCCTGCCACTGGAGATCCTTCGCCGCGGCGGCTCAGGATGACAAGTACGTTTCCTCCTCATCGGCGACGCAGCGGCGTTTCCCGGCTCAGGATGACAAGCACCCAACGACTGATCCCCTTATCCCCACACCCCGGGGATCACCGTGGCGCAGTCGGGACACTTCCCTTCGCGAAGATCATTCGAGATCACGCGGAATCCGATCCGGCCGACCACGACCTTGCTGCAGTTCGGACAGTGGGTTCCTTCCAGATCACCAAAACCTCCCGGAATGTTGCCCGGGTAAACGTAATGAAGGCCGGCCCGACAACCGATCTCGTAGGCACGCAGGAGCGTATTGACGTCGGTGTTGTCGTTCTCAGTCATCTTGTAGTCCTTGTGAAAAGCGGTGACGTGCCACGGGATATCGACACTGACGCCGGCGATGAATTCGGCGATTTGCGTCAGTTCCTCGTCCGAGCTGTTGAAGCCTGGGATCACCAGAGTCAGAATCTCGAGCCAGATTTTTCGCTCGTGCAAACTTCTGATGGTGTCGAGTACCGGCTGCAGATGCCCGCCGAGATGACGATAGTTGCGCTCGCTGAAACTCTTCAGATCGACCTTGTACAGATCGACGTAAGGGGCGATGTAATCGAGCACCTCGGGCGTTCCGTTGCCGTTGGAGACGTAGGAGCAGACGAAGCCCTCGCGTTTCGCGACCTTGAAGATCTCGACCGCCCACTCCGATGTAATCAACGGCTCGTTGTAGGTGGAGGTGATGACGCGGGCGCCGTGACGCCGGGCCAGTTTTACGATATCTGCCGGCTCGAGGTCGGTGGGCTGAACTCCGGAGACCGGATCGCGCAGCGTCTGGGAGGTCATCCAGTTCTGGCAGTAGCCACACTTGTAATCGCAGCCGAGCATTCCGAATGAGAGAGCTTTCGCACCGGGGTAAGCGTGGAAGAACGGCTTCTTCTCAATGGGATCGACCTGCAGTGCGCCAACGTAGCCTCGCGGCACACGGAGGATCCCCCCTTCGTTGTATCGGATCTTGCAGACGCCGGCCATCCCTTCCTGGATGCGGCAGCGATGTCCGCAGGCGAAACAGCGAAGCGCGTTGTTGTCGAGCTTCTCGTAAAGCACGCCCTCCGTCGTGCGGCTGGCGAGCGCGTCGCCGAGGGCAGTCTCGGTAATAGCCATGACAAAAGGAAAAACAAGTCGGAGGGCGCGTTCATTCTACCCGCAGCCGGAGTGGCGGCATCTTTGCCGCGGCGGCGCCCCGCGCCGCCGTTCTCTCGAACGAGTCGAAATCCTACAGGGCGGCGGCGCGGGACGCCGCCGAGCCAGGCGACAGGATGTCGCCACTCCGATGAGCGTCTACTGGATGAAAAAGATCGCCACCGCAATCATCGTGTACAGCGCCAGTAGCTGCACACCCTCGAACCAGTTCGTCTCTCCGTCCAAAACGAGGTAGGCAACGATCGACACGGCGAGAGTCAGGGCGAGGATTTCGAAGGTAGTGAAAACCAGATCGAGAGGGTGACCGAGCGGGAAAGAGAGCAGCACCAGGATTGGGGTAACGAAGAGCGCGATCTGGACGCTGGCTTGCGTCACGATGTTCAGTGCCAGATCCATCCGGTCGCGGGCGGCGAAGCGAACCGCACTGGAGTTCTCGGCGGCATTTCCAACCATGGCCAGGACGACAACGCCCATGAAAACCTCATTCAGCCCAAAGCGATGGCCGACTTCCTCCACGGCGTGCACCAGTCCCTCGGCAACGAAGGCCATGACCACACTCGCCGCGACGAGAGTGATGATGGCTCGCTTCATCGGCCACAACTCTTCCTCGTCATGAGCCGGCTCATGGGAGGCTTTACCCAGCAGGTGCTGATGCGTGCGGAACGTGAACCAGAGTCCGCAGCCGTAGGTGACGAGAAGAATGATGGCCGTTCCGACCGAGACCTCGTGCATCAGCTCGGGGTGAGACGCTCCTCCCCCGGTCCGGAAAAAAAGCGCCGGAATCAGCAGCGCCGCCACGGCCACGACCATCTGGCCTGCGCTGGCCTCGGAAGCGAGCTGATTGAATTTCTGCGAGTCGCGTTTCCATCCGCCCACCAGCATCGACAGGCCGCCGACGAAGAGCAGATTGCCGAGGATGGACCCGGTGAGAGATGCCTTGACCACCTCCAGCAGCCCGGCGCGCACGGCGAAGATGGCGATAATCATCTCGGCCAGATTACCGAACGTAGCGTTGATCAAGGCACCCGAGCTCGGCCCGAGGTGGCGGGAAAGGTGGCCGGTGCTCTCACCGATAAAGGCGGCCAAAGGAATGACGGCCAGCGCCGAGAGAAGGAACAGGGGCACGGCCCCGAGGTGGAGAAAATTACAGGCGATCGCGAACGGTGCAAAAGCGAGGAGAACGAATTTCCACCAACGCACGATCATGTCGGGTCAGTTTCCCGTTTGAGAAGCGGCCTGTCAACGTCTTGTCATCCTGAGCAAGGGACAGCGTGCGCGCTGCCACTGAGAA
>DASZZV010000388.1:0-34598 GCA_035544835.1 Thermoanaerobaculia bacterium
GTTTTTCTGGTGATGACGGCGCGAAGGTCTTCGCTTGCGCCCGCACAGATCGGCGTCGCCATTGTCATCGCTCTGACCGGTGAGATCGTTCTGTCCTCTCTTTTGCACCTGTACTCCTATCGAGACGGATTCATCCCTCTGTTCGTCCCGGTCGGTCACGGCGTTTTCTACGCTTTTGCAATACGGACAAACGACGCTTTTCGATGTGCCATTTGTCGCGAACGGGTGTGGAAGCTCGTCGTCGTGCTGGGCTCGCTGACCGCCCTGTCCTGTCTCTGGAGCGTTCAGGATCAGTGGGGTTTTCTCTGGTGGCTCATCGTCATGGCGATGATCTTTCGATCGCGGAACCGGTTCCTCCTATCAGTTTGCTTCCTGTATACGCTGGCTCTGGAGATCGTGGGAACCTCGATCGGGAACTGGCGGTGGGCTCCGGAGATAGGCGCTTTGCACCTTCACTCGGGGAATCCTCCCTTCGGTGTGGGTCTTCTTTACTGCGTCCTCGATGTGGCGACGCTGGCGGTGTGGAACCTGGTTGCCGGGCCACGCATCCGCGAGCTGAGGGAGTTCAGCTTTCCGGTGAGCGATCTGGAAACTCTGATCTAGTGCACGGCGAGTCTCGCGTGGCGGCAGAGTGCAGCGCGCGAAGGCGCGCGGCAGACCTGTAGCACCGGGCGTTAGCCCGGTGTTGATCCACTTTTTTTTATTCTTCAGCCCGCGAAGGCGGGCGACAGACGATCCCCCCGCGATCTGCCGCCCGCCTCCGCGGGCTCCGGAACGAGAAGATCGACTTACGAAGCGCGGCTCGCGGCATCACCGGGCTCACGCCCGGTGCTACAGGTCTACCGCGCGCCTTCGCGCGCTGGCCCGACGTGTTCGCGGGGCTGGGCTTAATACTGAGGTGCTGCCCGATTCAGCTCTTCGAGAATGATCGGCAGGCTGCGGGCGAGATAGCTCTGGTGATTGTCTCCGGTCTGTCTCACCGAGGCGCCGCAGAGGCTTGCCGCTTGGTGGATGCGATCGAGCGTCGTTACATGGTCGTCGGATCCCTGGATGAACGTCGTAGGGCAATGGATTCCCGCCAGCGCTGACTCGATCGATTTTCCGAACAGCACGTTTCTCAGGGTTCCGTCGACAGATTTCCAGTAGTGAAGGACCGAATCGCTTACGACTTCCGGTGGAAGCTGGCTTGGAATCCATCGAGAAAAGGCCTGAACGGCAGGTCTCGTCGCACAGATGACTTTGCAGCTTTCCGAGGCGATCCATGGGTGCAGGGCGAACATCGCCGCCATGGGCGACATTGCCGCCACGCGCAGGCGGGCATCGTCTGCATTCCTGAAAACGGGTGCGCCCATCAGGACTAACCCTTCGACCTCACCTGGATATCTGCTCGCGTAAAAAGTCGCCAGCAGACAGCCAAATGAGTGGGCCAGGATCAAAAAGGGCTCGGTGAGTTGCAGGCTCATCATCGTCCGGTGAATGGCACCGAGATGATCCTCGAGGGTGTAGTCGATGTCGGGCCAGGGGGAACGGCCGAATCCGAGCGGATCGATCAGAATGAGCTGCTGGTTCGCGCCAAGCGCGGCAACACTCTTTTGCCAGTACCGCGTCGACCCCTGAAAACCAGGAATGAGAAGAATGGGACGGCCTCTCCCGATGGATTCGAAATAGAGTCTATCCCCGAGGTATGCCCGTGAGCGGCGTTCTCGGCGCACATTGACGCGAGCGGCAACTTCGACGGTGAGTCCTGCTGCCAGCGCCCCGGCGAACAGGCCGAGAAGCCTGCCCTTCGCTTTGATCTTGCGCACCGAGGCCCGGTCTTAAAGCGCTGCGCAGCGTTCTACTGCGCTGAGCAGCGTATCTGGGGTAAACGGTTTCTTGAGTACGCCGAAGATCGCGTCGTGGTCGATCTCCTTCAGGAAATCGGGGAAGGCCGTCATGATGATCGTGCGCGCCAACAGTTCGGGATGTGTACGGCCGAGTTGTTCGGTGACCATGATTCCGTCGAGTCGCGGCATTTTCAGATCGAGAAGCAGGACCGCGAATTGTTCCTTCTTCAACCGTTCGAGGGCGTCATTGCCATCCGCCGAGACTTCGACGTGATAGCCGGCCTCACGGAGCATGTGAAAGATCAGCTTGCGGCTGAGGGGCTCGTCTTCAATGACGAGAACAGATATCAGGTCGTCGGTCATGTAGGCGCGCGCGAATCATACAGGAGATGGAACGTCAGCGCACTGGCCGGAGGTCAGTTCAAATGGAAAGATCTGCTCTCGTCGAGAATCGGATTTCCTGCACTCTCCGGTGGCGGGCAGGAAGGCTCGATGTCATCAGACGGCGGGATGATCCGTGCACACTCACGGATTGCTTCGGCCAGACTACCGATCTCGAAGGGTTTCTGAAACAGAACGTGGACGCCGGTCCCTGCGAACTTGCCGCCCGGTTCGTCGGTGACGCCGATGATGAAGCTCGTCGCGTCAGGGCGTTTCGCCCCGAATTGCTGAACGAAGGCAGGGCCATTGATCCCGGAGGATAGTGTCAGATCGACGAGGATTACTGCGTAGTCGCACTGCGCGATGTGTTGCATTGCCTCGTCGTAGGTGGTCGCGGTATCGACGTCCAGCGGCTGATGCCGGAGGATCGTAAAAAGCATTGTCCGGAGGGCGTCATCGCCCTCGACGATGAGAATCCGTTTCTGACCTTCCATGTTGCCTCCATTCAAGGATCCTTGAGATTAAAGAGCGTGCCATCAAGCGGCCTCAGGAAGTGGGCCGAATCGACGCCGAGTCGGGCAGAGGGCACGACTCGAGTTGCATTGCGCCTGGGAGACTTTTCAGGCAGGCCAGGACGACCTCGGTCAGAAGCTGCAGGTCAAAGGGTTTCCTGATGACGCTCATCACGATGCGAGGATCGAGGTTCCCCTGATCGAACCCGGCCGTCATGACGATGACGATCGGGCGTTTTTCCGGATCGATCTTTTCGCCGATGTACTCGAGCAACTGCCAGCCGCTCATGCGCGGCATCATCAGATCGAGCAGGATCAGCGAATAGTTGCAGCGGGAGAGCTTCTCCACGGCGTCAACTCCGTCGCGGGCGAGGTCGACATCAACGTTCCTTCGTCGAAGCACGGTGAAAAGCAGGCTGCGGATGCCGTCCTCGTCTTCGACGATCAAGACTCTCTTTTCGAATTTATCGGTCACTGTACAATTCTCAGGAATCCTCCGCGAAGAGTTCAGCGAAAGAAATTTTCTACAAATATCTTGCCATCATTGGTTGGAAGGGGTCTATGCCTGCCCTTCGTGCTGAGGAAGTTGAGCTTCAGTGCGCGATTAGGAGACTTTGATCTAAGTGCGTGGCGAGATCTCTCGCGTCGCACCGAAGTGCAGCGCGCGAAGGCGCGCGGTAGACCTGAAGCACCGGGCGTAAGCCCGGTGAACGGCCCGAAGCGCGCGTTATTCATTTCTCTGTTTTTCCTTCAGCCCGCGAAGGCGGGCGACAGACGGTTCGCCGCGATGTGTCGCCCGCCTTCCCGGGCTCCCGAATTGAAAGCAAATCTGGCAAGGGCGTCAGCGGAACACCGGGCTCACGCCCGGTGCTACAGGTCTACCGCGCGCCTTCGCGCGCTGAGTGCGACGTGTCCACCGGGCATCCGGGGTGGCGGGAGAGCGATCAAAAAGCTCGGAAATCGCAGGAAGCCAATGCGCTTTTCGTTCCGCCGCGCGTCTCCTCAGCGCTCTCCCGAGAGTACCAGGCAGGAGTACGGCTGGACGCTTCGCCACGAGCCGAGGGGAATCCTCTCATCACGCGCGGTGAGAAAATCAGAGGGGGACGGGCGGCTCGTGTCGATGAGCTCGCGCCATTGCTGACCGGCACCCGGAGCAGGAATCTCGAATTCCAGCGGGTCACTCCAGGCGTTGACGGCCAGGTAGAGATCACGATCGCCGGCCAGGTGCATGGCCAGAACGCGGTTACTCGTTCCCCACTGAGGCTCGTCGAGCCGGAGGCCATGCCACGACACGTCGGGACGTGAATCGCGATCGGGGCGGCCCGTCAGGAATGCCGTCCTCCTCAGAATAGAGCGTTCCCTGCGAAGGGCGATGAGCTCACGCGTAAAGCGCAGCAGTCCTGCATTTTTCTCGGCAAGGCCCCAATTGATCCAGCTGATGGCGTTGTCCTGACAGTAGGAGTTGTTGTTGCCCCTCTGCGACCGTCCCATCTCGTCCCCGGCCAGAAGCATCGGGACGCCCTGCGAGAGGAAAAGGATAGTCAGGTAGTTTCGCATCTGCCGCTGACGGAGATCCTCGACCGCAGGATCGTCGCTGTCACCCTCGACACCGCAATTCCAGCTGAAGTTGTCGTTAGATCCATCGGCGTTGTTCTCGCCGTTCATCTCGTTGTGCTTGTGATCGTAGGAGACGAGGTCTCGAAGGGTGAAGCCATCGTGACAGGTCACGAAGTTTACCGAGTGCAGCGGGGTCCGCCCCGGTTTCTGATAGAGATCGGAACTTCCGCTCAGGCGCGTGGCCAGTTTGTCGGGCGTGCTCTGTCCGCGGAAGAATTGCCGGACATCGTCGCGGAAGGGTCCATTCCACTCTGCCCAACGCCCTCCCGAAGGAAAGCTCCCGACCTGGTAGGCGCCGGCCGCGTCCCAAGCCTCGGCGATCACGGTCGTGTCGGCGAGGACAGGATCGACGGCGATACGCTCAATCAAGGGAGGATTGGCGAGGATCGATCCATCCTCGCCTCGCCCGAGGATCGAGGCCAGGTCGAAACGAAATCCATCGACGTGCATCTCCGAGACCCAATAGCGGAGAGCGTCGAGAATCAGCTCGCGCACCACCGGTTGATTGCAGTTGAAGGTATTGCCGCAACCCGAGAAGTCGCGGTAGGCCCCGGTTTCGGAATCGAGAATGTAGTAGACGGAGTTGTCGAGGCCGCGAAATGAATAGGTGATGTCGTTGGGGCCGCCGCTGCCCTCGGCGGTGTGGTTGAAGACGACGTCGAGAAAGACTTCGAGACCGGCTCGATGCAACTCGCGGACGAGAGTCTTGAACGAATCGACCTGCTGGCCGTTGCGGCCGTTCGCGGCATAGGCTCCTTTGGGAGCAAAGAAGCTGATGGGCTGGTAGCCCCAGAAATTTTTCAGGATCTCCCCGGTGAACGGGTTGGTCTTACCCGGCATGTCCTCTTCGAACTCGTACACCGGAAGCAGCTCGATGGTCGTAATCCCGAGGCCCTTGAGGTAGGGGATTTTCTCGATGAAGCCCTCGTACGTTCCCGGCGCGACGACGAGGGAGGAGGGGTCCTTGGTGAAGCCGCGAAGGTGAACCTCGTAGATGACGCGCTGGCTGGGATCGATACGCGGCTTCCGGATGTGCTGCCAGTCGAACTCGCGGCTGACGAAGATGGAGCGACGGCGGGTCTCGCTGGACTCGGCGTCGCCTGACCTGCGGTAGCTGTCACCCCAGTGGCTGCCGCCGGTGAGGGCACGCGCGTAGGGGTCGATGAGCACGATGGAAGAGTCGAACTTGTCGAGCGGACCGGTGCGGCCGGCGACTCGCCAGCCATAACGCGTTCCGGTATGCAGTCCGGCGGCCTCGATATGCCAGATGAATCCCGTTCGATTGTGATCGGGATCGAGCGGCAATTCCAGGATGGGATCGTGCTGGCCGGAAGTGAAGAGCACGAGCGACACTGCCGAGGCGTGCTCGGAGAAGAGGGCGAAGTTCAATCCCGTCGCGGTCTGGCTGACGCCCAACGGAAGCGGGCCTCCCGCCAGAACGCGAAAATCGCCGGTGATCGCGTCGAGAATCGTCTTCCGCGCGCCAGGCGCGCTCGGTGTATTCATGTGATGTTGTGCGACAAGTCTAGGCTAAGAGAATGCGGAATGGTGAATGCAGAATGCAGAGGGTTGAGGAACGTTGTCATCCTGAGGGAGCACGCGCGAAAAAAAAGGACCAGAAAGGAGTAAGTGCGACCGAAGGATCTTTGGTGACACGTGCGCGGTCGTCAATGTACACCGCGGTGATGTCACCAAAGATCCTTCGCCGCGACGGCTCAGGATGACAACCGCTCTTTTTTGTTTTTTCAATTTTCAATTCCGGAGCATATCAGGTGATTCCAGAGAAGTACGCCCACCTGGTTCTGCGTTAGGATAAAACCTTATGAGTGCCGACGAAGTCACCGTATCACTACCATCCGCCGTCCGCGCGGCGGTGGAGGATCCAAACTCAGACCTCGGATTCGGGCCAGTCGTTGCCCGCGAGACGCGCGGCCGCTTTCTGAATCGCGATGGCAGCTTCAACGTCCGCCGGCAGGGGCTGGGACTCTGGCAGTCGCTGTCGCTGTACCACTGGATGCTGACCATCAGCTGGCCCTTCTTTCTGGGACTTGTGGTTGGAAGTTACCTTTCGCTCAACGCAGTCTTCGCGGCCGTTCTCATCGGCTGCGGGCCCGACGCCCTCAACGGCGTGACCGGGGGCACTCTGGCCCATCGATTCGGCCAGACTTTCTTCTTTAGCGTTCATACGCTGGCCACAATCGGCTATGGCAACGTGACTCCGAGGACCCTCGCGGCCAACATCGTCGTTACGATCGAGTCCCTCATCGGCCTGCTGGGGTTCGCCTTCGCTGCAGGCATCATGTTCGCCCGTTTCTCGCGGCCGACGGCACAGATTCTGTTCAGCGAGCACGCCGTGATCACGCCCTATAACGACATCACCGCCTTCATGTTTCGCATAGCCAATCAGAAGAACAATCAGATTGTCGAGCTGGGAGCAAAGGTACTTCTGAGCCGCTGGAAGCGAGGCGGGGAGGGGACGGACCGTGAGTTCAAACAACTTCGACTGGAGCGCGACCGGGTGACGTTTTTTCCGCTCTCCTGGACAGTGGTTCACCCTATCGACGCGGACAGTCCGCTGTATGGTGTGACTCCGGAAGAGTTGCGAAGGACAGAGTCGGAGTTCCTCATCCTTCTGACCGGCTTTGATGAGACGTTCTCCCAGAACGTGCACACGCGATCTTCCTATAAAGGCGACGAAGTCCTCTGCGGCGTTCGTTTCAGGAGCATGCTCCTGAAGGCCGACGGCGGGCTTGTCGGTGTCGATCTTCGCGAGCTCAATTCCATCGAGAAGGTTCCCACTCCTACCTGAGCGGGTCGGTGCATCCCTTCATTGGAGATGACCGAGGCGTATGGGCGCCTCGCCCGCACTCATTGCATTTGATCGCAATGCCGATCTGTTCTACGTGAGCGGGCGAGGCGCCCGCTCCCCTCGGTGTTCACAGAAAATGTCGCTATCCAGGTCGGCGAAAGCGGCTTTCATGGCACGGGAACTCCTTGGCGCCGCAGGGTCCGCTTTGCCATGGGACTAAGATTCTGATGTGGGAGCAGTGGCGCGAGACTTCACATCCGCTTAGCCTGGAAGACTCAGCCCCTTTGCACATTAGTGACATCCACGCGACTCTTACCGACGTATGTTGATCGAGCTTACGAAAGGAACTCACTCGAAAATGAAGAACATCATCATCTCTCTGTTTCTGATCAGCCTCGTCGCTCTCGGCTGCGCCCAGGCTGCCCCGGCGCAACCAAAGCCTGCCGCAAACCACGCTGTTGTTGCCACCTTTGCCGGTGGATGTTTCTGGTGCATGCAGCCCCCGTTCGACCGCCTTCCCGGCGTGATCTCCACGACCGTTGGCTACACCGGAGGACAGAAGAAAAGTCCGACTTACGAGGAAGTCTCTGAAGGCGGCACTGGTCATGCCGAGTCGATTCAGGTGGTCTACGATCCGACCAAAGTCTCGTATGCCAGGCTGCTCGACGTCTACTGGCACAGCATCGATCCCACCGTGACGGATCAGCAGTTCTGCGATCACGGCAACCAGTACCGGACGGCGATTTTCTATCACGACGCAACGCAGAAAAAACAGATCGACGAGTCGATCCTGGCCATTGAGAAAGCCAACAAGATTGGTCGTATCTATACCGAGGTCGTTGCGGCCGGCACCTTCTATCCGGCTGAGGGTTATCACCAGAAGTACTATCTGAAGAACCCGGTCCGCTACAAGTTCTACCGATACAACTGCGGCCGCGACCAGCGACTCAAAGAACTGTGGGGAGTTGCACCGGAGCACTGAGAGAGAGGCAGCTGTTAGCTTCTAGCTGCTAGCTTCTAGCTAGAAGCTATGTAGAGACCTGGCTTGCTCCGAGCATCGGGGCCGCTGGTACGATCGACAGCTAGAAGCTAGAAGCTAGAAGCTAGAAGCTAGAAGCTAGAAGCTAGAAGCTAGAAGCTAGAAGCTAGAAGCTGCCTCTCTCAGCTGCCTCTCAAACTCCGCCGCGAACTGCGGTCCCTTTCCCTCGTCTTCGTGTTTGAAGAAGACGTAAGCCCGCTTCCAGTTCATCTCCTCGATCCGTTTTCCCCAACGCTGAAGGTCGCCGGCTGTGTATTCCAGCCGGCGCAAGCGAAGATAACCCCAGTCACTCGTCGCCACAGTCTGCTGGTCGGCCAGGGGCGCATCGTCTGTGTCGGCCCCACAGAGCGCTACGTTGAAGTCCCGCAGAACGTCGTAAACCTCCTCGTCGAACCACGAGGCATGGCGGAACTCGAACGCTACCTCGGGCTCTTGCGGAACAGCCGCTAAAAAGTCTCTGAGTCTTCCTGTATCTTTTCGGAAGAACGGGGGCAACTGAAACAGTACCGGACCGAGCTTCTCTCCCAGCACCGCGGCGGTCTCGAAGAGATAACGGACATCGTCCGCAGTATCGACCAGCCGCTTCTGATGGGTGATTCGCTGCGGAGCCTTGATGGCGAAACGAAAGGCATCACCGACCTGGGAACCCCACTGCTCCACCGTCTTCACCACCGGCATACGGTAAAAAGAGTTGTTGATCTCGACCCCGCGGAAACGGCCGGCGTACCAGGAAAGCATCTTCGAAGCGGCAAGGTCCTCGGGGTAAAAGTTCCCCTTCCATTCCTTGTAGCTGTAACCGCTCGTGCCTACGATCAGTTCCATATCGCTCGTCTCCGTTGAGTTCGCTTTTGTGGAACGATACACCGATCCGATCGATGATTTCGGACGTAAGAAGATAGCAGTCGAGGCGTCGCCGGGACTACTGGTGACCCGAATTTTCGAGCTGACAATTCTTGTTTGGAGAGACTATGAAAAACCCGCTTTCTTTCACCGTTGCAACTCTGACTGCAGTCGCGGCCCTGGGATTGTTCGTACATGAGGCGTCTGGACGTTCCTCATCGCCATCAGCCGCGGCGCCGAAAGCGCCTTCCACTGAAAAGTACAGCAAGCCGTCCGATGCCGAGCTCAGGAAGCGACTTACACCCCTGCAGTACTCCGTCACGCAGCATGCCGACACGGAGCGTCCCTTCAGTAACACCTACTGGAACAACCACCTGCCTGGCATCTATGTCGACGTCGTTTCGGGTGAGCCGCTGTTCAGCTCCAAAGACAAGTATGAGTCCGGGACGGGATGGCCCAGTTTCACGCGGCCACTCGAGCCAGCAGACATCGTGACTCGCGTGGACAACGGTCTCTTCAGCTCGCGTACTGAAGTGCGGTCCAAGCATGCCGACTCCCACCTCGGACATGTTTTCAATGATGGTCCGGCACCGACGCACCAGCGCTACTGCATGAACTCGGCGTCGCTGCGCTTCATCCCCGCCGAGCGTCTCGAGCAGGAAGGCTACGGCCAGTACAAATCTCTTTTCGGGAAGAAGTAATTCAAAGGGCCGGGCGCGGGAGCTGGCACGGGCACGGGAAAGTCAAAAGCGAAAATCCGGGCACGGCGGATCGTAATTCTCCTCTCGCCCGTCTTTGGGTTTTGACTTTCCAATGCCCGTGTCCGTGCCCGCTCCCGTGCCCGGCCTCGTGTATGAGGCGCCGCCTCGCTAGATGCTACGGGTGAGGGCCAGCAGGGTGATGTCGTCTCCTGCTGGAGCTCCGCCGGCATGCTCACGGACCCGTTGCTCGATACGCTCCAGGAGAGCCATCGGCGGGGAGCGATGCAATGGGGCGATGATTTCGAGCACAGGGGATATACCCAGTTCGACCTGATCACTGTTTTCCGCTTCGACGATTCCGTCGGTAAACAGAATCAGTGAGTCTCCCGGCTCCAGCTTAACTTTCTGATCATGGTAGGTGGAGGTGGCGAAGAGGCCGACGACCATGTCGGTCTCGCGCAGTTCGCTGACCCCGGAAGCGGTCAGCAGCAGGGGAGGCACGTGGCCGGCGTTGGTGTACTCGATGACCCCCGACACCGGGTCCAGAAGTCCCGCGAACAGGGTGACGAACTTTCGCGGGGAGAGCTTCGGGCACAGCGTCACGTTCAACTCACGGACGAGCTGCGCCGGAGTCGGGTTCGTTCGCGTGAAGATGTTGAAAGCCGTGGCTAGGCTGGCCATTACCAGCGCGGCGGTGATTCCCTTGCCGCTCACGTCGGCGATCACAAAGTAGATGCGACCGTCGGGCTGCACGACGAAGTCGTAATAGTCGCCGCTCACGGTGCGGCAGGGGTGATTGACCCCCGCAAAATCGAAACCCTCGACGACGGGCGGACTGCTCGGAAGCAGGCGGCTCTGAATCTCGTAGGCGGTGCGGAGCTCTTCGTCCATTTTCTGTTTGGCGTAGGCCTCTTCACGCAGCCTCGTGGTCTCGAGCTTCACGGCCGCGAAGCGCGCGATCTGCCCCAGCAGACGCAGCTCGTCGGAGCTGACCTGGGGTTGCGAGAGGAGGAAGTCGACGTAGAGGATGCCTCGCACCGCGTCGCCGACTACGAGAGGTGCGCAGATCGCCGAACGGATGCTCTGACTGATGATCGACATGGCCCGTCCCAGTTTCTCGTTTTCCGAGACATCGAGAAATGAGACGACCTTCTTCTCATCGACCACCTCAGCCAGAAGGGTGCGGCTGATGGTGAGGTCGGTCGTGTCCGTTCCGTCACGGCGCCGCAGATTTACGGAGAGGAAGGTCTTGCGATCCTCCTCGAGCAATGCGATCGCGGCTCGAGAGGGGCTCAGCAGCTTCATGACGCGATCGAGGATGAAGTCGAACAATTCATTGAGCGGTCGATCCTCGATGAGCTCCAGCGCCAGGTCATTTAGGATGCGAAGCCGGGCCGCCTGACGATCTGCTGAAGCCTCTTTCTCGAGGTCGTGAATCGGGATCGAGACCTCCGAGCTGGCGTCGGAGTCGTGTACTGAAAGCGAATGGGAACCGGAGGAGGACTCGCTGTCGAAGACGATCTCGCTATCGCCGAACGCAATCCGGTCACCCCGTCGAAGCTCCACATCCTTTTCGATGCGCGCCCCGTTGAGGAATGTGCCGTTGGCACTACCGCAGTCATGCAGGATCCAGCCGTTGCCGTTTTTGATCAGTTCGGCGTGGTGGCGCGAGAGGAACCGGTCCTTGATGGGAACCGTGCAATCGCTGGATCGACCGAGAGTGACGGTCGGAGCCTCCAGCACATGCGTCGTCGGACCGACGTTCGGTTGGTACAACGTAATGTGAACGCTCTCGGGAACCTGAGACATCAATAACCTCTGCGAGTGGGAGATTATAGCGAAGTCGACAGGGGCGAGCGCGGGGCGATCTCTTCACTCCATCGGATGCGCTGTCTGGTGGCTTTCATTCTGTTAGACTCCGCCTGGTTTCCGTCCGTCTCCGGCTCAGCGGCCGCGGGGCATCTCTCACTTCGAAATTCGCAGCAGGAGCACTCTTTGTCGATATTCATCCCCGGCATGGCCAGGCTGCGGCTTCCCTTTCTGCGCCGACGAGAAGCGCAGGCAGAGTGAGCGATGCGAATCGCCTTCATCACCAATCTCTTTCCCCCGATTCAGACGGGCAGTTCCTATTGGGTCCTCGAGGCCGTGAGAGCCCTCTCGGCACGGGGCCATCAAGTCATCGTGATCACGTGCGGGCCCGGTTTGAAAGAGGAGTCTGTCGAAGCCTTAGGCCCGGCGCGAGTCTACCGGTTGCCTCCAACCTTTCACTTTCCCCGCCTCCGGCTCTTTTTGAATTTTGACCAGTTCTATTTGATGGCCAACCGTCGCAACTGGCGCCGGACGCGCGAGATCCTCAACCAGGAAGGGATCGAGATGATCCATCAGACTGGGCATCTCCTCGACTCGGTGCTTCTGTCAGTGCAAGCACGACGCACACTCGGCATTCCGGCGGTCTGCTCGATCCACACGCGCATTGGTCATCCCACGTCAGCCATCTACGACATGGTGCTGCGGGGCATCGACCGCTTCTTCCTCGGACCGGCCATCATGCGCAAGTTCGATCGCCTCGTCGCGCTGGACGACGTCCTGGTTCGTCACTATCAGAGCCTCTATTCAGTCGCAGAGATCGACTGCGTGCCTGTCTGCGTCGAGGATCAGATCCTGGACACACCGGTCGCACACCCTGCAGCAGGACCTCCCGTACGGATCGCCTCGGTCGGCCACGTCACCGACATGAGAGATCGCCGACACTTGCTCCTGGCCATCGCCGAGCTGAAGAAGAAAGGCCTGCCGGTGCGGCTCGACATCGCCGGAAAAGTGCTTACCGATGTCACGCAACGGATAATCGACGAGCTCGACCTTCAAGACACCGTGCGACTCCTCGGTGAGCTGCCCCGGATGGCCCTGCTCCAACTGCTTCGCGAATCGAGCCTGGAGACCCATTGGATCGACATCCAGGGGATCGGCTCGGCAGCCATCGAGGCGATGGCTCTCGGTCTGCCAGTGGCCGCCTGGGCTTACGAAGGTATCTACGGCGAGGTCCCGCTGCGTCATCTCGAGAGCATGGTGTTCATCGATCCCAACGATCACGGCGCGCTCGTTCATACGCTGGAGATGTTGATTCTGGATCCCGAGCTGCGACAGCGGATCGGTTCAAAGGGGCGCGAGGTCGTACGCCAACATCTCACCTGGAGCTCGGTCGCGGCCCGCATGGAACAGGTATACGATCGGGTGATCGCCCAAAAGGAGAAACATGGAGCGGCAGTCCTGGCTCGAAAGGCTTGACTCTCACAGGCGGCTGATGGAGGCGGCGTTGTTCGCGCTCGCTCTCGCGCTGCGCTTGATCGTGTGGAAGATGCTGGGCGGTCCCATCATCCGGGGAGATGCCCGCTCCTATCTGAACTGGGCCGAGGGGATGGCCGGCGGTGATTTCGCGGGGTTCCGGGACTATCCGCTGCATCAGCTCTATCCGCTTCTCATCGCCCCGGGTTTCCTGATGAAGGCCCCGCTCGGGCCCTATCTCTTTGTTCTTCAACTGGCGCTGTCGATGGGGACGGTCGCGCTTCTGTACGACGCGGCACGACAATTCACTTTCTTTCCTGCGGCGATTGCCGCGGCCGCGGTTGCCGCCGCGTGGCCTTCTTTCCTTCTCTGGTTTCCCTACATTCTCAGCGAGACATCATTCTTCTTCTTTCTGTCGCTCTTCCTGGCGTGTCTCACGCGTCTGTTGGCTCGACCGGAAGAGCGACGCGCTGCTCCTGTGATCCGTCTCCTTTTGTCGGCAGCGCTACTACTCATCGCACGACCGGTCTCGATCGCGGTCCTCGCGGTCGGCATCCCGGCCGCGGCGTATGCAGTCGTCGCGGCCCGCTTTGGCCGGCGGCGCGCCGGCGTGATCACCTGGGCCGCACTTGCCGGAGCATTGGTAGCCCTCGTTGTTTTCTTCTCGATGGATACGCCACTTCGCCGCGGTGTGCTTCGGAATCCAACTGTCGCCCAAAGCCTGTGGCTGAGCACCCGGCTCTCATCCAGCAGTCTGACCGAATGGCTCCCGATCTCCGCGGAGAGCCGGGAGATCAGCGATCGGTTTTCTTCGCACCTCGAGCTGGCGTGGGATTACAAAGTGCATCAGGCTGGCGACTTCATCCGCGTTAGACCTGGAAGGTATGTGGTTTTGGCTGCACGCCGTTTCGCTTCCTACTGGCTGCCGGGTCTTTTTTCCGATGGCTGGTCGGCGAAGCACCGTATCTTCGACATGCTTCTCATCTCAGTCCTTATGCTCGGCACGGTTCTGAGTCTGGTCCGTCATCGCGGTCTCACTCCCCTGGTTCTTTTTCTCGCCGCACTCTCGCTTGGCATCCTGACCAGTTTCAGCCAGATCGACTCCGACGGCCGCTACCGCGTTCCGGCGGAACTGGTGTGCATTCTCCTGGCCGCCGACGGGTATGTGGGACTCGTCGGGCGAGGCGAGCCGCCCGAGGGTAGTTAGGTGAAGACGTAGGCTGCTCGGGTCAGGCGGCGGGCGTTCCGCTTGTCGAGGGCTTCTTCCCGACCGCGCACCAGAATGGCGCCGACTCGCTGAAACGCACATCGGTCAGGCCGGCCTCTCCCATCATTGTTGCGATCTCCGCTCGATTGAAGCGTTTCTCCAGGCGGGTGCCGAATCTGTCCAGGGCATCCGTTCGCATTACGTAGAAGGTGCGGTTTCGATAGTAAGACAGGGGTAACCCATCCACGGAAAGACCGAGCCGCTCGAGGAGACGTGCGGTCCGCGCGAGCGGCCAGTAAACGAAGGTGGCAATCACCTGGCTCACGGCAAACCGCAAAGGGTGAGGTGCTCTGGAAACCATCGCGCGGACTGGCTCGGTGGCTGACCAGAGAAGACGAAACCATGGAGGCCTGTTATCAAACGCGTAGTAGAGGTAAACGAGGAAAACCCCTCCAGCTTTTAATTTCCTCACACAGCTTTTGATCCCTGCCGCGGTGTCTGGTATGTGGTGGAGGACTCCCAGCGAATAGCCGAAGTCGGCGCTCTCGTCGGGAATCGGCATGGCACTGATGGACGCTGTATGGACCTCGCAATTTGGCAGTGCGCTCAGGTTCTCCTGCGCGACGGCAGCAGCCGCTTCGCTGGCATCGACACAAATCAGGCGTCCGACACGAGGCGCCACGAGACGAGCCCACCTTCCGCTTCCACATCCAGCGTCAAACCCGGTAGCATCCGGTGGAAGTTCGCTCCAGGGAAAAATTTGAAAATAGCTCTCGAACATGACCTGCAATTCGGCCTCGGAGAGAACGCGCTGATCGAAGCGACTCCATTCGTCGCCAAAGCCATCGATAACCCGTTCGTCGCGGTTTTCTTTTGAATGCACGAAGGATATTCCCTAGGGAGCCTGTTCGACGCCAGACATCGGGGTGGGCTCTGCGGACTGCGTCTCCGCAGAGGCTTGGGGGGAGCTCACGATCCCGAACGGAATGAGCGCTACAACCACGTAAACCATCTCTCGAAGGCGGAAGAGCGAACCGAAATTCGTAACGGCGTATAGGAGAGGACCACCGACGAAAGCAGCGAGGAGAGCGAGAAACCAGAAAAGAGGGGTTTTGAGCGATGCTCTTCGCGCCAAGGCAATCCACATGATCGCAGCGAGGAGTACGGAGTCAAAGGCGAGGGTATCCAGTTCCGTGAAAAACATCAGACCTCGTCCGCCGCGAATCTCGATCAAGCCCGCCGCTTGGGCAATACTGCGTGGGATGGCTACGGCGACAGCACCGGTGACCATCCGGCCCAGTGTCGAAGGTGGAAGCGTGATTTCGTCCGCCGCAGTGCTTCTCGAAAGCGGGGCCCTGGCATGTGGGGAGTTCTCGTTGGGCGGGGTCAGGCTGGCTTGCCGGGAGCTCTTTCTCGAAGGCGGAACACTGGCATGGCGGGGGGTCTCTTTGAGATGAGCCACACTGGCTCGTTGGGCACTCTCTCCTGGAGGCAGGACGCTAGTGGGGGGCGGACTCTTGCTGGAACCGCGGGCACCCGTGGAAATCTTCTCCCCGGACGGTGACTCGTTTCGAGCGAGCAGCTTGCCTGCTCCGATCATCGTTCTTGCGGGTGTTTGCTCGAAACCCTTTCGGACCGCCCCAAGCTCTGTCGCGAGGAATCGGGGTAGCGTGCCGATTTCGTGGCTGAAGGTGGTCGGAGCAAGAACGCGTCTAAGCTGGTTGGGGATGTAGGGACCACCACCAGCGACGAATGCCAGACCGAACAATTCGAATGAGACAATTGCGACGCCCGTCGCGAACCACCGGCGCGGCGAAGTAATGACGACCAGAATGAGAAAAGTGAGCACCGCCACGAGCTCGGCAAAGGCCATGTACCATCGGATCCCGCTGGTGAGGTAAATGGCCAGACTCAGGACCAGGCTTGGAAGAACCGCGCGCTGAATCCTTCCTTCCCGCGCCGCACACTGCCATCCAGCACAGGCCCCGACGACTGCTACGATCAAAAAGACGAAGTAGGTATCTTTGAGCGGTTGCAGCGACCAGAGGATTCCCCCCGGTGAAAGACTGATCGCCCCGACGGCGAGAAGCATGGCCGGTTTACGAGCCGGGGTGTCAGAGCACCTGACGATGATGTAGCAGCAGCCGAGATAGGAAAAAAGGTTTAGGAGAAGTCCGGTGGCCGGGGAGGTTCCGAAGAGGTATGAGAAAACGGAGAGCATCTGCACGAAAGCCGGCGAAGGAATACTTTTTGGGATCGCTGCGATCGCCTGGACCCCGCCTCGTGCAAACTCGATCGCCTCGGCGTGATAATGGCGAGAATCGACGGCGAAAAACCAGAATCCGTCCCCCTCCTGAAGGTTTCTGACGAAGGGGAGCCTGAGATACGAAGTCCAGAACAGGACTTGACCGGCTACGGCTCGACTCAGGAAACCGGCGGCGACAATGTTCCGCACGGCGCTCGACGGCCCAGTCGAGGACCGGAAGAGAAGAAAAAGAAGGGGCCCGCAGGCCAGGAGAAGCAATGTCTGCAACAAAAGGACGTTCATCGGCGGGTGGCGAGTGTACGATGGAACCGCAAGATCACTGGTATTATGCCTCTTAGTAGTGCCTCGCTGATGCTTGGAACCAGCAATCGGTACGGGTCGGGCGGCGGCGCAGCTTCACGTTCTCTGGAACTCGCCTTGACCATCATTACCGCATGAATCCTTCAGCAACGAAGGCAGCTTGGGCACTTGTGGAATCCCTTCCTTCCGTCATCCCGCAATCCGTGAAAGCCGATGCCGCGCCGCGAGCCTCCAGGCGCGTCTTTCTCGGCCTGAGCGACATCTGCGGTTATTACTCTCAGCTCGAGCGAGGGCTGATCGCCAATGGAGTGGAGTGCACACTGGTCAACGCCTTTCCCAGCGGTGGGAACTACAATCGTGAAACCCGGCCTGACCTCGGGGGAAGGATTGTGGAATGGCTCGGCAAGCAGCGAGCTGCTTTGCCCCGCGGCGGGATCCGGCGTCTCGGCTGGAAGCTGACTCAGGCTGTTGCCCTGCTCCTTTATCTGCTCGGGACACTTCCCAGATACAGCGTCTATGTATTCGCCAGCGGCGAGAGTTTTCTCATGGGCGCGGATCTTCCGCTGCTCCGTCTCTTCCGGAAACGAATCATCGTCGTATTTCATGGCTCGGACTCGAGGCCGCCCTACATCAACGCCGCGGTCACCGGAACGGAAGGCCCCGTCGACGCGAATGCGCTGGCCGGAGCAACGCGGCGGACAAAGGCGAGAGTCCGCCGCATCGAGCGTTCCGCTCAGGTCATGATCGATCACACCCTGAGTGGACACTTTCACGAGCGGGCTTTCATCAACTGGTTTCAAATCGGAATCCCCTATGAAAAGTCACTGGCCGTCGCTCCAGAGGCCGTCTCTCGTGGAAAAGATGAGCCCTATCGGATCGCTCATGCTCCGACGCGGCCTGGCCCGAAGGGCACCGCCGCAATCGAGCGTGCCGTTGCCAACCTGCAGAACCGCGGATTCCGAGTCGAGCTGACCAAGATCGTCGGTCGGCCGAACCGCGAAGTGCTCGAAGCGATCGCCGCCTCCGACTTCGTCGTGGATGAGCTCTACAGCGACTCGCCGATGGCCAGCTTTGCCACTGAGGCGGCGGTGCTGGGAAAGCCCTCCATCGTCGGTATGTATGGTTTCGAGAAGCTGCAAAGCTACTGTCCAGCGAGCACGATTCCACCGAGCTACCTCTGTCATGCAGAGTCCGTGGAAAAAGCGATCGAGACCCTGCTCACCGACGAAGGCCTTCGCCGTGATCTCGCACAGAGGGCAAGGCATTTCGTCGAGACTCACTGGAGCCCGGTCGAGGTTGGACGGCGATTTCGCCGCCTGATTGAGGATGACATTCCTCCGGAATGGTGGTTTGAGCCCGGTAGGATCGACTATCTGCACGGATGGGGATTGACCGAGGAGCGGCTCCGGTTCGTCGTCGGAAAGCTGGTCGAAGCGGGCGGTGTGAGCGCTCTGCAGCTCGGCGACAAGCCGGCTCTGGAGCGCGCCTTCCTCAATCTCATCGCCACCGGTTCCGCGGATGCTTAAGACCTTCGTCCGCGACAGCGCCATCTATGGGATGTTGCGCATTCTCACCAGCGGCATGGGCGTCCTGCTTCTCCCGTTGTACACGCGACTTCTGCGGCCGGCTGAGTATGGCGTGGTGGACCTGGTCACGATCTCCTCAGCGATCCTGACCACGATCGTGACCGTCGAGATCGCCCAGGGAATGGCCCGCTATTATGCTTCCGCGCAATCGCCGGAGGAGCGGGCCGGATACGCATCCACGACGTTCTGGTTCACCGCCGGGGCCTTTTCCCTGGTCGTTGCCGCTGTCTCGATCGCCGCTCCGCAGCTGAGCCGTCTGGTGGCCTCCGACGAACGGTTTGCGACAGCGATCCGGATCGCCTCGCTCGCCGTGGCCGGTCAGGCAATGCTCTACGTCGTGCTGACTGCTCTCCGCTACGCGCTGCGGCCCTGGAGTTACGCCGTAGGCAGCCTGGTCTTCAGTGCCGCGTCAATCAGCGGCGCCGTGTTGTTCGTGCGCACGTTTCGCATGGGAGTGGAGGGGGTATTTCTCGCCCAGGCGACGGCCTGCGCTCTGGCGCTGGCGGTTGCTCTCTTCCTCTCACATGGAGACGTGGGCTTTCATTTTGATTTTCCTCGATGCCGGCAGATGCTGTCCTTCTCCGCTCCTCTCGTGCTCTCCAGCATCGGCGTTCTGTCAGCGGCCTACGCCGACCGCTTTTCCGTCCGTTCGGTCCTCACCATCGCCGCGCTGGGTGTTTATGCGGTCGGTGCCCGCCTGGCATCCGCCGTCGCCGTGGCCATCAACGCCTTTCAGACGGCCTTGAGCCCGCTCATTTATCGTCACCATGCCGAACCCGGCGCGCCCCGGCAGATCGAGCGCATCTTTCGCTGGTTCGTGGCCGGCACGACCACCGTGGTGGTGTTCGTGGGTGCGTTCGCCGGCGAGCTGACCCGGATCCTGGCTGGTGCCGATTACCAGAGCGCCGCGGCCATCGTCTTCTTTCTCGCCCTGGCCTCCGTTCTGTCGAACCTCTACCTCTTCGCTCCCGGACTCTGGATTGCGAACCGGACCAGCACGATCGCGATGCTCAATATCACCTTCGCCGTCTGCAGCTTCACGCTGAATCTGCTGGTCGTTCCCCGGTTCGGTATCCGGGGAGCGGCGATCGTGAGCTGCGTCGTCGCCTTCTGCGGCTTCACCGTGCAGCTGCGACTCGCTCAGCGGTTCTACCATGTTCCTTATCACTGGCCAGGCATGATCGGCGCCGCCGTTCTGCTGGTTCTCTTCGCGCTCGTCGTTTCGCCGCTCGGAGCGTTGCCGTCGGGTGCCCTAGGGCTGGTCGGGAGGGCCGCCATATTCCTCTTCTTCAGCGGAGGTCTGGTGTTGATTCTGGTAGGCCGGGAGGAGCTGCGGATTCTTCTGGCCTCAGTGAAGGAGCTGCGCTTGAAAGCGGCTTCTAACAAACCGGTGGGACTCAGCGAGTGACGACTACCTCCGTTCCGATCGGGGCAGCGATTTTGCGCGGGGAGCAGGGTCCTTTGGCCGTGGTGCTCAGCGGCAAGTCTCTGGCGGGCAGCGGTGGCGCGGAACGCCGGTTTTTTCGATTGTGGGCGTACCTGGTGGAGCGTGGGATCGATTGTCTGCTCATCACCAACGCCAGCCTTCTGCGCAGCGCCGAGCGTGCCGGGATTTTCACGAAGCATGGAGGAAAAGAGCACGTCGAGGTTGTCGACGATTCCTTCGCCCTGAGTCGCGCTCTGGCGATCTATCGGGTGATCCGCCGCCGACGTTGCCGTCTGATTCACCTTCCGCTCGCTGCAAAGCGATTGATTCCGTTGTATGCGCTCCTTCAGGTGACCCCGGGAATCAGAGTGACGCATACGGTCACCGCGTCGTACTTCGCACATAAGGTACCGGTGTCCCTCGGCACCCGGCTCCTGAGCCGATGGCTGTGGTCGATGTCTGATCGGATCGACAGCCTGTATCACGGGTTTTTGAATCTCTATGCCGAGCCGCTGGGATTCGCCAGCAAAGTCTCAGTGTCGCCCTGTTCATTCACCGACATCGAGAAGTATTCGAGGACCTGCTTAAAAGAAGATCTGATCGTGTTCGCCGGCGCATTGGTCGCCGAGAAAAACCCGCTGCTCCTGATCGAGGCGCTGGGTATTCTCAGCGCGGCGGGTGTGCGATTCCGAGCCATCGTCGCCGGATCGGGTCCGCTGGCCGGCGCTGTTGCCGCGCGAACTTCGGATCTCGCTCTGAGCGACCGCGTCGAAATCGGGGCATTTCCGGATATGTCCGACATCTTTTGCCGTTCATCAATCTTTGTCTCGCTTCAGCAGACTGAGAACTATCCCTCACAGTCTCTGCTCGAAGCGATGGCGGCACGGAACGCCGTCGTGGCCACGGCTGTGGGAGAGACGGGGTTGCTGGTTCGTCACGGCGAGACTGGACTGTTGGTTGGCTCGAACGCGTCGGAGCTTGCCGAGGCTCTGAAGGAGCTGCTCGGCCATCCTCGGCTGCGGGAGAAAATGGCCATTGCGGCGCAGAGTCTCATCATGCGAGAGCACCGGTTGGAGAGATTTGCCGACTACATGATAGCTTTCTGGGCCGACGCGCTGGCGTGACATGGTCAGTGAGTTCTGGGGCTCACCCTTAACTGAAGTGGTTGCGTCGCTTTGGGAACGCTAGCGCAAGTGATCGGCCGCACGGCCGTAGTCTACCCGCTTAGTTGATCAGGACCGACCAAAGGCGTCTCCGTTAGGGACCCGAGGCGGGTCACTAGCCGATGGCGTCTTCACTGTGGTAGTAACAGTGATCGCCGGAATCTACAATAATGACCGCCTACGCGCCACCACCCCTTCCGCGGCGTTAGGGGTGTTCGCGATCCACGATCGGACTCCGGGGGCGGACCGCCTGGTGATGTCGAGCCACCGGCGGTTACGCCTGTCTTAGAAGCTGGTCGGGCCCTACATCAGGCCTCAGACCTATTGTTGGCCACGCGTAAAGGCAGCAAGCCGGCTCGAAATGCCAGCGATATGCTGGCGCCGAGAACCATGACATTGGCGAGAGAGTAAACAAAAGCTGCGCCAGTGGCGCCGAATCGCGGGACGGCAATGAAGTAGAAAAGGGCCGTCAAGACGCCCCCGAACAGCGACGCTTTCAATGGGATATCAGGTCTGTCCGCTGCCAGAAGGAAAGGATTCAGCCAGATGAGCGGTCCCCCGATCAAGATTCCCCAGGCAATCCATGGATAGAGAGCGCCGGCGGCAGCGTAGTCGGAGCCGAGCAATGCCCTTACGAGAAAGGGAACAGCAAAACAGGAAAGCAGATAGGTTCCCAACGCTCCGAGGCCGAATCCGGCAGCGATCACCTTGACGAAGTGTGACATCTCTCTGGTCTGCCGTTTCACCCACATCCGGGCGAGCTCCGGGTAGATCACCAGAGAAGCAGGATCGATGAGCGTCCAGAGCGCCACCACAAAATTCTTCGCCACCCGGTAGATGCCCACAACCCTCAATGGGGCGGAGGCGGCGAGGATGTTGATGTCCAATTCCTTGGTGGGAATCATCGTGAGTGAGAGTAGATAAGTAGTCCGAATGAACCGTATCATCGCCGGCCGGTGCTCGCGGAGCAGTGATACCGGAGCGTCGGAAGGGGATATCGTGATGCGGTTGAAAAGGTCGCTGATGGCCGCGCCAGTGAGGACAGCGTTTGTAAAAAAGGTAACGGCTACTGCGATCTCCAGGACACCGATGACCCCGCAACGAAAGCCCCTGAGGGCGACAACGGTAAGTCCCAGCTTTATCAATGAGCCGATCGTACTGATGATCGCTTGTCGCTTGAATCTTCCAAAGATGCGGTAGAGGCCGAGGGCTGTGGCGGTCGTGACATTTGAAACGAACACCGCCGCGCCCGCAAGGATCATCAGGTGAGCGGCGCGGCCGTCCCGTAACAAATGCGCTTCAGCAAACGGTGAGAGCGCGACGACGACTACGAATGCCAGCACGCCCGTAGCTGCATCGAGGAGCAGGAAGAGTTTGACGGTCGCTACGGTCCGGCGATGGTCACCAGCCTCCCAGAATTCAGCTAGGTATCGGATGACCGCCTCCTGCAGCCTGAGTTCGACCACTTGGAAGACTACGGTCGCGAATCCGATCACAACGGCGATGGCCCCGAAGTCAGCAGCGCCCAGCGATCGTCCCACCAGGATCGAGTAGAGGAATGCGAGAACCGCGGTAGCGAGAAAGGAAATGTACTGCCACTGCAGGTTATTCACGAAACGCGTGGGCATCAGGCTGACCATGAGCTCGCGCCGGCTCGCCCAGCGTTGTAAGAAGTAAGTCACGTCAGACCGACGAACCCCGGCAACTCCCGAAAGCGAGCGTTGTCGAGTACGTTTTCGGATCTTGCGAGTCGCACACGTCAGCCAATCTGTGTTGCGGGAGGAGCGGTGGATTCTGCCGCCGGCGTCTGTGCTTCGAGCGTGACCGCTAGCTCGGGTTGGCTGCCGAAACTCGCGCGGGGAGGATCAGGAGCCGTGAACTTCATGAAGAAGCTCTTCGGTACTCGGTCCATCTTGTACAGGATGTAGAAGAGTGGCCGGAGCCGTTCGAACGTCTTCTTGTAGGTCCTGAACTCACGGTAGGTACGTTTGGGAAGGTTCATCAAGCGGGTGAATTCTTCATCGGTGTAGCCGAGACGTTTTTTCACCAGCTCGATCAGCTCCGGGTCGAACGATTGCGGCTCGGCGATGTGCGCTAGTGCCTGCTCACGGGTGATCTGACCGGAGCGAACCAGAGCGGCCTCACCCAGCAGGCGGCCATCGTAACCCCAGCGCTTCGGGAAGAAATAGGAGTGGAAGAATGCGGTAAAGCGGTTCTCCAGGTGATGCCCGCCGTACCACTGCCAGCCGAGCTCGCGGCCGAGAAGCTCCTTCGTTTCCTCCTTGTGGTACTCCATGTAGTAAAGGGGGCGGATCTTCTTGATCCCCGAAAAGGCCGTCCACTTGATGAACGAGTAGAGCTTCAGGTTGGGGAAGGTGCGGAGGGGTCTCGTGCCGTATTGCTTCTGCACGCTCTCGATGTACTTGCCGTCCATGTACAGCCATCCCAGCGGCGAGATTCCCTCGGTTCGAAAGGAGTGCCCCTCGAACATGTATTTGACGCCGTACTTCTCACAGGCCTTGTACAGGGTCACGGCCAGGCCGATATCGGTCGGAGCCTCGATGTCTGCCACACCGGCCTGTAGGAAAGAGCGGTAGATGTCGTCGTACTCCTCGTTGTCGACGACGTACGTGAACAGATCGATATCGAGTTTTTTCAGAGCATTGTGGATGTTCTGTACGGCGATGGTCGAGTCCCAGGTATTGTCGAAGTGGACGGCGAGGGGACGCAGACCGAGCTCTCGGGCTTTGAGTAGCATGAAGGTAGAATCGCAGCCGCCGCTGACCCCCACGATCACGTCGTAGCGTTTGCCGCGGCCGGCCTCACGAATCTCGTTCGAGATTTCCTTCAACCGCCGCGCACCTGCTTCGCCGATCGGATACTCGGCCGCGAGGGCATCATGAGTGTGGCAGTAGCTACAGACGCCCTTCTCGTCGAAGGTAATCGCCGGGATCGATTCGGGGTAGATACATCGCGAGCAGCGTCTCATTCATCACCTCTATCAGTTAGGCAGGACCAGGTCCAGTTCTTCTCGCGTCGGAAAATTGATCAGGACGGCCCGGTTTCGACCATGGTAAACGGCCATGCTTCCCAAGGCAGCCGCCGACGCTCCACCCTCCCGAACCGCGATGCCGCAGTCCTCTATTCTGCCTGCACCGCCGCTGGCGATGACCGGAATGGTCACCGCCGATGCCACACGTTTCAACAGATCAATGTCGTAACCCTTTCCCGTGCCATCGCGATCGATCGAGGTGAGGATGATCTCGCCCGCTCCGGCCTTCTCCATCTCGAGGGCAAAGGCGATCGGATCGCGTCCCGTGGCGGTCCGTCCTCCGCGCGTGCAGACCTCGTACTTGCCGAATATGGAGCGCTTCACGTCGATGGATACCACGACGGCCTGCGTGCCGTACTTGTCGGCGACGCGGGTCACGAAGGTGGGTTCCGCCACGGCATGGCTATTGATCGAAACCTTTTCGATTCCGATGCTGAAGATGGCATCGACGTCGTCCATCCGCGAGATGCCGCCTCCGTACGCCACCGGCATGAAGCACTCACTGGCAATGTCGGCGAGCAATTTCAGTTGTGGCCGCTTCCCTTCGACCGTCGCCGTGATGTCGAGGAAAATCAGCTCGTCGACTTCCTTTTCGTTGTAGATACGGATGGCGTTGATCGGATCGCCGACATAGCTGGGGTTTTTGAACTGTACCGTCTTGACCAGGGCAGCGTTGCGCAGCAGAAGGCAGGGCATGACGCGGGCCAGCAACATTTCAGGCGAGCTCCGCGAAATTGCTCAGAACTTTCATGCCGTATTGATGGCTCTTCTCGGGATGAAACTGCGTGCCCATGATGTGCCCCTTCTGAATCATCGACACGAATTCGTAGCCATAGGTTGTCGTCGCCGCTGCGTCAGTCTGGTCTCGGAGCACGACGTGGTACGAGTGGACGAAGTAAAAACGGGAAGGATCGCGCAGATCGCGCACGAGCGGCTTGTCGGGACTGACGCTTATGGAGTTCCACCCCATGTGAGGGACCTTGAGGTTGGACAACTCGGCGGGAAAGCGGAACCGACGCGTCTCGGCCGGGATCCAGCCGAGTCCCGGCAGGTTGCCTTCCTCGCTGCCTTGGGTCAGGAGCTGCATCCCCAGGCATAATCCGATGGTCGGTTTCTTCCGGTGCAATACTGCTTCATTCAGCGCGTCCAGCAGTCCCGATTCGTGGAGGTGGCGCATGGCAGTATCGAAGGCGCCGACTCCGGGAAGAATGAGCTTGCCGGCGGAATCGATGTCGGACCGGTCCGATGAAATCTTCGCTTTGACGCCGATCTTTTTCAGCATGTTGAGGATCGAGCCGAGGTTGCCCATCCCGTAATCGACGATGACGATCATGTCTCGTCCATCACTAGTTCCACTCGGTCGCCGTCCACGCGTACATGACCGTGAACGCGACACGGCGCACCGAATGCGACGCTGTATGGCGGCAGGTCGCGGTTCACAAAGGAGTGCGCCCCGACGACGGAATGGTCACCGATAGTGACCCCACGGGCGATCACGCTGTTCGGACCTATGTAACAGGCGCGGCCTATCGTTACCGGCGACGTCTCGTAATCTGCAACCCCGCCCGACAAAGCCCACTTGACGCTGTCGTGAGAGTAGATCTGTACGCCAGCGCTGATGCTGCAGTGATCGCCGATCACGATCCCGCCCGAGCCGTCGAGAATCGTGAACGGTCCTACCCACGTTCCGGCGCCGACTTCGACGCGCCCGAAAACGTAGCTGTTGTGATAAATGCTTGCGCCCTCGCCGAAGCCAAGACTGCGTGCACGCTCCCAGCGATCGAATAGCAGTTCCTCCAGGGGCAGATCGCGCGAGAACTGGTCGCGCATTTCCGCCCGCAGCTCTTCATGGACTCGGCGGGCATGCTCAAGCCACAAACGAAGCTCGTCAGTCTTGACGTCCATGGTCATGACATGAACCGCCGTAGCCACCATTCGAAGCTCAGCAATGACCAGATGAGCAGTCGGTGGTTATGATTGCCCGTAGTGTGCTCGTCGAGTTTCTGGGTCACGTAGTCGTGCCCCAGGAACTCGTAGATACGCCCGCGGGGGTCGCGCAGGAGTTGATTGACATAATCGATGCTTTCGCCTCGGAACCAGCTGGCGTCAGGAGCGCTGAACCCCTGCTTCACGCGGTCCGTCACTCTTGCCGGGATGACCTGTTGCATGGCCGCCCGCAGGACTCGCTTTCCAGTTCCGAGGCGTACCTCGGGGCGGTACTTGCCGAGATCGTTCTCGTCGAAGGACTCAGGCGCGCGATCGAGATTCGCGATCTTGAAGCTCGGCGGGAGGCGGCAGGCGAATTCCACGAGATCGTTATCCAGGAAGGGCACGCGGGTCTCGAGCGAATGAGCCATGCTCATCTTGTCCTCGACGACAAGCAGCCCGTGCAGAAAGGTCTTCAGCTCGAAGTAGAGCGAGGCGTTCACGAAGTCGGCATTAGTCTCCAGGGGCATGTCGTCGCGGAATACGCCACGGAGAATGTCGAACGTCGAGTGACCCTGCAGCCGGCGATAGGATGAGTCGCTGAAGAGCCGGGACTTCTCGTCGTCCGGAACCAGGCGCTGCCAGAAGTCGTAATAGTTCTCGTAGTAATGCGAGGCGCCGATGCTGTTGAGGCCGCGATAGTAACGCCACGGGTATCCGCCGAACAGCTCGTCGCCCCCCGCTCCCGACAACACGACCTTCACGAACTTGCCCGCGAGGCGCGCGACGTAGTAGTTAGGGTAGCACTGCCCGACACGCAAATCTTCGAGATGCGAGATCAGCTCCGGCATTACATGTTCCATGTCGCCGGCATGCATGACCATCTCGTAATGCTCGGTCTTGAGCAGGTTCGAGAGAAACTCTGCATCCGACCGCTCGTCGAAGCCCATTTCGAGACCGGAGGCGGAGGAGAGATCGAACCCGGCAGTGAAGGTCGTCAGGCGTCCCAGCTGTCCGCGGGCAACGGCGGTAATCGATCCGGAATCCATCCCACCGCTGAGATAACAGGCGACCGGGACGTCAGATACCAACTGCCGGGTCACTGCCTGGTGGAAGAGTCGCCGAAGCTCTTCGGTCGCCTCTTCAAAGGTGATCGTCGCGTCCTGGGATGAGAAATCGTAATCCCAATACCTCGTCGCAACGGGGCCCGCAGTGCTGTCGGCGGCGATCAGTATGAAGTGACCTGGCCTCAGAAGGCGAACGCCCTCGAAGAGCGTTCTGTCCGTCAGGATGTTCTGGAAAGTGAAGTATTCGTCGAGGGCTTCATGCGACACACCGCACCGTATGTCAGGGTGCGCGAGGATGGCTTTGATCTCCGAGCCAAAAACGAACCTGGCTCCGTCGTAGTAGTAGTAGAGAGGTTTCACTCCATAGCGGTCACGAGCCAGGAAAAGCTGCTCGGTGCGACGATTCCAGATGGCAAAGGCGAACATGCCATTGAATCGATCGAGGCACGCGGCGCCCCACTCGGCATAGGCATTCACCACGACCTCGGTGTCGGAGCTCGAGTGGAACCGGTGCCCGGCCGTTTCGAGCTCCAACCGAAGCTCGAGATAGTTGTAGACCTCGCCATTGTAGACGATGACCAGATCGCCGTTGTCGCTGGTCATGGGCTGATGCGCGCTCGCCGTCAGGTCGATGATCGCCAGCCGGCGGTGACCGAACCCGATGGGCCCCGCCGCCCAGACGCCCTCGCTGTCGGGCCCGCGATGTTGAATCGTGGCCGTCATTCTGGCGAGGGTGGCCGAGGCGACCGGCTGCCCGTCTGTCCTCAATATTCCAGTGATGCCACACATCAGCGCTTCACCGCACGGACCGTGAAGCCTGCTTCCGAGTCGTGCAGGCGCTGGATCACCAGGCCCGCTTCCTCACACCAGGCACGCACCTGCTGCTCCGTCTGCCGATGGGCGTAGCGCGGACGGTACCAGTCGAAGTTGATGTGGACGTTCTCCTCGAATGCCAGATCCGCGTTCCAGAAAAGTTTTGCGAAGTTCCAGTAGATCAGCCGCTGCACGTCATGCTTCCCCGCCTTGATCCCGAGCAGGGGAACATCAACGGCAAGGTCGACCGTTGCATGCGTCGCATGCAGCGCCTGCCCCAACTCGGTGAGTGACCGCATGGCGTCCCACGCCTCTTCATCAGATAGAGGCGCGATCTGCTCGCGGATAAAATCGTCGGTGAACTCGCGCAGCGGAGCTTTCTTCTTGTAAACGTAAACGTTCGCTTCGCCGCCGGAAGCGAGGACGCTCGCAGCCGACAGCAGCGCCTGCCGCGTCGAAGGGGTGTGATGCAGGACACCTTCGGAAAACACTGTATCGAACGAGGCTAAGCCGAACGGCAACTGAAGGGCGTCGCCCTGTACAAAATGGGTATTGGGCATCGACGCCAGGCGCTCGGCGGCAACATCGATGGCCTCGGAGATGTCGACGCCGACCCACATTGCTCGCCCGGTCCATCGCCGGGATTCGAGGAATAGCGACGAGGAAAAGCCGCTTCCCGATCCGATGTCGATCACGGATGCTCGCGAGTCGAAGTAAGCGGCCCAGGCATCCAGCGAGTCGAACCCGTACTTCTCCAGATACCAGTCAGCGGCAGCCTTCCTGGCTGCTGGAGAGTCATACGTGTCACGCTTTTTCCACTTGAACCCGAAGGCTTTGCTGGTCTGGGCCTGACCGATGTCGCCGGTCAGCACGAACCGGGGAATGCCGTCGACGATCGGGTACGTCGCCCCATCCACCGCCCGCAGAATCCCATTCTCAATGAAGGTCTCGGTGCCACTGTTCGAAGACTCGAGACTCAGAGGTTTGCGCTCGATCGGGTCGGCGAGCTTTTCGAGGAGCGATAACTTCATGCCGGTGTTGCCACTGAGGAGAGATTGTCAATTACGTACTGCTGTTCTTCGACGCTCAACTGCGCATACAGCGGAAGTGCGACCGTGAGCTGATCGGCGATGCAGGCGTTCGGGAAGTCTTCCGGCCGGATGCCGTATTTCTCTCGGTAGAACCCGAGCATGTGCACGGCGTGAGTGCCGGGGCGCGTCGCTACTCCTGCAGCCTCCATAGCATCCATGAGCCCGTTACGCTGACTGTGCAGCTCGGCGATGTTGTCCATGGTCGGTTTCTGCGGTTG
This sequence comes from Thermoanaerobaculia bacterium, assembly GCA_035544835.1. GTDB lineage: Bacteria > Acidobacteriota > Thermoanaerobaculia > Gp7-AA8 > Gp7-AA8 > DASZZV01. Next base: position 29,123 of record DASZZV010000388.1, read on the forward strand.
AAAAAGACAGACATACGATTGGTAGCCGTGGGAGCAGCCCGCAGGTGTTACCGGGGGGCGCAGCCATCCGAGAGGTGTCAGTCGCTCGTCGTAGCAGCGGGCGATTCTGGTTCGCATTTCCAGCAGCGATACCAGTCGTCCCATCTGCACGACTCCGACTGCCGCCTGCAGGTCGGTCATGCGGTAGTTATAGCCAAGCATGTTGAAATCGGGAAGAACGTAACTGCGCGCGCCGAGATGGCGGGCCAGGTCGCTCTTGGACGCACCATGATCACGTAGCGAACGGATCTGCTCGGCAATCCCTTCGTCGGCCGTGATGACCATGCCGCCTTCTCCGGTAGTGATGGCCTTGCGGGGATGAAAACTGAAGCAGCCGATGTCGGCAAGCGTGCCGGCGTGATGCCCGTGGTACCAGGCTCCGGTCGCGCAAGCATCGTCCTCGACGACCTTGAGGCCATGCTTGCGGGCCAGTTCCATGATCGGTTTCATGTCGGCGCTCACGCCGAAGAGCGATACGGGAATGATCGCGCGAGTGCGCGGGGTAATCGCCGCCTCGATCCTGTTCACGTCGATGTTGAACGTGTCGAGCTCGATATCGACGAACACCGGCCTGGCGCTGCACATCTCGACGACGTTGGCCGTCGCCACCCATGTGAAGGCCGGCACGATGACCTCATCGCCCGCCTTTACACCAATTGCGATGAGTGCCAGGTGAAGAGCCGTCGTCGCTGAGGTCGTGGCGATGGCGTGCGGCGAGCGGGTGTACGAGGAGAAGAGCCGCTCGAATTCGGCAGTCTTCGGTCCCTGCACCACCCAGCCGGTCTCGAGGGGCTCGATGATTGCGCGCTGCTCTTCAAGGCCGAAATATGGTTTGGAAATCGGAATCTTCATTTTCTGGGTGTCCGTTACGAGACCAGCACGGCCCGGCGGGCTTCCAGCCCTTCAACATCCGCTTTTCTCCACTCGATGAGTCGGCGCATTCCTTCTTCGAGATCGATGGTCCACCGAAAACCGAGGTCCCGTTCGGCCGCGTCGATCGAGCCGATCCGGTTGGTGACGAAAGTCTGTCCGGCCGGCTCGTACTGGATCTTCATGTTGCTGCCGGTCAGCTTGATCAGAAGCTCGGTCAACTCCTTGATGGACGTGCCGATCCCGCGGCCGACGTTGTAGCACTCACCGGTGACGTCGGCACGCATGGCCGCGATGTTGGCCCGGGCGATGTCGAGCACGTCGATGAAGTCGTACTGCTGACTGCCGTCCCCATAGACGATGGGAGGTAAGCCGGCGTCGAGGCGGTCGAGAATCTTCATCATGACGGCGATGTAAGCGCCTTTGTAGTCCTGCCTCGGCCCGTAGACATTCATGTAGCGCAACCCGGCCCAGTCCAGGCCGTACCGGGCCCCGAGACTCTGGAACATATGCTCGCCGGCGATCTTGGTCGCACCGTAGAACGTGAAGTTGTTGTAGGGGTGGTCCTCGGTCATCGGGATCTCGACGGCGTCGCCGTACACCGAGGCTGACGACGAGTACACGACACGCTTCACCTTCTGTTTGATGGCCGCTTCGATGACGTTGAACGTTCCGCGAATATTCACGTCGAACGCCGCTCGCGGATACTCGTGGCACTGCAGCAGCCACAGCGCGGCCAGGTGAAAGACTCCGTCGACCCCTTCCAGGGCGCGCTCGAGGATGTCGCTGTGCAGAATGTCGCCACCATGAGGGTAGAACTTAATCCGAGGGTCTTTGAGTGCCTCGCGCAGGTTCTCCATCCGGCCGCGGAAAAGGTTGTCGTAGATGATGACTTCCTTCACATCCGTTTTGGTGAGGAGATCGATGATGTGGCTGCCGATCAGGCCGGCCCCACCGATCACGAGAATCCTCTTGTTCGTCAGTTCCATTGTTTGACTCCTTCAGGCGCGCCCGGCCGGTTGGCCGATCGCAGCCAAGCAGACGGCGCCGGCCACGGCTTCGATCATTTCTTCTGTGAGCTCCGGGTAAATGGGGAGAGCCATCGTCTCGCTGGCCGCGCGCTCGCTTTCGGGCAGCGACTTCTCTCCCAGGTCGGCGAAGCATTCCTGCTGATGCAGTGGAACGGGATAGTAGATCTCGGTACCGACACCCGCCGCCTGCACGGCCTTGAGGACCTCGTCGCGCCGCGGGACGCGAATGACGAACTGATTATAGATGTGGCGGCGCTCCGGCAGCTCCAAAGGCAACGTGATGGACTCTGCATCGCCTTCGACGAAGAATCGGCGGTATGCGGCCGCATTTCGCTGCCGCGCCTCCGTCCACTCGTCGAGGTATTTCAATTTGACGCGCAGCACCGCCGCCTGGATGGCATCGAGCCGGAAGTTCGCTCCGACGACTCTGTGGTGATACTTGGGCTTCGCGCCATGACCGCGAAGGAGCCGCATGCGCTCGGCGAGCGCGGGATCATTGGTCGTCACCATGCCGCCGTCTCCAATTCCCCCCAGGTTTTTTGACGGGAAGAAACTGAAGCAGCCGATCGACCCCAACGAGCCGGCGCGCCGGCCTTTGTATTCGGATCCGATGGCCTGAGCAGCATCCTCGATGACGGGAGTCCCGTGGTGCCTGCCCAGATCGAGAATGGCATCCATCTCCGCCATCTGACCGAACAGATGGACCGGCATGATGGCCCGGGTCCGATCGTTGATTGCAGCCTCGATAGCCGACACGTCGACGTTGAATGAGTCGGGCTCGATGTCGACGAAAACAGGGACGGCGCCGAGGCGGGAGACACAACCCGCAGTGGCGAAAAACGTGTAGCTGGGAATGATGACCTCGTCTCCCGGACCGATACCGAGAGCCATGAGGGCCACGAGAATGGCGTCGGTGCCGGAGGAAACACCGACGGCATCGAGACATTGCGAGTACTCGGCAACCTCACGCTCCAGCGCCTCGACTTCCGGTCCCAGAATGAACTGCTGTGAGTCGAGGACACGGTCGACGGCGGCGCGTATCTCGTCGCGAATCGGCTCATACTGCGCCTTGAGATCCAGCAGGGGAACCCTCATGCGCTCACCTCCGTCTCTTGCTCGCTGGGTAAGGTCTGATCCTCTGGCCAGTCGATGCAGCGCAGCGTTCCGTTTGTTTCTTCGTAGCGCCAACCCGTTTGCGGGCAGACAAAATAGCCGTCGCCGTTCTGGGCGGCGAGGCGATGGCCATGTCTGCTCATCCAGCCCTTCGCCGTGGCCGGAACTCCCACCATCAACGCGTAATCGGGGACGTCGCCGCGAACGACTGCCCCCGCGGCGATGAAGGCATAGCGGCCGATGGTAATGCCGCAGACGATGGTCGCATTCGCGCCGATCGTTGCTCCCCGACGCACCAGCGTCCGGCGGTATTCCTCATGACGCCTGATCTGCGAGCGGGGGTTCATGACGTTGGTGAAGACCGCCGAGGGCCCGCAGAATACGTCATCTTCGATCTCCACACCGGTGTAGAGCGAGACATTGTTCTGAATCTTCACGTTGTCGCCGACGATGACATCGCTGGCGACGAGCACATTCTGGCCGAGATTGCATCCTCGCCCGATCCGCGCATTCTTCATCACGTGGCAGAAATGCCAGATCTTGGTGCCTTCGCCGATCTCGCAGGGTTGATCGACAAACGAACTGCTATGGACGTAATACGGATTTGAAGACATTCGGTGGTATCAACTCACTTTCGAAAGAAATGGGTGGGCGAGGTCCTTCGTGGCCACAACCTCGGCCCCGCGGATCTGGTGCACAAGGTCGATGGACGGCCTAACGTCCTCGATTCCGAATCCCTTCCCGGCCAGAACGTTTTCGTAGACTCGGGTGTGGAGGTCGGTAAAGCCTTCCGTGAACTCCAACTCCTGACCGTCGATGGTGATGGAGCGGTGCGTCGTCTTGCGTTGTAGCAGGGCTTCGGGCGGGAGATCGGCGACATCGACAGAGAGGAACCATCGTACGCGCGCCCGCTCCAGCTCGATGTAGCCGGCCATGCGTCGATCGTTGGACAGATGCACCCGCACTTCTCCAACCGAGCCGAAGAGCCACAGGAGGAGGTCGAAAAAGTGGATTCCGATGTTCGTGGCGATACCGCCCGATTTCTCCGGCAGCCCCTTCCACGACACGTCGTACCAGGCCCCTCGGCCGGTGATGTAGGTCAGCGTCACGTCGTGCTGGGACGAGCTGCGAGTCGCCAGGAGCTGCTCCCTGAGCTTCACCAGGTGATCATGAAGACGGAGTTGCAGCACCGTGTTGATGCGGCCTCCAGTCTCCGCCTCGAGCTCCTGAAGGGCATCGAGGTTCCAGGGATTAATGACCAGCGGCTTCTCGCAGATTGCGTCGGCTCCGATGCGGAGCGCCAGCCGGCAGTGCGCGTCGTGGAGATAGTTGGGTGAGCAGACCGACACGTAGTGGACGCGCTTCTCTTCACTCTCTCGTCGGAGCTTCTCGATGTGTCTGTCGAAGCGTTCGAACTCAGTGAAGAATCGAACGTCGAGCGAGTACTGATCGAGGATACCGACCGAGTCGCTCGGATCGAGAGCAGCAATCAATCTGTTCCCGGTCTCTCGGATGGCCTTCAGATGCCTGGGAGCGATATAACCGGCGACCCCGGTTACGGCGAAGTTTCGGGAGTGGCTAGTCATGATTTACGGCCTCTGCAGAAAAGGAATCTCGGATCACCACGACGCCGGCGTCACGTTGAAGCTGGGCGATCTCGTTGCGGAGGCGTTCGACTTCGCGCAGCTTCACATGAAGGAACTCCAGAGTGAGGCGGGCCTTTTCCTCGATTCCGTGGGGGGTGAGCATGTAGGCGTAAGCCATTTTCCGATGACTTTTCTTGAAGTTCCGAGCTTTTACGAGTCCCTTCTTCACGATGGCCGCAAGGCAGTAGTTCACCTTGCCCAGGCTGATGCCGAGGTGCGCGGCCAACTCACGCTGAGTGAGCGTAGGATCGCGCTGGATCAACTCCAGGAGCCTGAATCGGAGCTCATCGGAGAGCTGCCTGCGTTGTTCAACCATTGAACATACTGTAGCGGAAAGCCTGCCGTTGTTCAACCGTTGAACATGACTTGCGAAAGGCGCCAGCAGGGCCAGCTGGCCCTCAACAGGCTGGGCTCTTTTCCAGAAGCGAGACCAGATAGCGCGCGAACGGAAACGACGTAGTGAAGCCAGGCGATACGGCATTGAGCACATGCAGCGATCGCTGGCCACGCTCGACGGTAAAGTCCATCACCAACTCTTGCTTCTCGTTGTCGAAGAGTTGCGCACGGATTCCGACTTTGGTACTTCTGACGAGGTGATGCGCTTCGATGCGCGGTACGAGCGCCTGCGCCGCAGCAACGAACCGGCTCTTGAAAAAGCGGCTGGCTTCCTCGTGAACGAGCGTTCTGAACCCCTGCCGATTCGAGGCGTACTGCCGAAGGAGCGTTCCAGCGATCCGCGGAAGCTCGCCGGGGTCGATTCCATCGATTCCGGAGTAG
>DASZZV010000389.1:0-3565 GCA_035544835.1 Thermoanaerobaculia bacterium
CTCTCTAGCGCTCCATGATCAGCACTTCATCGTCGCCGTCTGTTTCCTCGAGCTTCACCTTGATGACTTCGGAGTTATCAGTCGGGACTTCCTTCCCAGTCACGTCGGCCCGGATCGGAAGCTCGCGATGGCCTCGATCAATCAGAACGGCGAGCTGAACGGCGCGAGGGCGGCCGAAGTCGATGAGGGCGTCCAGTGCCGCGCGAACCGTCCGCCCGGTATAGAGGACGTCATCCACCAGGACCACGATCTTGTCGTCGATCGGCAGCGGAAACTTAGTCGGTTTTACGACCGGCTGAGGCGCAATGGTGGTCAGATCATCACGATAAAGGGTGATGTCGAGGATGCCGAGAGGAACCTGGACTCCCTCCATCTCCTCTATATGTTTGACGATTCGCTCGGCGATGGGAACGCCCCGGCTACGGATCCCGGTAATGATGAGATCGTCGGTTCCACGGTTCATCTCGACGATTTCGATGGCCATTCGGCGGATGGCGCGGCGCATGCGGGGGCCGTCCAGAATCCTCTTCTTGACGTTCATGCAAGTAGGTCCTTGTAAGGGGGGTTTGAGGACGAAACAGCGCGATTCAGGAGGCCACAATTCGACCGCCCGGAGAATAGCAGATGGCGCTTTGCTGTCAACATCCGCGCCCATCGCCATGAGAGGAAAGGAGGTCGCTGATAAACCCATTCAGGGCAGCATTTTATGCTATGGTCCCATAATATTTTTGGATTTTATGTACTGTTTTTTGGACTGACCGCAAGACATTGAAGCAATTGCACTTGCGGCACAACAACGTCAAAAAAGGCGATTTTCGGAGAAGTTTGCGTTGACACCTCTTCAACTTTCCGTAGAATACGCGAACATTCGGCACGGACGGCTCAGCCCGTCCCTGTGTCGCGTTCGACAAATGGATAAGCGCTACTCAACAATCATTTTCGTCCCCCATGCCAGGGCGAAGTTCCGTAAGCTCAGAGTCTCCCACCGATTACTCCTTTCGGTTGTGTCGCTGGTCACATCGTCTCTCTGTCTATCGACTTTTTTCTCCGTTCAATACTTCAACTCGCTCTCTCAGACCCATGAGCTGTCGAAGCTGAAGCGGGAGAATCACGATCTGCAGAAAGCCAATGAGCAGTTCAGCAAGTCGGTCGAGAACCTGCGCACGCAGCTTCACGGTGTCGAGGAGAAGACGAGGAAACTAGCCATCATCGCCGGCATCAATACGCTGGACGAAACCAATCAGGGCGGCGTCGGCGGTATCCGACAGGAGCCCTTTCCGACCGTCCCCTTCAGCGACGAGCTCGACAAGATGAGCTTCCGTTCGCACAGTATTGAGAACCACCTCTCCGTGCTCGAGAAGAAGTTCCTCGAGCAGTCCCAGATGCTTTCCTGCACCCCCTCGATCGCTCCGGTTCGTGGAATCCTGACTGACGGCTTCGGCGGCCGATCCGATCCATTCACGGGCGAGCCGGGCCAGCACAACGCCGTCGACATTTCCTCTGCAATTGGCCAGCCAGTTCGCGCTCCGGCGGATGGCATCGTCGTGAAAGCGGAATGGGCTAACGGATACGGAAACGTGATTTACCTTTCACACGGATACGGCTTCTCCACGCGCTACGGACATCTGTCCACCTATGCCGTGAAGCCGGGACAGCGCGTCAGGCGCGGCGACATTCTCGCCTATGTCGGATCGACGGGACGCAGCACTGGTCCGCACCTCCACTACGAGGTCCGCATCAATGACAGCCCAGTGAATCCGCTCGCCTACATCCTCAACGCTTTCTAAGCGGCTCTTTCCCTCGCCGACATCTCACGTTTTCTTCTGCGGAGAGACATTGAAGGCGTAGGGCCGCACGGCGTGCGGCCCTACGCGAAGACGGGCCGGGCAATCACATGACCCCCCCTAGCTGGACAGATACCGCTCTTTCAACACGTTCATGTGATGCTGCGCATGCCCTGCCAGCACGTAGGTGATGGCACGCGTCGAGGCCCGGTTGTTGTTCGCCACGCCCACCCTGGCCCAGTCCTCCGGCCGAAACTTGTGTACCATCAGGATATTTGCCTGGCGCAGCGACTCTAACTCGCTCCAGATCTCAGTCAGTGTGATTCCCGCGAACGGCGAGTTGGCCATATACAGCGTCTCATCGAAGGCGGGAAGCGCCGCGGTCTCGCCGCGGCCCAGGGCCAGCGCGCGGTAGCCGAAGATGCGCTCACTGTCGGTCACATGGCCGACCAGTTGACGAACGCTCCACTTTTCCGGTGCGTAACGAAATGTCTCCTTATCCCCCACCGCGGAGCCGATGAGTGATTTCATGTCCGTAAGCTGGGCGCGAAGCACCGATTCGATGTCGTCACTCTTGATGAGCGAGACATAGGTTTCATAATAAGGAGCATATTCAGAAGGGTCTGGACGATTCATCTTTTCTCCTAAGATCTCACTTTCTCAATTTTCTCCTGCAGCTTCTTCGGATCCTCGGCTTTGAAGAAGATCCCGCCGATGCCAGTCACCCTTTCCATGTCATTGTCCTCACCACACTCCCGAAAACCAGTTCCATCCAACTCCGCTACTTTGCCTTCCGTCCCGCTCTCATGGCCAGCGGCCAGGCAATGCGGCGTGCCAGGTCAGAATCGCCCCAGGCGCTTCCGAGATCCTGCTCGAGTGCGATGACGGGATTCTCCTGCCGCTTGACGATGTAACGACTGATGGCGGACCAGGTACTGATGTACCCCAGAAGGTCGCTCAGACTCCATTCGGCGCTCATCTCGAGTCGCGGAGGCGTTAGCTCGGAATAAGGAAATGGCAGCGAACGATACCCGTCTTCGACATGACGGCGCTCCGGTGGCCAGTAGCCGCCGACGACGTCGTAGTAGAAGCGCTGCAGAATGGCGTCGCAGGCAGAATCGTCCACGTGAACCACCCCATACGTCCACACCGCGAGCGCCCCTCCGGGAACGAGAACGCGCCGCACCTCGGCGTAGAAGCTATCGAGGTTGAACCAATGCAATGCCTGCGCGACCGTTACGAGGTCGACCGCGGCATCCTCGAGACCACTGCTGTCGGCTGGAGCAACGCAAAACTCGACATTTGTGATCGGCTTTGCCGCCTCGATCTGAGCCTCGCTGGCGTCCGTGGCCACGACGCGCTCGAAGAACCGGGCCAGGTCACGACTGGCCTGACCGGTCCCGGCACCGCAATCCCACACCAGGTGCCGGGCCGGTGCGATCGAAGCGAGGTATTCGAACAGGGCCGGCGGGTACTCCGGGCGAAAACGGGCGTAGGTATCGGCGACGCCGGAGAAATGGTCCGCAAACGCTCGAATCATCAGGCGGAATCTTACGGCATTTACGGAACCGAGGGTGTCATCCCGAGCCGGGAAACAACGGTGGCACGTTGTTGAAGCCCAAATGAACCGTTGTCATCCTGAGCGATTGACCGCGGAGCGCGGCGTCTGAGTGAAAGAAACCAGGGTGTCATCCCGAGCGTCGAGCGAGGGATCTGGGAGGGGGCCTTGCGGTGTGGAGTCTTGGAGCGCTCTTACGATTGTGCGAGGCGCCGAAGGGTCG
>DASZZV010000390.1:0-14706 GCA_035544835.1 Thermoanaerobaculia bacterium
GGCGGAAAGCTTCTTCCGTTCTTGTGCCGAGCCCTCATCCGGCCGCTGCGGCGGCCACCTTCTCCCTCGGGAGAAGGGAGCAGCGTGACCCGTTCAGGATGCGTCGTCCCCCGGGCTGGTGACGCTCGCATATCGGTTGCGCTATCATTCTGTCCATCATGGACAACATACTTCAAGGCAGCCTCAAGCACTTCAGTGTGTCTGAGCTTTTGCATTTTCTGATCGGTGGAAAAAAGACCGGTACGCTCAACCTGAACCAGGACGGCAGGAGTACCTGGATCTATGTGACGGACGGATCGCTGGCCTACGCTTTTTCAAACCAGGAGCAGTTCCGTCTCGGGACGTTGCTTCAGCGACGCAAGAAAATATCGAAAGCTCAGCGGCAGCAGCTCGACGACGTGATGTTGAAGGAAGGCGAGAAGTTCACGCAGGCCGCCATCAACCAGAAACTCTTCAAGCCCGAGCAGCTTCAGGATTTCCTCAAGACGCAAGTCTCCGAGATCCTTGCCGACGTCACCGGCTGGGAGAACGGGAACTTCTCCATGACCGATACGGCCAACGCCCCGGCCCTGGCCGTACCGCTGAATATCGATCTCGAAGCGGTCATTGCTCAGGGGGCGATGAAGAACGAAGAGTGGCAGCGCTGCAAAGAGAAGCTGCCTGACACCGGCATGGTTTTCCGTGTCATGGGTGACCCCGAGACACAGGGCAAGATCACACTTTCGGTCGATCAGTGGAAGGTCCTCTTCAAGGTTGATGGAGAACGAACGCTGGAGGATCTCGTTCGCGAGGCCGACGAAGATCCGATCGAGGTTTACAAAGTAATCTTCGACCTTCTTCAGAATGGATTGATCGAGGAGCTTCCCGTCGCCGAGCGGCCGGCACGCAGCGCCGCCGCGGAACGTCCCCGCGCTGCGGCACCCGAGGCGGCTCGTACCATGCCGATGGAGCCGGTTCAGGCACCACCGGCACCAGCGCCGGAGCCAAAGAAGCACGGAGAAAAACCACCTCGGAAACTCGAGCTCGATCACGCGGCGCCAGAGCCGCCAGTGCAACACCAGTCCGATCAGACGCCCGTGCCATTCATTATGGCGATGACCTCGCCGAGCATCGAGATACCTGCGCCACCGCGAACTGCGGCTCCGGAGCCACCACGCGTTGAGGTTCCAGAGCCTCCCCGTGTCCGGATTCCGGAACCTCCGCCCCCGCCGCCCGTCGAGATTCCGCGTGTGGAGGCCAGACCGGTCCAGGAAGCACCGAAGCCGGCCCATGCTCCGATGCCCGAGCAGGCCGCCACGGTCATGGAGGCGAAAATCTCGGTTGATGACATGTTCGTGGCGAGCCTCACGCTCGACACTGCCGACCGCACCTCCTTCCCGCTCTACGAGGCTGAGTACGTAATCGGCCGCGATGCCGCCAATGCCATTCACATTCCTGATGGAAGCGTCTCGAGCGTTCACGCGCGCGTTTTCAAGGCCGGCGGCGGCTACACCATCGAAGACCTCAAGAGCCGCAACGGAACGTACGTCAATGGAGAACGAGTGGAGAGAAAACTTCTTCAGGAGAACGACAAGATCCGTCTCGGGAAAGTCCTTCTGACCTACAACGTGGCGGCAGAGATGAGGCCGCAAATGGCCACCATGTTCGAGACTCCACGTCCATCGTGAAGCCTCCGGCCTTCTGTCAAACCAAGCAGAGTCCCGCGTGATGAGGGACTCTTTTTTTCAGGGGATTGATTTCCGAAAAAGGGTGGTAACATCAGCCCGTCCAAACCCAAAATCGTTTAAATTTTTGAGCCGACGGAGGCTCTCAAGTCTGCCGCTATGACATCGCACAACTACGATCTCATCATTGTCGGATCCGGACCCGCGGGGCTCTCGACGGCCTCCCATGCCCTTGCGAACGGGATCAACTACGTTCTTCTCGAGCGCACGGATCACCTCTCGGACACTATCTATTGTTACCAGGCCCGCAAGTACGTCATGGCCGAGCCGATGCTGATCCCGGCCCGGGGTGATGTTCCTTTTCAGGCCGGCTCGCGTGAGTCGATTCTCGAGGCCTGGGACAATCACGCCAAAGAGAAAAAGCTCAACGTTCATCTGCGCCAGGAAGTGAAGTCCATCAAGAAGGAAGGCGATCTGTTCGTCGCCAAAACCGCGGTAGGCGACGAGTACCGCGGCAAGACTGTCGTGCTCGGCATGGGCACGCAGGGAGCGCAGCGAAAGCCGGGAGTCCCCGGGGAAGAGCTGCCGCACGTTTTCTTCCGGCTCGTCGATCCTTCCGAGTACACCGACAAGGACATTCTGGTGGTCGGCGCCGGCGATTCGGCCATTGAGATCGCGCTGGCGCTCGCCGATGAGAACCGCGTATCGCTGGTTGTCCGCACCCCTGAGATTCTGCGCGCCAAAGAGAGCCTGACTCGCGAAGTTCAGGCGCGATCGGCAACCGGTGGAATGTCCGTTTACTACAGCACGGTGCTCAAGAACGTCGACAGCGAGTTCACCGATCTGGCCGTTCGCGGAGAGACGGTGCGCATTCCGGCGACGGTCATTTTTTTGAAGCTCGGCGCTGATCCTCCACGCAAGTTCTTCGAGAGCGTCGGCATCAAGTACACCGGGGAAGGCAAGGATGCGCGACCGATCCTGACGCAGTATCACGAGACGACCAATCCGGGGTTGTATCTCATCGGTGCGGCCAGTGGACGCGACCTCGTCAAGTTCGGTATGAACCAGGGGTTCGAGGTCGTCGAGCATCTGATGGGCCGCGAAGTCGAGCCCGCTGACGAGGCGGTCTTGAAGGGCCGGCTGCCTTTCTGGGAGGGGTCGGTTCGCGAGCGCATCGCTCATCTTCGGAACCGCATTCCGGTTCTGGGCGCAGCCGATGAGGACCAGCTTCGTGACACCTTCCTGTCGGCCAGCATCAAGCAATACAAGGACGGGGAAGTCATCATCCGTCAGAACGACTACACCAACGAGTTCCTCATCCTCGAGGACGGTAAAGTCGAGATCTCGATCCGTCCGGAAGGGTCGGCCGCAGAGCGCAAGGTAGCTGAGATCACGCCGGGCAACTTTTTCGGTGAGATGAGTCTCATCTCCGGGCGGCGTCGCACTGCCACAGCCACGGCGCGTGGCAAAACGCGCATCATCGAAGTTCCCCGAAAGGCCATGTTGAAGCTTCTGCACACGCAGCCGCGCGCCGCAGAGATCGTCGACCAGGCCTTCATGATCCGCGCCATTCAGGGATACCTTTTCCCCGATACGCAGAGCGCTGCGCTGAGCGAGCTGGTCTCGTTCGCCAAAGTGGAACAACAGGCCAAGGATTCCGTCATCTTCAAGGAAGGCGATCCCGGCGAGGCTTTCTACCTGATCCGCAACGGCATGGTGAAGATCGCCAAGACCTCGGGCGACAAAGAGATCATCCTTTCGTATCTCGTGGCTGGAAACTTCTTCGGTGAGAGCGCGCTGCTTTCCAACGCTCCGCGTACTGCCAGTGTCACGACCATCTTCCCCTGCGAGTTAATCAAGTTGTCCAAGAGCGATTTCGATAAGTTTCTGGGCACCCGTCCTGAGCTTCGCGAGAAACCGCTCAAGAAGCTCGAAGAGCGCCGCGTCATGGGCCTCATCGCCGAGGCCACTCCAGGGTCGGGAAGCATCCTCGGGGATCTCATCCGGGAAGAAGTAGTCATGGGAACGGACACGCTCATCGTCGACGATCACAAGTGCGTCCGATGCAACAATTGCATCAAGGCCTGCGCGGGTGTCCACGCCGATGGTCAGTCACGACTCTCGCTCACCGGGATTCATCTGTACAACCTGCTGGCTCCGAATTCCTGCTGGCAGTGCGAGAACCCGATGTGCATGCTCGACTGTCCCCCCGACGCCCTGGCGCGCGATCCCCGGGGCGAGGTTTACATCAAGAGCAACTGTATCGGTTGCGGGAACTGTGAGCGCAACTGCCCGTACGGAAACATCTTCATGGTTCATCCGCACAAGCATCAGTCGCTGTTCGGATGGTTAGCGGGATTATTCAAGAAGTCCAAGCATGATGAAGTCGAGCGGACCATGGCCGTGAAGTGCGATCTCTGTCGGGAGATTTCCGGTGGACCGGCCTGCGTGCGCAGTTGCCCGACCGGCGCAGCGATTCGTCTGACGCCCATGGAATACCGCAACACTCTGGAAGAGCTGGTCGTTACCAGAGGGGAGAGATAGCCCTGCCTATCGTCAAATATGGACTCCGCTGGAGATTGATCTCCCTGGTGCTCCTGATCGCACTGATCGGTTCGTACGTCTGGTACAGCAAGAATGAGCCCTTCACGCATGGCGGCTCAAAGATGGGGATCATTTACGGCATCATCTCGCTGTTCCTGATGCTGCTGCTGGTGTTCTTTGGTGTTCGTAAGCGGTGGTATCGCAGCAGCTGGGGCAAAGTCGAGAACTGGCTGCAGTCCCACATCTATCTGGGCATTCTGAGTCTTCTGGTGATCGTGGCGCACACCGGTTTCCGCTTCCAGGATCGCGTCGCCATCGCCTTGTTCGCTGTCATTTCGGCAGTCATCGTCAGTGGGATCTTTGGGTCGATTCTCTACGTGACCGTACCGCGCATGTTGACGGAGGTGGAGAGTAATCTCACCGCCGTCGAGATCTCCGACAATCTCAATCAGCTCGCCAAGACGATGGCGCGCATCTCATCGAATAAAACGCCGACGTTCCAGAAGATCTATCAGGGGTTGATGGCGGATTCCACACCGAAAGCTCTGGCCGGATGGCGTCTGATCTTCGGCGGCGGTCGCCGGAAGATCCTCGACAAGAAAGGTGAGTGGACGCAGCTGGTTGGTCTCGTGCAGAAGGAAGAACAGGACGAGCTCCGGCAGCTGCTGGTGGTCTCGCGTCAGCACAAAGAGTTGCATCTCCGTCTGCTCATGCAGCAGAAGTACAGAAACGTTCTGCAGTTCTGGCTCTTCATGCATCTGCCTCTGTCCATCGCAATGCTGGTCCTCATATTCGCGCACATCTTTGGCGTTTTTTACTACGGCAAGATTTCCTTTCACTGATCTGTAGCTACCGAGGTCGTTCCAACAGCGTATGAAATTCATTCTTCAGAGGCTGGTCGGCCAGCGCATCGTTCTGAACGAGGTCCGCTCGAAGACCCTTCGCATTGGGCGGGGAACCAACGCTCAGCTGCGCTCGGACAATCCGGCCGTTGCTCTCGAGCATGCTGTCATCGAGTTTACCGAGCAGGGGTATGAGCTGTACGACCGGGGTAGCGTTACAGGTACCTACCTCAATAAGAAGCCGATCGAGAACTCGCGTCTGACCAAGGGAGACGAGATCGAGATCGGCGATCTCAAGATCACCGTTCAGGTGGCCGACGCCGGAAGACCGGCCTTCCTCCGCGTAGAGAATGTCGAGCTCGAGGAAGAGCAGGAACAGGAAGCTGCTCCCGCCGGCCCGGTGGCAGCCGGTGCCGCGCCGCGCGGTGTGGTGTTGAAGGCGCCGAAGATCGACTACGCCAGGGCCTATCAACTCGACAGAAAACTCGTTACCAAGAACTCCGTCGCGCTGCTCTTTCTCCTCGCCGCCATCGCCGGTATCTGCGGGGTTGCGTTTGGAAAGAAGGAAATTGCTTTCCGCCCCGGCGCGCTGTCGGTGGCTCACTCCAGCGCGGTGCTCCCCAGCGGGGATCGGGTCATCGGTGAAAACAACTGTTCGGTCTGCCACGATCCCTTCCGCGGGGCGTCCGATAATAAATGCAACGCCTGCCACCAGCAGGCTTTCCACTCCGTCAAGAAGGCCGTCACCGGATCGTGCATCGGTTGCCACACCGAGCACCGGCAGCTCACAAATCTGAAGAGCGTGCAACAGGGCGAATGCGTCAAATGTCACGCCGACCTGAAGAATCTAAACGGTTCGCCGGTCGCGGTGTCGCCCCACATCACCCACTTCGAGACCGACCACCCTGAATTCGCCCTGACCATATTCAAGGATGGCAAACTGCAGAGTGTGCGGGTCGGCGATCCGCTGGCCCGGAGGTCGGATACCAATCTGTTCAAGTTCAACCATCAGTGCCATCTTCTCGGGACGTGCAACAAGAAGCTCGACCCTCAGACTTCGACCATGGTCGTCGAGAAGCTCGACTGCACCAGCTGCCATCAGATCGAAGGCGGCTCGGGGCTGATCGATCCGCGCTCATATGACAAGTACTGCTCGCGTTGTCATCCGCTGACTTTCGACAATCGTTACCCACCAGTGCCCCATCACCTCACGCTGCCCACCGTGGCTGGTTTCATCGCCAACGCTTACAGCGGCAACACCGCGCTTCTCAACAAGAGCGCTGAGGAAGTTGCGAAAATCTTCGCGCAGGGAAACCGCGTGGAGACCAATGTCGGAAGCGCCACGGTTGTGAATGCCCAGCAGACTGTCAAGGCACGCTGTCTCCAGTGTCATGAATTCAAAGCGACTGGCGAAGCAGTTCGTCCGCCGGTTACGCGACGACACTGGTTCGAGGGTGCGGTCTACTTCAACCACACTGACCATCTCAATGCCGCGGTGAAGACCAAGTGCGTCGACTGTCACTCCGGAGTGCTGGAGAGCACAGAGACGGCCGACGTGTCGATGCCCTCGATCAAAGCCTGTACGCGCTGCCACGAGGACAGCGGTGAGTTCGGCGAGAAGGGCATCGACAAGTGCTCCACCTGCCACTTCTATCACGAGCAGACCATCTCGAAAGGAAAGGGTTGGACCAAGCGAGCAGCGTTGGATCTGTCCTTACCCGAGTCCGTCGCTCTCACCGGCGGCGGAGCCGGTGCTGCCTCTGGCGCCAGCGGAGCGCGGCTCATCGGAGCGTCGCTGCTGAAGGTTGCCATCGTGGGCATCGTTCTTCTGGGTGCATTGATCGGTGTGGGTCTGCTCGTATCGCGCAGCAGGAAGAAGCCGACCAAGGCCCCGGCAGCGACGGTTCCCGCGCCCTCTGCGCAGCCGGCGGCGCCACCGCAGACCGCCGCTGCTCCCGCTCAGCACAGACCGAAGGTCAAGGCGGCTCCTGCTCCTCCCCCCGCTCCTCCGAAGGAGCCCGAGGTAATGCCTCAACATACCGTGGCCATGGAGATGCCCGACATGTCGGCCTTCCCGAAACCGGGTGAGGCCGGGGTTTCGACGGGCACGGTGGTCGATGTGGAGTGGTGGGGCACGTTGATGTGCACCAGCGGTGCTCTGGCCGGCAAGAGCTTCACAATCGATGCGAAGGGCTTCTACATCGGTCGCGATCCTGACATGTCTCAGGTGATGATCGACGACTCGCGCATCTCCCGGCGCCACGTATGGGTCGGTGTGAAGGACAGCAAGGTGGTCGCCGTCGAGCAGGGCTCTACCAACGGCACATTCCTCAACAAAGCTGGCAGCCAGCGCATCACGGAAGTCGTTCTCAATACCGGCGACGTGCTGATCCTCGGGGACAACGTCGCCTCGTTCCGGTACGACAAATAGTTACGAATCCGATTCAGGAAAGGGGTGGGCGTCGGGAACGCCGCTGACCCTTGATTCTTTGTCAGCCGTTTCAAGCATGATCCGTATTGACTTTGATGAGGTTCCGAAATAGTGTGCTCCGGTACCCAAAAATTTCAGAGTAGGAAGGTTTCGATGGTCAGGTCGGTCTGCCTTCGGTTTGCCGCTCTCGGGATCCTTGCAGCAGGGCTGCTGTCAGCTCCTGCTACGCTCTTCGCGCAGTCGAATCCAACCTGCAGCGACGCCGCGGGTGGAAATGGTCCGTGCGACGACGGGAAAAACGGTACCTTCGCCGCGCTTACCGCTGCTGAGGTGAACACGCTCGTTCAGATTGCGAGCAGTGCCGTCCAGTCCTCGACGATGACCGTGGCGGTAGTCGATCGCGCTGGTCGCGTGCTTGCTCTCTATCGTCAGCCCGGTGCGAATCCCGCCAACGATGATCTTGCCGTGGGTCTGGCAAGGACCTCGGCTTTTTTCAGTCACAACATGGCCCCGCTTTCCTCGCGGACCGTTCGATTCATCAGTGGTGTTCATTTCCCGGCCGGCGTCCGACATGCCGGGAACGCAGCCTTGTATGGAATCGAAAATACGAACCGCGGATGCGACTTCAACGTAACCTTCAACGCCGGTAAATGTATCCCGCGCGCCACATCGGTGAAGGGCCTTCCCTGTAATGCCTTCGATCGTTCGGGGTGTGGAACGGGGATCGTTACCGGTAAGCCCGATGAGTTCGACGGCCACAAGGATGGCCATCCGGAAGGGGTGGGTCTTGGCGCCAGCGCATTGAACCCGGGCGGACTTCCCGTGAATCCGGGGGGCGTGCCGATCTTCCGCATCAACACAGTAAAGGTTCTCAATAAGGCCGACGATGGCAGCTTTGATGTCATCGTCAATCGTGATGATGCCGGCAAGCCCGCTCAGGCTAACTCGGGGATGGTCGGCGGAATCGGCGTGGCCGGTGTTCCGCCGGATCAGGCTGAGTTCTCGGCCTTCTTCGCCGTCGCCGGAGCTGCCGCTGCCGCGGGCCTCAAGCTGTTCCCGGCGCCAATTTTTCCGCTGCCTCCTCCGGGACGTGTCCTCATCGACGGAATCCGCTTGCCGTTTGTGGATAACGGAACGCGGCCGGCAGGGATCAACAACGGCGCGACCAATGCCGCCGGCGCTTTTGTGATGGGACCGACTGCCGGAGGGTGTGCCGCCAACCGTTATCTGTCCGGCCCCATTGCGGGATCGAAGCTCACGAAGCAGGAAGTCGACACGATTGTCCATAACGCTGTCGATACAGCCCATCGCACGCGCGGATACATTCGTCTTCCGCTGAACAGCTACGCGCGAATGGTCATCGCCGTGGCCGATGTCGACGGATCGCTGCTGGCGCTCTACCGCATGCCCGACGCCACGATCTTCTCCATCGACGTGGCCGTCGCAAAGTCGCGCAACGTGATCTATTTCAGTTCCAACGATCCCAATGTTGCCAGGGATCTTCCGGGTGTTCCGGCGGGCACCTCGGTCACGAACCGCACCATCAACTTCGGCGGTCAACCGCTCTACCCGCCAGGTCAGGAGCAGACCAGCCCCGGACCATTCTTTGATCTCTTCGTGCGCGATTTGAAGAATCCCTGCTCGCAGGGATTCCAGCCTGCGAACGCGAACCAGAGCGGCATCGTTTTCTTTCCCGGCGCGACTGCGCTGTACAAAAACGGTCAGATCGTCGGGGGTCTGGGAGTCAGCGGCGACGGCGTCGAGCAGGATGATTTCGTGACTGTGGGTGGCGCCGGCGATCTGCTGCCGGACAAAAAGATTCAGGCGGACAAGGTCATGATTCGTCGCGTTCGCCTCCCCTTCGTCAAGTTCCCGAGACAGCCTGAGGGCGTGACTGAGGTACTGACTAATGCCGATGACTTTTAAGCTTGTCCGTGGTCTGAAGCTGACCGCTCTGTCGATGGCGGTCGTCGTCGCCGGGGGGTGGTCGGCCGGAGTTGCACGCGCCCAGGAGGCTGCAGCGCCAGCCGGTGCGCACGTCGGAAGCGGGGTCGGCATCGATGGCGGGGACACTATCTTCAGCGACCGTCCCAACGTCGTGATCAGCGGGACGAGTAATCTCGCTCCCGGTTCGCAGGTCACCGTGGCCATCGGCAATGACATTCAGACCACCGAGGTACGCAAGGGCGGCACCTGGTCCATCACCTGGCCGACTCTTTTCGAGACCGGCACCTATGCCGTGGCTGTGACAGTGGCTGACCCGAATGGCGGAGTGAGCCGGGCTACTGCCGATCTCCGAGTCAACATCGAGGGGCGTATGCCACGACAACCTCTCGGCGACGATGCGCGAGAGTTCGCCATCAATGAGAAGCCGAACACCGAGGACTTCTCGGAGCTCAGCGATCGGTGGCATGTAGGTCCGCCTCCGGGATACGAGAACATCGTGGCGCCGCGGCGTAAGCACCTTGATCCTTACAACCAGAATCTGATTAAAGGTGATCTCCCGTTTTTCGGGCAGGACACCTTCCTGAGTCTGACCGGAATCTCCGACACGTTGTTCGAGTATCACAAGCTCCCGACGCCATCGGGGCTCGGTTCGGCCCGGCCTGACTCCCGGACCTTCTTCGGAGAAGGCAACCAGCTGGTGGCCATCGAGAACGTCTTCATTACCGCTGACCTCTTCAAGGGTGATACTGCCTACCGTCCCATCGACTGGCGCATTCGCGCAACGCTGGCCCTCAACGCGAATCACGTCAACATTCATGAGAATGGAGGCATCAACACCGACGTGAGGAAGGGTACGGATCGCACCGACGGGCAGGTCTCGGTGCAGGAGCTCTTCTACGAGCGGAAGCTCCATGACCTCACTTCCAACTTTGATTTTGTATCGGTGCGGGCCGGCATCCAGCCCTTCAGCAGCGACTTCCGCGGCTTCATTTTTACCGACACGAATCTCGGTGTCCGTTTCTTCGGGAACTACAACTCCAATCGCTGGCAATACAACCTGGCCTACTTCGACCGCCTGGAAAAAGACACGAACTCGGGACTGAATATCAGCTTCGAGCGCCGCGATCAAAAAGTGATCATCGCCAACGTCTATAAACAGGATTTCTTTGTTCAGGGTTATACGGCCGAGTTCAGTTATCACCATATGCAGGACAACGGTGAGCTCCTGTATGACACCAACAACATACTGGTCCGTCCCGATCCGATCGGCGACTTCAAGCCTCACCATGTCATGGCTAACTACTTTGGATGGGCCGGTCTCGGAAAGATCGGTCGCTACAACGTAGATCACGGTTTCTATTACGTTCGGGGGAATGACAGCCAGAATCCGATTGCCGGCGTCGATCCGATCGGTGGTCCCGTCGATCCGAAGACCGGAGTGCGCCGCGGGCGCAGCTCGGTCGATATCAGCGCCCAGATGGCGGCGATCGAGATCTCGTACGATCGTGATTACCTCCGACCGAGACTCGCGTACTTCTACACATCGGGCGACGGCGATCTCACCGACCGTAAGGCCAAGGGATTCGCGTCGATCTTCGAGAACCCCAGCTTCGCCGGCGGTGGTTTCAGCTTCTGGAACAGAATGGGGATTCGTCTTGCCGGCAGCGGCGTGGCGCTCACGCAGCGCGGCAGCCTGACGCCGGAGTTCAACAGCAGCAAGGAAGAAGGGCAGCCGAACTTCGTCAACCCGGGAATTCATCTTTTCAGCGCCGGGCTCGACGTGGACTTCACGCCGAAGCTGAAGGGCATCTTCACCGGCAACTATCTCCTCTTCGACAAGACCAACGTCGTCAATGGAATCCTCTTCCAGGGAAACATCAAGAAAGAGATCGGTACAGATCTGAGCGCCGGTTTGAAGTATCGTCCTTACCTCAACAACAACGTGGTCGTGGTTGGTGGCGCCGCAGTCTTCCTCCCCGGAACGGGCTTCAAGAATATCTATGAAGACGACGCGCCGCTGTATCACCTCTTTACCAATATCATCTTCACATTTTGACGGGAGCTCGTGTGATGGCCGGTGGAAAACAGGAGCGAAAACGGATGGTCCGGTGGGGAGTGCTGCTCGGGCTCTGCACGACTTCGATCGTTCTCTATCCCCTCCTTGGACAGACGAACCCGAATGTCGACCAGAACGCTTTATTGCGTCAGCCTCAGCAGGCGGCCGACGCCAAGAGCAGCGGGTGTTTGAGCTGCCACCAGGGCATCGAGCCGATGCATGTCTCGGATGCTGTAAAGCTCGGATGCACGGATTGCCACGGAGGCGACGTGACCGCGGCCGTCCCGGCGGGTGTGCAATCGGGCTCCGATTACGACGCGGCGAAAAAGAAAGCGCACGTTCAGCCTCGTTTTCCGAAACGGTGGACTCGCGACGGCAAGCGCAGCTCCGGCAACCCGGTGAACAGTTTCACGCTCCTCAATGAAGAGAGTCCCGAGTTCATTAAGTTCATGAATCCAGGCGATCTCCGGGTGGCGCGGGAAGCCTGCGGCGACTGCCACCTCAAGCAGGTCAACGCCGTTCCCAAGAGCACCATGGCTACCGCTGCAGTTTTCTGGGCCGCCGCCTCCTACGCCAACGGTATCCTCGGGCAGAAATACGCGCTTCTCGGCGAGAACTACAGCCGGAACGGTGTGGCCGGGTTGATCAAGCCTCTTACTCCGTTGACTGAAGAGCAGATCAGGAAGGGGGCGGTTCCCTTCCTTGCGCCGTTACCGCGCTGGGAAATCATCCAGCCCGGTGAATACTTCCGAGCGTTCGAGCGGGGTGGGCTCATTCAGCCGTCCACCTTCCCTGAGATCGGAAACCCGAATCCGGGCGAGGACGCCGGACGTCCCGACATCCGCCTCAGCAATCGTGGCCGAGGAACCGGACTGCGGGTATCGCCGGCAGTGGTGAACATCACCAAGACCCGCTTGAACGACCCGCATCTGTCGTTCCTGGGGACCAACGATCATCCCGGCGACTACCGCTCCAGCGGATGCAGTGGTTGCCATGTCGTCTACGCGAACGACCGTGACTTCTTCAACTCCGGTCAGTACGCGAAGTACGGCAACCAGGGCCACAGCTTCTCCTCGGATCCCACCATTCCGAAGAACGAGTCGGGTCACCCCATCAGGCATCAACTGTCCAGCGCCGTTCCGACTGCCATGTGCATGAGCTGTCACATGCATCAGCCTAACTCTTTCGTGAACACCTATCTCGGCTACACGATGTGGTCCTACGAGTCAGACGCCGAGTTCATGTTTCCGAAGCAGCAGGCCTATCCGAGCGAGGCCGAGAAGCGCGCTAGCCTGAATAACAATCCAGAGGGTGCCGCCGTTCGCGGACTGTGGAAGAACCTCGACTTCCTCGAGAAGGTCAGCGAGCTCAATCCGAAGCTCCAGCACACGCAGTTCGCCGACTACCACGGCCATGGATGGGTCTTTGAGGCCGTCTTCAAGAAGGATCGCCGTGGCAACATGCTCGACGCGGACGACAACAAGGTCTCCTTCGACGATCCCGATCGCTTCAAGAAAGCGGTCCATCTGAAGGACATCCACCTCGAGAAGGGGATGCACTGCGCCGACTGCCATTTCTCGCAGGATGAGCATGGGGATGGACTGCTCCACGGTGAGTACGGCGACACCATCGAGATCGAGTGTCAGGATTGCCACGGCAACATCAACAAATACGCGACATTGCGTACGTCGGGACCGGATGCCCCCCCCGGCGGCACCGACCTCGGCGCTGGAATCACCCCCTTCAACGGCCGTCGTCGCATGGTCTGGCGCGATGGCAAGCTCTATCAGCGATCGATGGTGAATCCCGACATGGAATGGGAAGTCGTCCAGGTGAAGGACTCCATCACTCCCGGCAATGCCCACTACAACGAGCGCTCGCGCTACGCCAAAACGATGCAGAAAGACGGGTCGACGTGGGGCATGGCGGCACCGGCATCACAGCTGGCTCATCCCGACAGTCAGATGACCTGCTACTCCTGTCACTCATCCTGGATCACCTCCTGCTTTGGCTGCCATCTGCCGCAGGAGGCGAATGCCAAGACGCCCCGACTGCACTATGAGGGAGGCGACACGCGTAACTACGCCTCATACAACCCTCAGGTCGTGCGGTCCGACGTTTACATGCTGTGCATCAACGGCACGAACAAGGGCCACAAGATTGCACCGGCCCGGTCGTCGAGTGCTCTGACTCTGAGCTCCATTAACGCCTCGCGTCAGCGTATCTACATTCAGCAGCCGACGATCTCGGCGCCCGGATACAACGGCCAGGCCTTCAATGCCCACGTACCTCACACCGTTCGCGCACGAGAAACGAAGATGTGCGAAGACTGTCACGTCAGCAGTGACAACAACAACAACGCCTGGATCGCACAGCTGCTCCTGCAAGGCACTAACTTCGTGAACCTCATCGGACGTTTCTCCTGGATCGGCGAGGAGAAGGGCGGCTTTGAGGCCGTTGCCGTCACCGAGTTCGACGAGCCGCAGGCCGTGATCGGCAGCTCGCTTCACAAGATCGTTTACCCCGACTGGTATGCGAAGCATCAACGCAAGAACCGGGAGTTGGCCACCGCCCATCATCATCACGGCGAGATCTCGAGTCTCCAGTTGCGTGGCGAGTACCTTTTCACCGCCGGGGAGAAGGGTTTCGAGGCTTACGACGTCGCCAACGTAGACAACAAGGACTTCTCCGAGCGCCTCACCTCATCGCCTGTGTCTCCGATCGGCCAGAACACTTTCGTCAAGACGAAGGAGGCGACAGCGGTCGCTCTTCCGACCAATAATCCGATCGCTCCGTTCCGTAAATCCGATCCTGTCAATCAGGAGCAGCCGTGGCATCCCATTTATCACTACGCCTTCGTCAGTGATCGTGAGGAAGGCCTCGTGCTGATCAATGTCGATACCCTCACCGATGCTAATCCGGAGAACAACTTCCTGAAGCGGTCACTGACTTTCAACCCCGACGAAGCGCTCAAAGGCGCCGAGTCGGTCACCGTCGCTGGAAACCATGTTTATGTCGGCTGCGATGCCGGTCACGTGGTCACTGACTTCAGCGATCCGATGAATCCGAAGATCGTCGCCACGATTCCGGAGCTCAAGAAAGCGACCTCCATCGCCGTGCAGTTCCGCTATGCCTTCGTGGTGGTTCCGGAGAGTGGTCTGTCGGTGGTCGATATCACCGATCCCGAGCGGCCCGTCGTGGTCAGCACGGTGCCCATCGAAG
>DASZZV010000391.1:0-5763 GCA_035544835.1 Thermoanaerobaculia bacterium
CGACCCTTCGGCGCCTCGCACAATCGTAAGAGAGCTCCAAGACTCCACACCGCAAGGCCCCCTCCCAGATCCCTCGCTCGACGCTCGGGATGACACCCTGGTTTCTTTCACTCAGACGCCGCGCTCCGCGGTCAATCGCTCTGGATGACAAGCTCGGTAAGGCCGCGTAAATACTGGAAGTTTCTTAGAAGCCGGGGAACGACGCAGGCGTCGAGCCTTGCTCAGGATGGACAACCACCCCGACCTCCGCCGGACTTGTCTGGGCTGCATTCAGGATTCTCGCCGCCACTGCACCGCCTCATCCGCCACGTTAGTAATCACCCCGTAACACCCCAGACCTCGGAGCAGCTCCCACCGCTCCGGCCGATCTGTTGTCCAGGGCACGACCCGGATTCCGGCGTTCCGGCACTCGTCAACCAGCGGACCATCGACCAGCCGGTGCTCGGGAAAGAACCAGGAGGCGCCCAGGGACTCGAGATACGACGACGTCTCCGTCAGGCGACCGCTGAGAATCGCACCGAGCTCGAAAGGCGCCCCGAGCTCGCGCAGCGTGCGAATCAGCAGATGATCGAATGACGAGACTACGCAGCGCGGCCAACCCGAAAGTGCTTCGAGCAGTTTGGCCTCGTCACCCCGCCGCTTCACCTCCAGGATCAGGAGACCGCGATCCGCAAGCGGACGAATCTCGGAGAGAAGCGTTATCTCTCCCTCGATTCCACCGAGCTCGGCGCGAGAAAGAGTCTCTACGGCGCGCCCCTCCCGTTCGTCATCGTGGAAGAGCACCAGAGAGCCGTCGGCGAGATAGCGCAGATCCGTTTCGCAGCCGTCCGCTCCCGCCTCGAGAGCCGCCTCAATTGACGAAGCGGTATTCTCACGGATGTGATGCGGAAGACCGCGGTGACCAAAGATGTGAAACTCCGCTGAGCTCAAAGCGCTATTGCCCTCTGCTTTCATTGACTTAACACGTCGCCCGATGTTAGGTTGCCACAAACCGCAAACGAGCGGCAGTGGGCGTGTGAGACGGACCAACCGGTTCCGGCCAGGGTTCGAGACTGGGAGCGAAATCGATGCCGAAAAAGATCCTTCTAGCTGATGACAGCATCACCATTCAGAAGGTCGTCGAGCTGACGTTTTCTGATGGTGACTACGAGGTCACGGCGGTCAACAATGGCCTCAAAGCCATTGCGAAGCTTGCCGAGATCCATCCTGACATCGTTCTGTCCGACATCATCATGCCCGAGAAAAACGGCTATGAGGTCTGCGAGTACGTAAAATCCCATCCTGAATTCCGTCATATTCCCGTCATTCTCCTGACCGGAACGTTCGAGCCATTTGATCCCGATCGCGCCGAGAAGGCTGGATGCGATGCCGTAGTTACCAAGCCGTTCGAATCTCAGAACCTCATTCACAAAGTCGAAGATCTCATCCAGAGCAGCCGGCAGGCCGCGAGCGCTGCAATGCACCAGGCGGCGACGATTCGCCAGGAAGCGATTCAGGCCCCCGCGGAAGTCCTTCCGTTTGACGAGCCCGAGGCAGCGCCGACATCCGAGCCGGTCGCTGCGTCGTTCAGCACGGACTCTGTCGCCGCTTTCAGCGGTCCGGCCGGTCCAGGGTGGAGCGAGCCTGCCCCAACCGAGCCTTCATGGGCGCCATCATCTCCCTTCGGCACCGAAGCGACCAGCTCCTTCAGCGGAGACGAGTCAGCGGCTCCTTTCGGTTCCGATGAGCCGGCGCCATATGCCCCGGAGCTTCCATCGCTGGCCAGCGATCCCTTCGGGGCAGTTCAGACAGACAGCGAGGGTGTCGAGCATGACGCATCGATTTTCGAGCCCGCCCAGAACCAACAGGCTTCGACACCGATGCCCCAGTTCGAGCAGGCCGAGCCTCCCGCTGGAGAAACGCGCGCCTTCCCCATGATGAGTTTCGAGGAAATGCGCCGCATGAGCGAGATCTCCGCCCCCCCCGGTGGATCGGACTCTTCGGACTCACCATTCACGGCCGAGAGCACCCCGGCGGACGCAGGGTCACCGTTCGGCGCATCCACCCCAGCAGCCCCGGCGGAGTCACTCTTCAGTGTTCCTGAGGAGGATTCCGGCGCAACGCGCGCTTTTCCTTCGATGTCGTTCGAGCAATTGCAGCAGATGGCCGCATCGCCTGCTCCTTCCTCATCGAGCATGGACGACCGCGCCTCAACCTTCGAGACTTCGCGCTTCGATGCGGTTTCGATTACCACCCCGGCCGAGGAGACGCCCGGCGATCAGGCAGAAGAACGACCGACGAGCGACCAGACATCGTTCGCTCCCCCCCCCTTCGACGAACCAGCGCCGCAGACGAGCACAGCCGATGCCGGGATGGCTGATGAGTATTCGGGCGCAACGCGCGCCTTCCCGATGATGAGCTTCGAAGATCTCAATCGCGCCGCAACAACCTCGGAGCCGGCTCCTCCCGAAGTCGAGGAAGCAGCGGAGCAGTTCCCGGCCGATTCTCAGGACCAGGAAGCCCCGGTCGATGCGACTAGTTCGCATGAGTGGTCTCCGACTGCGCCACCATCGCTGTCCAGTCCTCTGCCCTCCAGCTCCGAATCAATCTGGTCCGATGAGCCGGCCTCGGCTCCTACGCATTTCCCGACCGGCGAGATCCCCTTCCCCGAGCCAGAGCCAGAGATTCCGGCAGCTGCCGACAGTGAAGAGCATTCACCTTTCTCGGAAGCCCCTCCGGTGATAGCGATGCCGGCACCGGCCGAGACCGAAAGCGAGCCTGTCCCCTCGTTCGCTCCCCCGCCTGCGCAAGCTGGAACAGCGGTCCCGGCGCCTGACGACAGCCTGACCGACCAGCAGATCGATCGAATCGCCCGCCGCGTCATCGAGATGATGTCCGAGCAGATGGTTCGGAACATCGCCTGGGAGATCGTTCCCGATCTCGCAGAGATGATCGTGAAGGAACGGATTCGCCAGCTCGAAAACGAATAGCGCTCGGTTCTGGCCCACGGTAAAACGGACTGTCATCCTGAGGGAGCACGCGAGAAACTAAGGGCCAGGAAAAAGTGAGTGCGACCGAAGGATCTTTGGTGACACGCGGCAGGTCGTGAATGTACACCGCGGTGATGTCACCAAAGATCCTTCGCTTCGCTCAGGATGACAGGCCGTTTTGTCGTGCAAACCCTACTTGCCCGTGATCCACGGCACGTCGGGAACCCCGCTCTGGTGATTGGCGAGACGCGCCGCCACAAACAGGTAATCGGACAATCGATTCAGGTAGCGGATGGCGCGTTGGATTGCATCACCCGACGTCTCCAGCCGCACGGCAATCCGCTCGGCCCGCCTGCAGATGGTCCGGGCAACGTGCAGATGAGCAGCTCCCGCTGCACCTCCCGGAAGAATGAAATTCCGCAAAGGCTCCAGTTCCC
The DNA here is from genome assembly GCA_035544835.1 of Thermoanaerobaculia bacterium. Classification (GTDB taxonomy): domain Bacteria; phylum Acidobacteriota; class Thermoanaerobaculia; order Gp7-AA8; family Gp7-AA8; genus DASZZV01. The sequence continues at coordinate 3,407 of DASZZV010000391.1, forward strand.
GCTCCATCGAATCGATTGACGACTCCAGGAAGGTGATACGCCCTTCGCGGACGCCCGGAAACTCTTCAGAGGAGCCCGAAGAGGCGAAGAGCGCCCCCAGATCGAACAGATCGAGTTGCACTTCGTAAAGAACTGCGTCGAGTAGCGGGCCGAGTCCCGAAGCGCGCCCCACACCGATGGTCGAGCTCAGCTCGTCGAGTGTTCCGTAAACCTCGATGCGCGGGTCGTCCTTCCGCACACGCTGCCCGCCAAGGAGTGACGTCTCCCCGAGATCACCTGTTTTCGTATAAATCTTCATCGACATGTAATGTAGCTCACAGAGGGTTGCAAAGGCCGGGGATACTTTAGTAGTGTCTTGAGTCCGTTAGTCCGGGCAGCTCGATAATATTAATCGGTTCAGGGAGATCTCATGCGAAGAGTGAAATGGATTCTTGCAGTTGTGCTGTGCCTGTTCATCGTTCCCGGCGTCCTTCTTGCGCGCGGCTCGAAGAGCTCGAAGAGTGAACGCCTCGTCGATTCCGATGACTACCGCGACAAAGACTTCGTCAAGTCGGGCGTCATCTCTGACTACAGCGACATGACCAAGGGTGATGGTGTGGAGTGGATGTGGGTCGATTCGAGCGTGCGTCTGTCGGATTACAAGATCGTTCTGGATGGCAACATCAAGAACGTTTCGGAGGTCAACAGCCGCAGTCTCACCAAAGATCTCACTTCGGATTTCGAGCGCTCTTACAGTGATCGCACCAGCGGCAAGGGAACCCTGAAGGCCCAGACTGCGATCTACTGGGCGGAGAAGGCCAACGAAGGAAAGAGCTGGATCCCCTATGCAGGCGGCCATCTGGCGCAGGCAGGTGTTGGAGTTGAGATTGCCTTCGTCGACGGCAAGGGACGCACGGTCGCCAAGCTTCGTCATTCCGCCCGGGAAGGCAGCAGCCTTGACGATGCCTCGCAGGAAGCGGTCGACGATGTACTGAAGTTCATCGACACCCACTAAACGTCGCTAGCGATCACTCGAGAAAAGGCGGCTTCGCAGCCGCCTTTTTTTGCTCATTTTTTCCGCTCGCTGTTCTTCCAGGCCGACCACCAGAGATCACGGAGGAGTGATGCTCCGGCGGCAAGGCGTCTGGCGGTAAACTCACGACTCTCCGGCGTTCCCTGTTGAGAATCGAAGCCGCCGTCGCGGTCGATCGTGTAGAGCGCCTCGACCAGGGCGTTGGACTGACGCACCGACTCCAGGCCCGCTGCGAAGTAGTCGGTCCGCAATCGCAATGCGCTGAGAAGTGGCTCCACGTCGAGCGGCGTCATGGTGCGGGTCACGAAATCGCGCTCGAACCGTTCGTGCGTTTCGCAGTCGGTTCGATAGTGATTGGGGTTCGCAGAGGTCCAGCCGTTGTATTCGATCGAGGCGTGATGCGGGTTCGACGAGTCGCCGACGAAGTGCCCGAGGACGCCGGCATAGACAATGATGTTGCGCTCGATCTGACGCCTGGTGATCGGCTCGTCGGTGCGGCGCCAGAGTCGCCATTGCGACGTGAGCAGATCGCTCAGCTCGGCGATTCGCCAGGGGAGAAAGCCAGAGGTGGAGTTGGAAACGGCGAATCGGCGCAGCGTTCCCGAAGTCTCCAGCAGATGCAGGTACTCATACCGGTCGATGGGAAGCTTCAAATCCGAGACGTACTCGTAGTAGAGGAAGTGATCAGGCGGATTGACGGAGTCGAGTGACGGGCCGGCTCCCCGCCAACGATCAGGATCGAAGGCCAGGTAGACGAGCTCAGGGTAGGCGGCGTGGAAGAAGGGAGGCATCTCATTCGGGACGCCGAATGTCGCCGCCTCGTTGACGATGGTATGCCCCTTCTCGGCCCAACCGAAGAGTGGCGTCGTGACGACGACGAGAAGAAGAGCGGTCAGGAGCTTGCGGTTCATGGCCGCCGGGAGTCTAGCAGCCGGACCGCCCCTCTGGAATCATCACTTCAGGGAAACCGTTTGACCGGGAGTGGAAAACGGCCTAGAATCCGCGTCTTCGCTCGGTGAGGCCCGTACCTCCCGCGATCCACACACCTTTTCGGGGCATAGCTCAGCCTGGTAGAGCGCACGGTTCGGGACCGTGAGGTCGGAGGTTCAAGTCCTCTTGCCCCGACCACCTTAAACTCAGTGTTTAGAGTGGTTTAGATTCTAGCGGAAGACCACTGTACTTGTTACGTACCCTTCGTCCGACAATTAGACAATCGGAGGCGAGTATGTTGGCTCTGTACAGGCGGCACACGAGTAGTTGCGGGCAAACTTCGAGACGGTATCGCCGGTGCTCCTGCCCAATCTGGGTGCAAGGGACTTTAGGCGACGATGTCGGCCGAGATCGG
>DASZZV010000392.1:0-14284 GCA_035544835.1 Thermoanaerobaculia bacterium
GGAATTGAAAATTGAAAATTGAAAATTGAAAAAGTGACTTTACGGGCTCCCGTTCCTTGAAGAGACCACCGGCAAACGCGGCCGCGGCCAGCACCGGAGCAAGCAAAGCCGATGGATGTACATTGATCCAGAGAACGGTGAGAGAAACGTAGAGGCCGAAGGACCGCCACGAGAGCGGCTTCTGCAGCAGCAGTGCAACGCCCAACACGGCGCAGGCCGTGGCGACTGTCTCCGGTCGGAATCCGAGCCGATGATCGGCACCGAGATAGGCAAGCGAGACAATGGCCGCCGCGCCGGCGATTCCCGCATAGCGTTTCACAGCGATGAAGAGAAAGAGCAGCAGCGCGGCGATCCCCAGCGACCGGGCGGCAGTGACGAGCATGTCTCCGCCCAGCGAGTGCAGCACGTAAAGCGGGACCTGGAAAAGCCACTCTCCGTCAATCCAGGGGATCCGATCGCTGGCAACGGCGAACGGATCGGTTGAGGGAAGCGCGTGATGCTCGGCAATCCATCGGCCCGTGGCCAGATGCCAGTAGTAGTCGTAACTGCCGATGGTCGTGATTGCGGACACCCCCGCCATGACGAAGACGGCGGCGTTGACCAGGGGTCCACGTGAAGAAGTGGTCACGCCCGAGAGTATAGGGGGAGGGGATTTCGGATTTCGGATTTCGGATTTCGGATTTCGGATTTCGGATTTAAAAGAACCTGATATAGCGACTGATCCTAAGTCCTTCCGACACCGCCGCCTTTAAATTCGAAATCCGAAATTCGAAATTCGAAATTCCTACCGCCCCCGTTACCCGCGATTCTTGCTCAGGGTGACGCTGCCGTTTACGGTCGTCGCCTCGAACGGGAACTGCCCCTCATTCGCCGATCCGCTGGTGGTTCCACGGCTCGAGGTGGTGAGCAGCGGGATGTCCGAGCGGAAGTTTCCGTTTACCTGACTTACGTTACAGTCGATCGAGGAATTGGCTGGGACGCTCACAGCGATGGCGCCGTTCACGGTCTTGAGGTGTGCCCCCGAGAACTGCTCGAGAAACTCCGCGTTTACGGAACCGTTGACGGTCACCGCGGTCAGTTCCGCTCGTGGGGTCGAAACATGGATCTGCCCGTTTACAGAGTGAGTCACCAGTTTGCCGGAGATCCCGCTGATCGAGATTTTTCCGTTCACGTTGGTCAGTTTCAATCCAGCAAGCGTGGCCGGAACCTGAAGTGTGTAGTCGACGTGGCGCCCGTGGCGGATCTGGAACACTGAGTAGTTGTTCCGCCCCTGCTCGTGGATTCGAAGAGTGCCGTCTGAAACCTCGGCGCGGATGATGTTGTCGTCACGGCCGGCCGGGCCGCTGGTCGTGCCCTTAGCGGTCATGGTGATCTGATTGGAAGTTCCCGCCGTGACCTCGATCTTGCCGTTGACAGCCTGTACCTCGAGCTGCGTGATCGAATCGGCCGGCCAGGTGCGGCGGATCTCGAACTCGTGTTGAGGAACGACGCAGCCTCCCAGTACAAGAACCCCGATGGCAACTGATCCGAGATAATCACGTGATTTCATGGCTTGCTCCCGAGTGATTAAACGGAACGGCGAGAAAAAGGTTTTAGGGAGCCGTTCAGCCGATGCTTTGATGGTGGCGGTGTGCTCGCTGGCGATCGAGGCGAAATGATCTTCGTCAGCGTTCATTCTTCGAGAACGATGGTGCCGGCGATTCGGTCTCCCGATCGAATGGAGTCAGCGCGGAAAAGTACCAGGTAAGCTTCGACGCAATTCCAACCGGGAACGATCATCGGTACGTTCCGGGCCGCGGAGCGTCCAAAGCCGCAGGGAGTGCCGCGGCGCGTACGAATCTTCAATCCGAGCATCCTCTTTCCCGGAGAGCGGCCGCCCTTCATCCCGTCGCGAAAAAGAATCATCAGCATCAGAATGGCCAGCGCGCCGTACCACACCAGCGCGATGGAGCGACCCTCACCCATCCACACCACGCTGTAACTCACCAGCGTGGCCGGGATCATCAGAACGAGCGCCGCACCGAGGGCATCGATGAGGAAAGCGCCGACGCGCAGAAGTGTCGTTTGAGACAGCGTCATGCTCTGATCCTACACGGCCGCAGCGGATCGTTCGACCCTCTCGGCAAGTCTCTTGTGAAGGCGCTCCTTCAAGGAAGCCGGCGCAAAGCTGGCGTCGATGCCGTTGCCGGCAATCACCGCGAGCTCCTCGCGGCTGATGCCGCAGAGACGACCGGCCCTTCGGTACTCTCTACTCAGGTCGGTGCGGAATAGAGCTGGATCGTCGGTGCTCAGCGTCACCCGGATCCCGGCATCGAGAAGCTGGCGGATGGGATGAGAGCCTTTCACCGACATGGTCCTGTAATTACTGGTGATGGCCAGGTCGAGTGGTATCTGCTTGCTGACGAGCTCCGCCAGAAGCACCGGGTCATCGACGGCGCGGATGCCGTGTGCTACCCGTTCTACCGCGAGCAGTTCCACGGCATCGCGTACGTCGTCAGCGCTCGAAGACTCGCCGGCGTGGGTCACGGTGTGAAGCCCGAGATCGCGGGCGCGGGCGAAAATCTCGATGAAGGCGCTCATGGGATTCTTTTCCTGACCTCCCATTCCGAAACCGATCACCCGCGGAATCGGAAAGCGCTCGTGACCATCCAGGACGGCCACGGCACAGCCGAGTCCCCACTGTCTTACTGTGTCGAGCAGAATGGTGCAGAAGCAGCCCCCCTCCTGCTCGCCTCGGGTGAAACCGCGATCGACGGCGGCGATCACCTCCGCGTAGGTCATCCCCCAGCGCACGAAGATGTATGGGGAGCAATACACTTCCGCGTATTCGACACCCTTCCTGAAGAGTCCGAGAGAGAGCTCGTACGCGCACCGTTCCAGGGCCTCGGCGCTGCAGAGCACCTCGGCCATACCGCGAACCGACATCAGAAACGACTCGAGGCTCTCAAATCGAAAGCTTCGCCGAAGCTCCGAAGCGGTCATCCTCCCCCAGCGGTGTCCGCGCCCCGCGGCGATGTCGATGGCTGACTCGATGGAGAGAGAGCCCTCGAGGTGGAGATGGAGCTCGGTGATTCCGGAAAGGAGGTCGTTCAATTGGTATCAGTTTACCCGCCCGCTGACTCTCGGAGTGGCGACATCCTGTCGCCTGGCTCGGCGGCGTCCCGCGCCGCCGCCCGCATCGGGACGGCTTGCACGAGAACGGCGCCGCGGGACGGCGCCGAGCCAGGCGGCAAAGATGCCGCCACTCCGGCCGGCGGCGTGCTTGCGTCTACGCGAGCTACTGGCATCTCACCGCGCGAACAACTAGCATTCGCCCGCGATGAAAATACCGTTTACGAACCGTTGTCCCGACCTGCCCTCTCCCGGGCGCGCCAGCGCCCGTGCTGCCGGCTATGATCTCCGCGCCGCGGTCGATAACCAGCTCACCCTCGCTCCCGGCGCCCGTGCTCTCATTGCCACCGGAATCTCCACGGCGATTCCGGAAGGTTTCGAGGGACAGGTCAGAGCGCGCAGCGGGCTGGCCCTCCGACACGGAATCGCGCTGGTCAATGCGCCCGGGACGATCGACTCTGACTACCGCGGAGAGATCTCGGTAATCCTGGTCAACCTCGGGCAGGAGCCCTTCACGATTCAACGCGGCGATCGAATCGCCCAGCTGGTGATCTGTCCCGTTGCCATCTGTGACCTCGAACAGGTCGACACTCTGGAGAAGACCGCGCGCGGCAGCGGCGGCTTCGGTAGCACCGGGTAGGTCCGCCGAGGCGGCGAATTGAAAAGAGGCAGCGCCAATCAGCGCGTTCGATGACCATTCTGTCACCTTGCTTTTTCAATTTTCAATTCGTGAGCAGCGAACCTACTTCTTCCAGGTAACGATGTAGTCCCGCACGCGCGTGATCTCGTCGGGGGTCAGGAGTCCTTTGTAGCCTTCCATGGGCGTTCCAGGCACGCCCTTCTCGACGCTGGCGGAGATCTCGGCGGGTGTGCCGCCATGCGCCCAGGTTCCATCGGCGAGATTGGCGCCGGGAAAGCTCCGGCCCACGCTGGTATCGCCCGCTCCGGAGACGCCGTGACAAAAAGCACAGCGAGACTCGAAGATCTCCTGTCCGGTCGGGCCGACCTGTTTCTTCCCGGCGGTTTTCTGCCCGGTTGGCTGCTCCTCAGTCTCGGGACTGGAGCAGGAGGTGAGAAGAACTACCACAGCTATCGCGAAGAGGACGTGATCAAGCTTCAGCGTGTTCGCCATCGACACTCTCCTGCTCATCGACGATCGGAGGAACAGGAGCGGCATGGTCGAGAGCATCTTCATGTCGCACCTGTGGGGCACCGAGATTCTTTCGATATTTGTCGAGACGTTTCGAGAGATGGTGGAGATCGTAGGTGAGCCGCAGCACAGTGCGGCGGAGCTTATATTTGATGCGATTGAAGGCGTCGAGATCGTCTCCGCGCAGGGTGGGAAAGAAGGACTGGATCTCCGACATACGTTTGCGCACCTTCTCGAGATCCTTGTCCTGGACGTTAAGGAAGAATTCGCTTTTGGCAATGAGCATCGGCTCGGTTCCGCTCATCTGGTCGTCGAACCATTGCCAGAGCTGAACGATGTCGACGCGTCGTCCCTTGGAAAGGAAGCGCGTCTCCAGAAGGTCCTGGCGGAAGTAGCCGAACAGCTTGCGGTCTTCAGTACGGCCGAAATCGTCGTCGCTCAGATTGCGGACGTTCCACACCCCGTAACGAAGAATGTCGTTACGGGCGGCCCGAAATTGCCGGATGACTTCGTCGAGAAGCCGGAGTGGCAGCTCAGAGAAGCTCTTTGGCTCGGCAAGGGGTTCCATCGGTCGGAAGTATAGACGATGAGGGGATGGGGCTTCCCGCCAGGGCGGCTTCTTGTGTGGCACAGTCAGGTCGGCCGTCGAGGCCGACTTCCCTGTAGCCCACCAACAGAAACGCCACGGCTCGACGCCGTGGCACACAGGCAAGAGTGCCTGTGCCACACAAGAAGCCGCACGCCTTTCGGGAAGAGCCATCTTCGCCTCCCGGTTCTTCCGCATGGTGCCTCACAAGAATCCCGTCCGCCGGCGCGGCGATCTCAAGACGAGCCTCGATCATCTCGTCGACACGTTCGACGTCACCACACTGACGCCCGATCCGCTGGAGCTCGTCCTTCGTTACGGGGATCCTCATGACCAGGAAGTCGCCGGCATCCTTGCCGCCGCGTTTGCCTACGGGCGGGCCGACACGGTCGTCCGCAACGCCGGAACGCTTCTGGATCGCATGGGGCGATCCCCTTACGCCTATCTGCGGGACGACTTCACCGCCGACGAAGCACTGTCACGATTCGAAGGTTTCGCGCACAGGTTTCATAAGACCGGGGACGCCGTGGCGCTGTTGGAAAAGCTTGCATTCGTCATCCGCCGCGAGGGTTCTCTGGGCGCGCTGTTTCGAAGCGTTTACTCCGAAACTGACGACGACATAGGTCCCACGCTCTCCCGGTTCGTCGAGGCGATCCTCAGCGCTCCCGGTACCGATACGAGCCGCGAGCCGGCTCTTCGATACCTGCTGTCGAATCCGAAGGACGGCAGCGCCTGCAAACGGATGAACCTCTTTCTCCGCTGGATGGTTCGTGACACCTCTCCCGACCTCGGGCTGTGGGACTTCGTCGACGCCGGAAAGCTCATCATGCCGCTCGACACGCACATCCATCGCATCACCACATTTCTCGGTCTCAATCGCCGTAAGTCGGCCGATTGGAAGACGGCGCGCGAGCTCACCTCGCGCCTTCGGAAGTTCGCGCCCGATGACCCGGTTCGTTACGATTTCGCGATCTGCCGCCTCGGGATCCTGGCCCTGTGCAGCCGCCGTCGTGATCGGGCCTGCTGTGAGGTCTGTCTTCTTCGTGATGTCTGCCGTTTTCCGGTGATGTGATGAAGAGGCGATGGTTCTGGGCCATCGGCCTCGCCGCCGGCGTGGCCATCGGCTTCATCTTTTTGACGACCGGCAATCTGCGGCCTCTCGCGGCGCCGGCCGGTCCCGTTGCACGCGATGGGAGCCGCACGCCCCTTCCGACCGCCGGACGCAAACTCACGCTTCTTCATTTCTGGGCCACGTGGTGCGTTCCCTGCCGCAGTGAGATTCCGGCGCTGGCCCGTTTCGCAGAGCGCCACGCCGGGGACGGCATTCGTGTGGTTGCCGTGGCCCAGGACAGGTCGTTTGCCGACGTCGACAGATTTTTCGGCCCCCCTGGCAAACACCTCGAGACCTTTCTCGATCCCGATGGACGCTACGGAGCGAGTCTGGCGGTGGAAGCGCTTCCCTGCACCATCGTCCTCGACGAGAGCGGAACTACGCTGGACCGTTACAACCTGTCGCTTGACTGGAATAACGTTCTGTTGGAACGGCAGATCGTGGCCTTAGCGAAACGCTGAAAAAGGTTCCGGATGTTTGCGTAGGGCCGCACGGCGTGCGGCCGGTACTCGTGACATTCCTACGTCACCGATGCGAGCTCGTTTCTCACGTTGCCCAGATCGAGGAGCATTTCCCGGGCTGTGGGATAGCGATCGTCGGCGTCTTTTGCCAGAGCACGCATAACAATCCGCTGCAGGCTCTCTGGCACGCCCTCCCGAGCCCCTGAGATCGGTGGCGGGTCGGCGCGAAGAATCTGATGAACCAGTTCCTGATTGGACGGACCGTCGAAGGGTGGAAAGCCGGTAAGCATCTCGTATATGACCACGCCGAGGCTGAAAAGATCTGTCCGGGGATCGACGCCCCATCCGAGAAGTTGCTCCGGGGCCAGGTAGTGGAGCGTTCCGATGACCGTGCCGGGGCTGGTCAGCCGTGCTACTTCGACCCCCGTCGGCCTCGTCAACTTGGCCAGACCAAAGTCGACCACTTTGATGGTCCGGTTCTCCGACACCATGATGTTCTCGGGCTTCACGTCGCGATGCACGATCCATTGCTCGTGTGCCGCGGAGAGGCCTCGAACGACACCGATGGCGACGCGAAGCACCTGAGTGATCGGGATCTCGCTGAGAATGGAGGGACGGAGTGTTTCGCCGTCGATGTACTCGGTGGCCATGAAGTGACGGCCGCGATCCTGGCCGACCTCATAGATGCTGACGATATTCGGGTGGTTCAGCATCGAGACCCATTCCGCCTCCTGCTGAAAGCGGCGGACGTGATCGCGATTCGATGTCAGATGGGGATGGAGTACCTTGAGGGCAACGAACCTTCCGTCCCGACGATCCTCGGCCAGATGAACCTCGGAGGCGGCGCCGGCGCCGAGCTGGCGAATGAGGCGATAGTGGCTGAGACTCTCTTCCATTGGAATGCGCCGTTTGGACAACTTTATCGCAAAAGCATCGCAGGGTAGCGCAAATGCGCCCGTTTTGACGCGAGGTCCTTGTGACGGTTCGCTTCTTGTGTGGCACAGGCACTGTTGCCTGTGTGTCGGCCGCCGAGGCCGACTTTCCTGTTGAGTTGCAGCAGGAACGCCGCGGCTCGACGCCGCGGCACACAGGCAAGAGTGCCTGTGCCACACAAGGACCTGGCTTGCACCCCGCGCAACCTTCCTGCACAGTCCCACTTCCATGCCTTTCGACGCCATTGTCTTCGACTTCGACGAGACCCTCGTGAACCTCGAGCCTCAGCACATCCTGGCCTCTCAGCTGCTCAGCCGCGAGCGCGGCGACGACTACGACTCTCTTCCCGAAGAGATGCGGACACGGTCGGGCACGCGAGTCCTTGATGACGTTCGCGAGATGCGCGACTCCTTCGGCTGGACTGAATCGGTAGAGACCCTGCACGCGCGGCGCCGGGTTCTGTTCGACCAGGCCTGCCTTACTGATGACATCTCCGTCATGCCTGGTGCGATCGAGGCCGTCGAGAACGCGGCCCGGCTCGGATTTTCTCTGGCCATTGCATCCTCCGGTGACCACCCCTCGATCGAGTTGATTCTCGAGCGGCTCGGGATCCGCCGCCATTTTCGCGCCGTCGTGGGGGGCGAGGATGTCCGTGCAGGAAAGCCCGATCCGGAGTCTTACCTGCGCGCTGCCGAGCTGCTCGCTACTCCTCCTTCGCGCTGCATCGCTGTCGAAGACTCGAGCGTTGGAGTTCGCGCCGCGAAAGCCGCAGAGATGTTCTGTATCGCCATACGCAATCCGCAGGCGCGCACGCGTCAGGATCTGTCTCTGGCCGATCTGGAGCTGGCCAGCATTCGGGATCTGCCGCTGGAGGCGTTGCGAGTAAGATTGTGACCTTCGACTCCAGCGCGGCGTCGAAACAATGTCAACGCACGCACTTCAGGAGGCCTTTGCATGAAGCAGTCAGCGCTCAGCCGTTTATCCATTTGCACAGCAGTCGTTCTTCTCTCCGCCAGCATGGGTATCGCCCAGGTCACGGCGACCAAAACAACTACAAAGACAACGGCAAAATCGACCACGCCGGCGCCGAAAGCTGCGGCTGCTCCTGCCGCGAAACCCGCTCCAGCCCCGAAGGCCGCCCCAGCCGCGAAACCTGCGCCGAAGCCGGTTTCGAGCGAGACCTTGATCGATCTCAATACCGCGACGAAGGCCCAGCTCGAGGCACTGCCGGGAATCGGCACCACCTACGCCGGGAAGATCATGGCCGGCCGCCCCTACAAGATGAAGACCGACCTCAAGACCCGGAAGATCATCCCCGCAGCCACGTACGAGAAGATCTCTGTAAAGGTGATCGCGAAACAGAAATAGACAGAATGCCGGCCTTCAGAGCCGGTCTCTCTCCACGAGGTCGCCGGCTTTCTGAGCGGCGGCCGTCAGGAGCGTATTGGCGGCCAGGACGCGGGTCGAAAGGCGCAGCTCGAGCTGGTGCGTTGAGGTGTTGACCCGCTTGAGGTAGTCCTGCGTCTCCTTATAAGGTGGGACACCACCGTATTTGCGGACAACCGTTTCGCCGGCGTTGTAGGCGGCGAGCATCAGGGTCTGATCGCCGTCGAATTGGCGGGTGAGATATCGCAGATAACGGGCTCCGGCCCGAATGTTTTCCTTCGGGTCGTAGAGATCCTTCGCCCCCATCAGCTCGCCGGTGCTGGGGATGATCTGCATGAGCCCCATGGCGTTTCGATTCGAGCAGAGACGCGGGCGAAAATCCGATTCGGTCTTCACCACTGCCGCCAGCATTTCGGGCGACAGCTGATTCCGACTGGCCTCGGCATAGATCAGGGCGCCAAACGGAATCTCGGTGCGGAAGAATTGCTGGCGGATACTTTCCAGCCTGAAGTGATCGATGGTCTTTGTTTGCCCAGCGAACTCGGCTCGAATCTGTGGCGTGATCAGGGTCAACGGCCTCTCCACAGGCTTTCCGACGTCCATCGTTTTCGGTGCAACGAAGGCGCGGAGAGTATCGGTCGTGGCTTTCATCGGCAGCCCGATGCCGGTGAAGGCCACCGTGGCGCTCAGCAGCGCCGCCCCATACCGATTCCGGAGGGCCTCTCTGACCCCGATGCGGTCGACCACCGGCCGTCGATGGAGTTGGCAGGCGCAGACGATTCGCCAGTCACGGGAGGTCTTACCACCGACATGGAATCGCAGGTCTGCCATTTTCAAAGTCGATCGGTCGTTCGTTGCCACGTTTGGCAAACAAAGGCAAGAACCGAACCATTCAGGTTGTGGTTTCTGCCAACTCGCTCCAGGATCAGAAGATCTAATTCCCCGAACGGTCGAACCTGCCGCGGGCAGAACGTCAGAACCTGATCTAAAAACCTCCGTATAAGGGAAGTGCCCGCCTTCGACGATGTCGGCGCGGACGAAGATCCCGGCTCGTCGCCGCCAAGGAGTCACTCGATGAAAAGGTCTACCAAGATCGGTATTGGGGTCGTTGCGGTTCTGATCGTGATTGTTGCCGCCGGTTACGTGGCGAAAGGAAAAGATCGCAACGTTCCCAGCGTGACGGTCGACAAAGTCAATCGTACGGACCTCATCAGCAAGGTGACGGCAAACGGGAAGATCCAGGCGAAACGGAAAGTCGATCTCTCTGCGAACGTGATGGGGCAGATCATCAACCTGGCCGTGCGTGAGGGCGACCTCGTGCACCGGAACGATTTCCTCCTCCAGATCGACAAAGCGCAACTGGCGGCATCGGCCGCAGGCGCCGAGCAGTCGGTGAATGCCCTGATGCAGGATCGGGAAGCCGCGCGCGCATCAGCCCAGGAGGCTCGCAGCAGCTACGATCGAGCCAGGCGAAGTTTCGACAACAAGTTGATCTCTCAGAGCGAACTGGACAAGGCCCGCGCCGCGGTGGCCTCGGCCGAAGCCAGTGGCTCCGCCATCGAGAGTCGCATCCAACAAGGCCGCGCGGCCCTGATGGGAGCTCGCGATACACTCTCCAAGACAACCATTCGTTCACCGATGGATGGCCTCGTGACACGGCTGCCGGTTGAAGAGGGCGAAGTTGCCGTGATCGGCACCATGAACAATGCCGGTACCGTTCTGATGACGATCTCGGACATGAGCGAAGTTGAAGCGGTCATGGAAGTCGATGAGACCGACGTGCCGACGGTGAGAGTCGGACAGAAGGCCAGTGTCACCGTTGACGCTTACCCGAATCAGACCTTCAGCGGTGTCGTGACCGAGGTCGGCTCCAGTCCGGTGACGAAAACCGGCGTGAGTGGAACGGAAGCGGTGAACTTCGAGGTGAAGATTCAGCTCGACCATCCCCCGGCCAACATCCGTCCCGGCTTCTCGGTGTCCGCTGAGATCAACACCGGATCGCGCAACGGCGTGGTCGCGATTCCGATCCAGGCTTTGGTGGTCCGTGAGAAGCCTTCCGGCAAGCCTCAGGGAAAACCGGCCGAGGAGGAAGGTGCCTATACGTTCGACCGGGCCGCGAACAAGGTGAAGTTCGTGCCTGTCAAGACCGGAATCACCGGAGAGACGGCCATCGAGATCACCAGCGGATTGAGTCCGGGTGCAGAGATCGTGACCGGACCATTCAAGGTGCTGCGCGATATCAAGGACGGCGACAAAGTGAAGCTGGAAAAACCGAAGGGCAAGGACGGCGACAAGAAACCGCAGGGCTCCTGACATCATGGAAACCCTTCGAATCGCCATCGGTGCTCTGCGCGCTCACAAGCTGCGCAGCTTTCTGACTCTGCTCGGCGTGATCATCGGAGTCATGACCGTCATCAGTGTCATCTCCATCATCGCCGGGTTGAACAGCTACATCGCCGAGAAGGTCTTCCAGCTCAATCCCGACGTTTTCATTGCCACGCAGTTCGGGATCATCACCAGCCGCGAAGACTTTCTCGAAGCGGTCAAGCGCAAAAAGATCGACGAGCACGACCTGCAGGCCATCGAGCAGCACTGTTCGCGTTGTGCCATGGTCGGCTCGAGTCTGCAGACGCGGATGCCGGTGAAGTATGCCAACCAGCGTATGAGCGATGTTCGCACCTCCGGAACGAGCGCCAACATGGTCGTGCTCAACAACCTCGATCTCGAGGCCGGACGTTACTTCACCGAGACCGAGCAGCAGCATTCCGCGCTGGTGGCGGTGATCGGCGCCGGATTGCAGGAGGAGCTTTTCGAAAAGCTCGATCCCATCGGTCGGAAGGTGTCTTTGAACGGTCACCCCATGAAAGTCATCGGTCTCCTGAAGAAACAGGGCTCGGTCCTCGGGCAGAACCAGGACAACCAGATCTTCATCCCCATCTCCACTTTTGAAAAGACCTTCGGCGCACGCCGGAGCATCGACGTGTTCATCCGCAACGCCGGCGGGATCGCCGATATGGACGCGGCGGAAGATGAGGTGAGAACGATTCTGCGGTCGCGCCGCCATACCTCGTTCGGTGCGAAAGACCCCTTCTCGTTCGTGTCGGGAGAGGCGCTGCAGAAAGTGTGGAAGAACATCTCGGCGGGAGCGTTCGCGCTGATGTTGTTCATCTCCGGAATCTCTCTGGTGGTTGGAGGAATCGTAATCACCAACATCATGCTGGTGTCGGTCATCGAGCGAACCCGCGAGATCGGGATTCGCCGCGCTATTGGAGCGCGCAGTCGCGACATTCAGCTGCAGTTCCTCGTCGAAGCGATGCTCCTGTCACTCATCGGAGGTGTCATCGGCGTTCTGCTCGGCATCCTCATCGCCAAAGGAATTGCCTTCTTCTTCCCGCTGCCGACGCTGGTTCGGCCGATTCACGTGGTCGCTGGAATTCTCGTTGCGCTGGTGACCGGAGTCCTCTCCGGTTTCTTCCCGGCACGAAAAGCTGCCCGACTGGTTCCCGTGGAGGCACTCCGCTTTGAATCGTGAACGAAGCTCTGTCCGAAAGTACACCGAGAGCTGGGCTGAAGGGCTTCAGGAAAACATCCGTTTCGCCGGCGGCGCACTGGTGGCGCACAAGCTGCGATCGGCGCTCACGATCGTGGGAATCATCATTGGCGTGGCCACGGTCATCTCCATGGTCTCGATCATCGAGGGCTTCAACAATACCGTCATCGCCAGCTTTCAGTCTTTTGGGGCGACGCTGGTGCAATTCCAGAGGTTCGATCCGAACTTCGGCCCGGGAAACAATCGCACCGAAGAGCAGCGACTCCGGAAGAATCTGACCTACGAGGATGCGGTGGCCTTGAAGCGCCTCTGCCCCTCGATGGCCGCCGTATCTCCGGAGAGATACTGGTTCGCGAACGGTGGTGACAATGCCGACATCAAGTACGAGAGCATCGTTGCCACTCCCGACACGCTGGCTGGTGTAACCGAAGACTATCCAGCCGCGAACAACCATTTCATTACCGAGGGAAGGTTCATCAGTGACTCCGACCTGCGCCATGGCTCGGATGTCATTGTTCTGGGATTCAGTCTGGTCGAGACTCTATTTCCGCACACCGATCCGCTCGGCAAACGGGTATCAATTTCCGGCCGTAAGTACACGGTCGTTGGTGTCCTGGAAGAGCAGAAATCGACTTTTTTCGAATCGACCGACTCGCACGCCTACCTTCCGCTGTCGACCTTCGACGAGCATTTTCCGTGGGTTAAAAAAGAAATCGGGGTGAACATCGCAACGATCCCGATCAAACCGGAATGGGTCGGCAGGATCACCGAGGAGGGAATCAACGTCCTTCGCACCCGGCGGCATGTGAAATTCAGCAAGCCGAACGATTTCGGCATCATGACGCCCGACAAGTTGATCGGCAGCTTCCAGGCCATTACCGGAGGGATCACCCTGGCCATGATCTTCATCTCTTCGATCGCACTTCTGGTGGGTGGAGTCGGGGTGATGAACATCATGCTGGTGTCGGTGACGGAGAGAACGCGAGAGATCGGCGTGCGCAAAGCGATCGGCGCGGTCAGGCGGGATATCGTCACGCAGTTTCTGACCGAAGCGATGACGCTGTCGAGCATCGGCGGGGCGCTGGGTGTGTTGCTCGGACTAGCCATCGCCGCGGTAGTGCGGAAGGTGAGTCCACTGGCGACTTTCACGCCGCTGTGGTCGATTCTGGTCGGCCTCCTGGTGTCGATCTCGATCGGTTTGTTCTTTGGAATCTATCCCGCCTGGAAAGCAGCCAAGCTCGATCCGATCGACGCGCTGCGGTACGAGTAAGATGTACTGCGCCGAGAGAATCGACGAATGAACGGTATCGAGTGGGCCCACGGGAACGACCGAGGGGTGCGGGCGCCTCGCCCGCACTAATCAAACTACCGATGGACTGAATCACGATTGGATTATCAGAGCGGGCGAGGCGCCCGCTCCCCTCGGTCGTGGCTCTCTGACGCAGATCATCCGCGATTAAGAGACGTCACAGGCACCTGAACACGTTCCCCCCGCTGCCCATCTTCAACACGTACGTGCCGAGGTTCTGGGGGCCGGTGGCGGTCGTGACCTGAATGTTGAGCGTGAGCATGTCCCCATTCAAGGTCCCTTTGACGTGCGCGGGAACAGAAGCAGTCTCTTCTCCCACGTGAACGGGCCCACCATGCTCCTGGAAGTACTTACCGCCGGCTTCGAGATTGCCGCCGGCATCGGTGATCAGCGGCTCGTCGATGGTGCCGTGGGCACAGTCGAATTCGAGGTTCGCTCCTTCAGCGGTAACCTCCATTCGGAGGTGATCACCTCCCCACGTACCGGTGGTCACTCTGCTGCTGGTATTCGTAGCGCTGGATATCGGGGCGGTGGGAGATCCATTGCCGGAACAGCCTGTGGTCAGGAGGATGGCTGAAAGCACGAGGGGGAAGAAAGTGGGTTTCATCGCTCCAGCATACCCCCGTATCGCGCCAGAAAAAAAAGCCCCTCCAGACGAGGGGCTTTCGGAAGGCTACGATCGATGAC
>DASZZV010000393.1:0-11090 GCA_035544835.1 Thermoanaerobaculia bacterium
AGCTCCAAGACTCCACACCGCAAGGCCCCCTCCCAGATCCCTCGCTCGACGCTCGGGATGACACCCTGGTTTCTTTCACTCAGACGCCGCGCTCCGCGGTCAATCGCTCGGGATGACACATCAGGGAACCCGCGTAAATACTGGAAGTTTCTTAGAAGCGACGGGACGACGGAACGTCGCTGGTGAGAGAAAGAACCCGCGTCATGCAACCTGTTACATCAGGTCCTTCATGATCTGATCGAGAACCTCGCGGCTCGGCCTGACCGCTTCATTGGGCATAAGAGCCAGCGGCGTCTCGGTCATATTGAGAAGGTCGAGGAAGCTCTTTTTCTCCGGCTGCAGGAAGATCAGGCCGGTCAGCATCTGCCCCGCTTCGTTCGCTTCGTGAAGCCGGGTCAGTGCATCGACCGGGCTGGTCGGATCGTAGTCTTCCTCGAGTTTCTTCAGGATGATCCTGGAGCCGTCGTGCATGACGACCTCCCTCACTTCACCAGGCTCGTACTCGACTTCGATCTGCTCGAAAGAAGGGACAAAGCCGATCTGGTGCAGCAGCTCCTGGTGCTCCTTGGAGTACTGATAACCCTTGGTCGATCCCTCGTGGTTGTTGAAGGTGACGCAGGGTGAGATATCGTCGATGACGCAGAAGCCGTTGTGCGCGATGGCGGCCTTGAGGATGTTGACCATCTGCTTGGGGTCGCCGGCGAAACTGCGAGCCACGAAGCCGCAGCCGAGAACGACGGCCAGCGCGCAGAGATCCATGGGATGCAGGTCGTTGATGACGCCGGTCTTCAATTTAGAGCCTTCGTCGGCCGTGGCGGAGAACTGTCCCTTGGTCAGACCGTACACGCCGTTGTCCTCGATGATGTAGATGGTCGGGACATTGCGGCGAATCATGTGCATGAACTGGCCGAGACCGATGGAGGCGGTGTCGCCGTCGCCGGAGACTCCCAGCGCCAGCAGGTTTTTGTTGGCGAGCATCGCTCCCGTAGCCACGCTCGGCATACGGCCGTGGACGGAGTTGAAGCCATGGGCGCGTGAGATGAAGTAGGCCGGCGTCTTCGAGGAACAGCCGATGCCGGAGAACTTCGCGACCTTCTCCGGTTGGACGCCCATCTCATAGAAGGCGCGGATGATCTGGTTGCTGATGGCGTCGTGTCCGCAACCGGCACACAACGTCGATTTGAGTCCTGAGTAATCGGTGGCTTTCAGGCCCACCCGATTTTCTTTCGGAACCGCTTCAGAGGTCGTCTTCAGAACGCTATCAGCCATTGGCTCTCCGGTTTTCAGATGTCAGATGTCAGGATTGAGAACTACCTTCGCCAGCGAGAATGGCGTTGGAGATGAAGCGGGCATCGATGGGGAGCCCGTCGTAGTGCAGAACCTTACGGATCTTCCGCTGATCCTCACCCGCTTCCAGGCGAAGCAGATCGCCCATCTGTCCGTCGCGATTCTGCTCGACGACATAAACGTGATCGTGATCGGCGATGAAGGCCTTCACTTCCGACTGAAATGGAATGGCCCGCAGCCGGAGGTAGCTCGTCTCGACCTGCTTCTCGGTGCGCAACTGATGACGAGCTTCCTGTACCGCGAAGTCACTGGTACCGAAGGCGATGATACCGATCTTCGCACCCTCTTTCCGATCGACGACGGGATGCGGAGCGTACTTCTTCGCCGTCTGAAATTTTCTGGCCAGTCGATCGACTCCGTTCTTGTAGTCGGTCGGCCGCTCCGAATAGCGCGCGTATTCGTCGTGCCCGGAGCCGCGCGTGAAGTAGGCAGCTGAGGGATGGTCGGTGCCGGGCAGGGTTCGATAGGGAATCGCGTCGCCGTCGACATCGAGATAGCGCCCCCATTTTCCACCCAGCTCCTCGAGCTTCTCTTTGGTGAGCACCTTGCCTCGGCGGATTTCCTTCTCCGGATACTTGAAGGGGTCCGACATCCAGTTGTTCATGCCCAGATCGAGATCGGACAGGACGAAGATCGGCGTCTGTAGAATCTCGGCGAGGTCGAGTGCTTCTCCGGCAAACTCGTAGCACTCTTCGACGGAACCGGGGATCAGAATCACATGTTGTGTGTCGCCATGCGAGAGCGTATGCGCCTCGAGGATGTCTCCCTGGGCAGTGCGTGTCGGCAGACCGGTGGACGGCCCGACGCGCTGAATGTCCCAGATGACACCCGGGATCTCGCTGTAGTAGCCGAGACCGATGAACTCCGCCATGAGCGATATGCCCGGACCCGACGTCGAGGTCATCGAGCGAGCGCCAGCCCAGCCGGCGCCGAGGACCATGCCCACGGCGGCCAGCTCGTCTTCGGCCTGAACGACCGCGAAAGTCGCCTTTCCATCAGGACCGATGCGGTACTCCTTGAGGTAGTCGATGAGCGATTCACAAAGGGACGACGATGGCGTGATCGGATACCAGGTAACGACCGTGACGCCGGCGAACATGGCTCCGATGGCGGCAGCGGCATTGCCGTCGATGATGATCTTGCCGGCGGTCTTGTTCATCCGCTCGACGCGGAACAGATCCTGGCGAGGGAGGCTGGCCTTCGCGTACTCGACACCCTTCTCGATGGCCTGCACATTCAGGGCGACCGCCTTCTGCTTTCCCTTGAATTGCTTGTTGAGTGCAGACTCGATCTCGGCTCGCTCGATTCCCAGCAGTTCGGCGGCGACGCCGACGTAAATCATGTTCGTGAGAAGTCTCCTCAGGCGAGAGTCGGTGGAAAGCTCACCAGCGAGCTTCGAGAAAGGGACGGCGTAGAAGAGGACATCGCTGCGGTAGCTTTTGCAGTTCAGCGGCTCGTCGTACATACAGATCGCGCCGGGAGACAGAGCATCCACATCTTCTTTCGCCGTCGCCGCATTCATGCAGATCATGAAATCGACTTCCTTCTTCCGGGCGATCCATCCGTCCTTATTGGCGCGGATGGTGAACCAGGTGGGAAGACCGGCGATGTTCGAGGGGAACATGTTCTTGCCGCTGACGGGGATCCCCATCTGGAAGATAGAGCGCATCAAGACACTGTTGGAGGATTGCGAACCGGACCCATTCACCGTGGCCACGTGAATGGTCAAGTCATTGACGACCGGTTCTCGCCGAGTCCGGGACTCCTCGAGGACCGCTGCTGTTGATGCGTCGGACACGTCGGGATCTCCTTGTATTCACGGTTCCTGGCGCTGCCGGAATCCGTGAGCGTTCTTATTTGCGTCGGAGATTGTACCGCCGTTGGCGCGCATCTTGTGTGGCACAGGCACTCTTGCCTGTGTGTCGGCCGTCGAGGCCGAGCTCCCTGTGAGTCATTACAGGAACGCCACGGCTCGACGCCGCGGCACACAGGCAAGAGTGCCTGTGCCACACAAGAAGAGACGTCATTTCCGCACCGTTCGCTGCTCGATGCGTTTCTCGCGCGGAGCTACGATCAGCCGATGTACGAAAATGCCCGGCGTGTGAACCTGGTCGGGATCGAGCTGGCCCGGCTCGACCAGTTCCTCCACCTCGGCCACGCAGATCTTTCCCGCCGTCGCCGCCATCGGATTGAAGTTGCGAGCGGTCTTGCGGTACACCAGATTGCCGAAACGATCGCCCTTCCATGCCGCCACCAGGGAGAAGTCGCCGACAATGCCACGCTCCATCACGTAGTGCTTTCCGTCGAACTCGCGCGTCTCTTTCCCCTCCGCCACCACCGTTCCATACCCTGCCGGGGTGAAGAAGGCCGGAATGCCGGCACCGCCCGCGCGCATGCGCTCGGCCAGCGTTCCCTGCGGAACGAATTCGACCTCGAGCTCACCCGAGAGGAACTGCCGCTCGAACTCGGCGTTTTCTCCGACATAGGAGGAGACCATCTTCCGAATCTGCTTTGTCTGAAGCAGTAGCCCGAGGCCCCAGTCATCGACTCCGGCATTATTCGAGACGCAGGTGAGATCGCGACTTCCCTTCTGCACGAGCGCGGCGATCAGATTCTCCGGGATCCCGCAGAGGCCGAATCCGCCGACGACCAGAGTCATCCCGTCTTTCAGATCGCGAATCGCCGCGGCGGCGGAATCAAAGACTTTGCTGACCATTGTGAACCTCGATGTCAGATGTTGGATGTTGGATGTTGGAAGCGTCCTGGATGACTGAGCGTGTCATCCCGAGCCGCAGCGAGGGATCTGGGCGGGGGCCCTGCCATCGTGTTACTCGCGAACATTCTCGATTGCCACGGGCGTAAGGCCCCCACCCAGATCCCTCGCTGCGGCTTCTAAGAAACTCCCTGTATTTACGCGGGTTCCCTGATGTGTCATCCCGAGCCACAGCGAGGGATCTGGGCGGGGGCCCTTCCATCGTGGTGCTCGCAAACATTTTCGATGGCCAAGGGTCTAAGGCCCCCGCCCAGATCCCTCGCTGCGGCTCGGGATGACACCCACCAGTTTCTTTTCTCAGTGGCAGCGCGCACGCTGTCCCTTGCTCGGGATGACACGCTCCGTAACGTTTCTAAGCGGTTTTTCAACATCCGACATCCAACATCTGACATCCGCCTCTCTACAGCATTTCCACGATGATCGCCGTTGCCTCTCCACCGCCGTTGCAGATCGAGGCCAGTCCGCGACGGAGCTTACGCTCCTGCAGTGCGTAGAGGAGCGTGACCAGAATCCGAGCGCCGCTGGAACCGATGGGATGACCGAGCGCGACCGCCCCACCGTTCACGTTGAGCTTGTCGTGGGTGATGCCGGTTTCCTTCATCGTCGCCAGAGCGACGGCGGCGAAGGCCTCGTTGATCTCGAATAGATCTATGTCCCCGACTTTCAGGCCGGCCTTCTTCAGCACGATATCGATGGCGCCGGCCGGTGCGGTGGTGAACCATTCCGGCTCATGCGACAGAGTCCCCTGGGCGATGATCCGCGCCATCGGCTTCAGCCCGTTCTTTTGAGCATAGTCAGCTGAGGTGACCACGAGGGCGGCGGCACCGTCGCTGATCTTCGACGAGTTGGCGGCGGTGACGCTGCCTCCATCTTTCTTGAAAGCCGGCTTCAGACTTCCCATCTTGTCGAGCGGCGCCGCAAACGGCTCCTCGTCATCGACGACTGCCGATTTGCTCTTCTTGCCCTCGATCTCGACGACAGCGATTTCTCTCTTGAACTTTCCCTGCTGCACGGCATCCTGGGCGCGCCTGTAGGACTCGAGGGAGAACGCATCCTGCTCTTCGCGGGTGAACGCGAACTTCGATACACAGCTCTCGGCGCAACTCCCCATGTGCTTGTCGCCGTAGGGGTCCCATAAGCCGTCATGCACCATCAGGTCGATCATCTTGCCGTTGCCCATCCGGTATCCGGAGCGAGCCTGCGGCAAAGCGTAGGGAGCGTTGGACATCGATTCCATTCCGCCGGCGATGCCGATCTCGTACTCGTCGCAGCGGATGTCGTTGGCGGTGTACATCACGGCCTTCAATCCCGAGCCACAGACCTTATTGACCGTGACTGCTCCGGCGCTGACCGGGATTCCGGCGGCAATGGCAGCCTGACGCGCAGGTGCCTGCCCCACTCCGCCCTGCAACACATTACCCATGGTCACATGCTGAATCTGCTCGGCAGTCACGCCGGCGTTCTGTAGCGCGCATCGAATGGCGGCCGCGCCGAGCTTCGGTGCGGATAACGAAGACAGAGCGCCCTGAAACGATCCGATGGGCGTTCTCGCTCCGCCAAGAATGACAATGTCCTTCATGTAGTGGCTCCTCCGGATTTCGGATTTCGAATTTCGAATTTCGAATTTAAAAGAGGCAGCTCGCCGTTCTGGTTCTTTTAAATTCGAAATCCGAAATTCGAAATTCGAAATCCCCAGCGTCTAGTCTAACAGCTGCGGTAGTCAAACGTGACGGACGAAATGTTGCTAGTGCCATAACAATTCCGACGTTACGCTTGATTTCTTGCCTTTAAACAGACTTATGGTATTATTCCGACCCACTGTCATCCCTGAAACCACGTCATGACAACAACGAACCTGAGGTGCCTGCATGTCCAGCTCCACGATCACTGAAAAAACAATTCACATCGAGCCAGCCAATGTCCATTCCTCGCTGTCCAGGCACATGCTCGCCGACGGCTATGACATGGTCATGGACCTCAAAAAATCGAAGGGCTCCTGGGTCCACGATTCACGCCGTGGCCGCAACGTACTCGATTTCTTCTCGAATTTCGCCTCCTGCCCGATCGGCTACAACCACCCCAGGCTGGACAACCCCGAGTTCAAAGAGCGTCTGATCGAGGCGGCCATGAACAAGCCGGCCAACTCCGACATCTACACCACGCTGATGGCCGAATTCGTCGAGACCTTCTCGCGACTGGCTCTCCCGGCTCGCTTCCAGAAGCACTCCTTCTTCGTTGAGGGTGGAGCGCTGGGAATCGAGAACGCCATCAAAGCCGCCTTCGACTGGAAGGTTCGCAAGAACTTCGCAAAGGGCTACAAGGAAGAGAAGGGAACGCAGATCATGCATCTGAAGGAGGCGTTCCACGGCCGCACCGGCTACACGCTCTCCCTCACCAACACTGCCGACCCGCGCAAGACTCAGTACTTCCCGAAATTCGACTGGCCTCGGCTGCCCAATCCCAAGATCAGTTTCCCCGCCACGACCGAGTCGCTCAAGGCTGCGGCCAAGGCAGAAGAGGAGACACTGCGTCAGGCCCGTCAGTTCCTGGCCGAGCGGAAGGACGACATCGCCGCGTTCATCATGGAGCCGATTCAGGGTGAGGGTGGAGACAATCACTTCCGTCCCGAGTTCTTCCGCGCCGTCCGCCAGCTGTGCGACGAGAACGACATGATCCTCATCTTCGACGAGGTGCAGGCTGGCGTCGGTCTCACCGGCAAGATGTGGTCTTTCCAGCATTACGGTGTCGAGCCCGATATGTTCTGCTTCGGCAAGAAGGTGCAGCTGGGCGGATTCGTCTCCAACGATCGAATCTTCGACATCCCCGACAATGTCTTCACCGTCTCCTCCCGGATCAACTCGACCTGGGGTGGCAATCTCGTCGACATGGTTCGCTCCCAGCGTTACTTCGAAGTCATCGAAGAAGAGGGACTGGTCGAGAACGCGGCGCGGGTCGGCGAGTTCTTCGTGAACGGCCTCCGAAAGTTCGCCGATGAGTTCCGTGGCACCGTCACCAACGTGCGCGGTCTCGGACTGATGTGCGCCTTTGACCTGCCGAGCACGGATCTTCGAGACAAGACCATCCGTTCGATGGCCGCCCAGGATGTTCTGGTCCTGTCGTCGGGACACCAGTCGGTACGCTTCCGTCCGGCACTCAACCTCAACATGGAAGAGGCCTCGGAAGGTCTTCGCAGAATCGAGAAGGCGCTCAAGCAGCTGGAGTAAGGCAGCTTCTAGCTTCTAGCTTCTAGCTTCTAGCTTCTAGCTTCTAGCTTCTAGCTTCTAGCTGAAAAACATCAGGAACCCGCGAGAGCGGGTTCTTTTCTTTTGTGCGAATGATGGACCGGAGTGGCGACATCCTGTCGCCTGGCCCGGCGCCATCCCGTGGCGCCGTTCTGTGGGAATGCGAGGATCTCCATGGGCGGCGGCGCGGGACGCCGCCGAGCCAGGCGACAAGATGTCGCCACTCCTATAAATCACCACGAACAAGCTACGCCGTGCTGGAGCCTACCGCCGCCTCCCTCGTGCCTTCCGACGGCTGCCAGTTCGTGTGCGGCTTCCGGTTGAGAACGATGTATCGCCAGAACAGCTGCGGGTAGGTGCGCGGAATGAAACCATGCTTCTCGTAGAACGGTTTCAGCAGCCTCTGCAGTCGCGGCAGGTTGTACATGGGAACGCCGGGAAAGTAGTGATGTTCGAGGTGAAAGTTCGAACAGAGGTAAACCACGTTCCAGAAAAAAGAGCTCGGAATGAGCGTCGACCACATCGCCACGTTCGAAGGCTCGATGTCGTAGTGCTGCCCGAGGCGATTGAGTGCGAAGGCGATCGGGAAGACAAAGAAATAGGGAACGAGGTAGGCCTTCCAGGCGATCGGCCATCCAGCCAGCCAGACGGCGAGGGCGAGCAGTGTCAGGTGGAAAGCAATGGTCAGGTTCCTTTCCAGCGAGATTCTCTTCTGCAGTTCGGCCGGGTAACTCGAGGCTTCCTGCCGCGCGGCGCGGAAATAGATCGGGAACAACACCGGCGTGAAGTAAAGCAACTTGAACCAGCGGGCGTTGATCTTCGGACTCAGGTAATGACGCTTGGGATCTTCCTCGTACGAGCCGAGGCCGGCGTGATGATCGAGATGCCAGCGGCTGAACTGCGACGACGAGATGCCACTCGGGACCGCATAAAGCAAGCCGACGAAACGGTTGAGTCCCTTTCCCGGCTTGGCGAAAACAGCCTGATGTACCACCTCGTGCAGGAGCACGGTGAAATTGAAAATCGCGAAGCCGCTGATCATGGCGAAGGGCAGCCAGAGGTACCA
Organism: Thermoanaerobaculia bacterium; assembly: GCA_035544835.1. Taxonomy (GTDB): domain Bacteria; phylum Acidobacteriota; class Thermoanaerobaculia; order Gp7-AA8; family Gp7-AA8; genus DASZZV01. Next base: position 8,429 of record DASZZV010000393.1, read on the forward strand.
GACCGGAAAGTGAACGATGCCTGCTGTCGACAGGATAAGCGTCCCCACCAGCGCCGCTGTCACGGCAAAGTGAAACAGCGGCCTCTTCTGGTGCAGCTCCCGCAGCACATCGGTCGGAATTTCCTGCGCCAGCTCCTGCCGGAGATCGAGACTCCTGTCCGCGTAATAGCTCGCCATGATCGAAACTACTGAACCATTTTACGGGCGCCGTTATTCGAGAGGAACGTGCCGGCGCGAAGAATTTGCACCATCGGACACCGGCCGGTGGACGGGGCGCGAAAAAGGCCGGGCACGGGCACGGGAAAGTCAAAACCGAAAATCAGGGCAGGGCGGATCGCAAACTCTCATCTCGCCGGTCTATGGGATTTTGACTTTCCCGTGCCCGCGCCCGTGCCCCTGCCCGTGCCCGGTCTTTGATCGAACCGGTTAGCTCGGCTCTGAGGCGCCTCCTCGCTGCCTATCAGCTTCGCCACGTTCCGTTTCCCATGCGGCTATAATCGGCACCGCCGGGAGGAATCCATGTCCGTAGCGGAAGTGGGAACCGCATCCGAACGAGAGCTCGTGCTCGCTGCAGATGACAACGATCAGAATCTGGAGCTTCTCGAAGAGTACCTCTGGCAGTGGGGCTACGACGTCATAGTCGCGCGCGACGGACGTGAAGCCGTCGAGCTGTTCCCGCAGCACAATCCGTCGCTGGTCGTTCTCGACGTCATGATGCCGAACATGGACGGCTACGAGGCCTGCGCGCGGATCAAGTCGACCCAGCAGGGCCGGCGCATTCCGATCGTGATGCTCACTGCCCTGACCGGTACCGACGACAAGATCCGTGCTCTCGATCACGGAGCCGACGACTTTCTCAACAAGCCGATCAACAAGGAAGAGCTGCGCACCCGAATCCGGTCACTCATCAAGATCCGGAACCTCCGGAAGGATCTCGACTCGAGCGAAAACATCATGGTGACACTCACCTCTGCCCTCGAGAACAAGGATCCTCGCAGCGGCGGCCACGTTCATCGCGTTGCCTCCTACAGCGCTCAGATCTGCGACCGGCTGGGGATGGGAGCCGACGATCGCGAGATCGTCACGAAGGGAGCGCTGCTCCACGACCTCGGCATGATCGGGATCGCCGATGAGATCCTCAAGAAAACCACTCCTCTGAACGAGACCGAGCAGCGGATGCTCGAACAGCACGCGCGGATGGGCGCCTCGATCCTGAAGCCGATGCGCACTTTCCACCCCTTCGTCACGATGGTGCGCTGGCACCACGAGAAGATGGACGGGAGCGGCTATCCCGACGGTCTTTCCGGCGATGACATTCCGATCGAGGCCCGCATCGTCGCCGTGGCCAATCGATTCGACGAGATTCGACACGAGGGACCGCTCAGCGGACAGGCCGAAGCCCTGGCTCAACTGCGGAAGGAAACGGATGCGGGAGCCTATGATCCCGTCATCGTAAAATGCCTCGAGGATGTCGTAATCGACGTGCCGATGACCATCCCGACGAGCGGCGTGGCCATTCGCCGCACGCAGCTGACGCCGCGGGTCCTGTGCGTCGACGACAGCAAGCTCAATCGCGACCTGATCAGCGCGACGCTGACCGAGGTGGGATTGGACGTGCTCCACGCCGAGAGCGGTACTGATGCGCTGAAAATTATCGAGGAGGAGAACATCGATCTGGTGCTGCTCGATCTGATCATGCCGCAACAGAGTGGCGAGGAAACTCTTCAGGCCATCCGTCGCGATGCGCGATACCAGTTTCTTCCAGTCATCGTGCTGACAGCTCACAAGAATGTCGAGCTCAGACAAAAGGCGATCGTCAGCGGCGCCGACGACTTTCTCAGCTATCCGCTCAACCGGCTCGAGCTGATCACTCGCATCCGTTCCCTGCTGCGGATCAAGGACTACCACTCCGATCTCGAACAGACTCAAAACGTGATCTGCGCGCTGGCGCTGGCCCTCGAAGCAAAGGATCGTTACACGCGCGGACACTCGCAACGGGTCGGCGATCTGGCCTTCACCTTCAGCCGACACCTGGGCTTCCCCAAGGAACGGGCGGATCTCATCCGAACCGCCGGCCTGCTACATGACATCGGCAAGATCGCCGTCCCGGAATCGCTGCTCAACAAACCCGGGCCGTTGACCCGCGATGAATTCATCAAGGTCATCGATCATCCCGTGGTCGGCGAGGAGATCTGCCGGCCTCTCCAGACACTCTCATCGGTGCTCAAGCTCATCCGCCACCATCACGAACGCTGGGATGGCCGCGGATATCCGGACGGCTTGAAGGGCGAAGAACTTCCGCCCGAGGTCCGATTGCTCTCCATCATCGACGCCTATGACGCGTTGACCTCGCACCGTTCCTATCGACCGGCGCCACTGACGCATCACTCGGCGATGGAGACGCTGCTGCGCGAAGCGGAGGCGGGCAAGTGGGATCCGGCCATGGTCGATCGTTTTGCGGAGATGCTCGGTGACTCCCCGCCCGATTTCGCGTCGATGTCGCTGCCGGTGCCGACGTTGCAGCTGGATTGATATCAGATGTCAGATGTCAGGGCTTGTCATCCTGAGCGATTGACCGTGGAGCGCGGCGTCTGAGTGAAAGAAACCAGGGTGTCATCCCGAGCGTCGAGCGAGGGATCTGGGAGGGGGCCTTGCGGTGTGG
>DASZZV010000394.1:0-7203 GCA_035544835.1 Thermoanaerobaculia bacterium
CCAACCGCTCTCTCGCGCGCTCCAGGGCGCGCGGATCACGATCGATCCCGAGAAGACGCGCCCCGGAGCTCGACTCCAGCAACGCCTCGGCATGCCCCCCCAGCCCGACGGTCGCATCCACAATCCAGCGGTCGTCGTCACTGCGAAGAAGCTCGATTACTTGCTTTAAAAGAACAGGCTGATGACTCTCGCGATCCTGCAACCTGGGTCCTGACTAAACACCGTGGAGCTCGAGCTCCTTGAAATCGTCGGGCGAAAGCGGACTGGATGACAGACGCTTCTGTATCCGCTCTTCGTTCCAGACGAGGAGGTGATCCTGGTTGCCGAGAACGACGACGTCTTCGCTGATGCCGGCAACGTTTCTGAGAATCGAAGGGACGAGCAGGCGACCCTGCGCATCGAAGCTGTCGAGCTGCCCGTAATAATTCACGAGCTCCAGAACCTTCTGTTTCGCCAGGGATGACCTCGGGACTTTGGCGAGGCGCAACTGATACTCTTCCCATACCTGCAGCGGATAAATAACCGCTTTCTCACCATCGAACGAGGTGATGAAGCAATCCGCTCCATAACTCTGTTCGATGATCCGGCGAAAGGTTTGCGGGACCTTGATTCGGCCCTTCTCGTCCACTTTTGCCGGGGCATGCCCCATCAAGACACTGATTTCCATAGCCAGTTTTGTTAGTTTCGGATCAAAAACTACCACTCCGATCCACTTAAGTCCACAATTTTCCACCGGGCGTAGAAAAAAGGGGGATCGCGGATGCTGGCTCGAACCTCCAATGACGGATAGTCGTTCTCCATGAAGCTTACAGCCGCGGGCCTGACGTCCCGGACAGGTAATAGCCGACTCGGTTGAGGTAGACACGACGCACGTCGCGGAGCCTTACGTTGCGGGCGATTGCACCGACCTGAGGTTGCCGGGAAACCAGATCGAGTGCTGCCTCGAGATTCTCGGCTAGCGCTTCAGGCGCCTTCAGGCGATTTTGCTGCCACCAGCGTCCAGCCTGCTCGACGTGCCCGTCCGCGCGCGAGGTGAATTTGACGGCGAGCCGATCGCTCACCGATTGCGAAGCTTTCGGAGAACGTCTTCCGCTGGAATCAACTCGCCCCGATCTGCCTGTGCGATCGATTCCAGAAGCTCTGCTTCGGCGGCGGCATCCATCTCAAAAGTCTCGTCCGACTCCCGCGCCAGGACGGTGACGAGCGCGCCTTCCGGCAGCGACTCACCATCAACGATGACCTGACCAGAAACTACTCTGCCCGGTACGATTCGCATACGGCAATTGTAACTCGCCTGACCTCAGCGTTGTTCCCTGCGCACCCGCTACTTCACCAGCTTCTTGATTTGATTCAACACGTCTTTCCCCACCAGTTGATCGGCGGAATGCAGCACTTTCCGCATCATCTCCAGAAGGTCGGTATCCCCGCTCCAGTGCTCGCGCAGAACGGCTTCATCGGTATCCCTCAACAGCTTGTTCAGAATGTAGACGGCGAAGACGAGGTCGTCGAGGTATCCAATCGCACCGAGCAGCGCCTCGGGAACCAGGTCGAGGGGAAAGATGAAGTAGACGATTCCGGTTCCGAGCAGAAGCTTGTTCTTGCCCGTCACGCGACTGTCGTTGACCAGTCTCCAGAGCAGGATGAAGACATCGGGAACGAAGAAGAGCAGCTCGCTGGCTTTGCCGTTCTTCCCCCCTTTCTTCGTGATGTAGGAAGCGATTCTGGTGCGGGTGCGATCGTAGAAGCGCTGCGCACGGGGCGAGACGTCCGGCGGTGCCGAGCTGCCCGATGGTTGATCCGGTTCTGAGTCGAGCAGATCCTGGCCGCTGATGCGGCGCAACGAATCATCTGATGGAATCTCGTAGTCACTCACTTTGTGCCTCCTGGAGGAATGTCTGCCCCGCCCTGTCCGAGCGCGACGCCGATCCCCCCCTCGATAATCTCGATATGACGTACGTCAACATCGAGGAAGGTTGGCAAGAAGCGATCCAACCGGACGGTGATGACATTGTTCACGGCGTCGAAGGCCAGGGCGTCATTCTGCATTGCCTTCTCGGCGAATTTTCGCAGCAGCACAGGAATCGGTAAGCCGAAGGCCGAGATGTTCTCCAGATAGATGCGGATTGCACCGCCGGAGGATTCGATTCGACGGATGAAAAGACGAAAGGGGATAAGGAAGAACTTCTCTACCTTTCCGTCGATCCTCAGCTCGCCGGGGACGAAGGTCAGATGAATTTCCTGAATAGGCACCCGACGGGACGCGACCTCGCGCTGGACCATGGCTTCGAGCATCGAGCCGCGAAGACGCAGCAGAATCTCGTCCCATTCCACGAGGCGGGGCTCGCTCATGCCGCCTCTCTCTGAGAATCTTGCAGGTCGACACCCTGGAGCAGAATTTCCGCTGGCTCTCGGCGTAGGGACGCGCAGCTGCGCGTCCGGTACCTGCGGAACACGACGCAGCGCATACCTGGTGGCGGAGTACCGGACGGGCAGCTGCCCGTCCCTACGCGTTGTCGACTACTATCCGCTTTCGCAGCAGAAACCGTGTGAGAAACGCGGGTTAGTTTTTGTATAGTGAGCCCAATGCCAAAACGCACCGATATCCGCTCCATTCTCATCCTCGGCTCCGGTCCAATCGTGATCGGGCAGGGTTGTGAGTTCGATTACTCCGGAACACAGGCCTGTAAAGCTCTGCGCGAAGAAGGATATCGAATCATCCTGGTCAACTCGAACCCTGCAACGATCATGACCGACCCGCAGTATGCGGACCAGACTTACATCGAGCCGCTGACGCCGGAGACAGTGGAGAGGATCATAGCCAAGGAACGCCCCGACGCGATTCTCCCTACCGTTGGGGGACAGACGGCCATGAATCTGGCCATGTCCCTCCATGAATCAGGAGCGCTGGAACGCTTCGGCGTGGAATTGATCGGTGCGAAGTACGACGCCATCAGGACGGCCGAGGATAGGCAGCTCTTCAAAGACACAATGGAAAGGATCGGGGTCGAGGTTCCCCGTTCCGGTCACATCGGCACTCTCGAAGAGGCGGTCGAGGTGGCCGCCAGGATCGGCTACCCAACCGTAGTCCGCCCCTCCTTCACGCTCGGCGGTACTGGTGGCGGAATCGCTTTCAACATCGAAGAGCTCAAGGAGATCGTGACCCGCGGCCTGCAACTCTCCCCCATCCATAAAGTGCTCATCGAAGAATCGGTAATGGGGTGGAAAGAGTTCGAGCTGGAGGTCATGCGTGACCGGGCCGACAACGTCATCATCGTCTGCTCGATCGAGAACCTCGATCACATGGGCGTGCACACCGGCGACTCCATCACCGTTGCGCCGCAACAGACGTTGTCGAATCGCGAGTATCAGGCCATGCGTGATGAGGCCAAGCGCATCATCCGAGCCATCGGTGTCGAGACCGGAGGGTCGAACATTCAGTTCGCCGTGAATCCGATCGACGGACGACGTGTGGCCATCGAGATGAACCCGCGTGTGTCGCGCTCATCGGCTCTGGCCTCGAAGGCCACGGGCTTTCCCATCGCCAAGATCGCCGCGAAGCTCGCCGCCGGCTACACGCTGGATGAGATCCCCAACGACATCACCAAAAAGACACCGGCCTCGTTCGAGCCGAGCATCGACTACGTCGTCGTCAAGATTCCGCGCTTCGCCTTCGAGAAATTCCGAAAGACCTCGCCGAAGCTCGGCCTTTCCATGCAGTCGGTCGGAGAGGCCATGGCCATCGGCCGCACCTTTAACGAGGCCCTGCAGAAAGGACTTCGCTCTCTGGAATCCGGACTCTCCGGACTGGAAACTGGCGGGTGGACGATTCGTGAAGAGATTCTGGATCAGCTCCGCATCGGAACGCCGACCAGGATCCTGGCGATCGGTGACGCCTTTCGCGCCGGCCTTTCGCTCGAGGAGATCTACGAGACCTCGGCCGTCGACAAATGGTTCCTTCATCACATCGAGCACATCATCGGGACGGAGCGGGAAATCATCAGCCGCGCCTCGGATCTCAAAGCAAACGCCATCGACGCGGAAACACTCTTCCGCTGGAAGCGCGAGGGATTTTCCGATCGTCAAATGGCGTCCCTGTGCGATCTCGATGAGACCACGGTCCGTCAGACCAGAACTGGTCTGGGCATTCGTCCCGCCTACAAACGAGTCGATACCTGCGCCGCCGAGTTCGTGGCCAGCACTCCGTATATGTACTCGACTTACGAGAAAGAGAGTGAGGCCGAGCCGACCTCGCGCCGGAAGGTGATCATTCTCGGATCGGGACCAAATCGCATCGGGCAGGGCATCGAATTCGATACCTGCTGCGTTCATGCCTCCTTCGGTCTGCAACAGATTGGCTTCGAGACCATCATGGTGAACTGCAATCCCGAGACGGTCTCGACCGACTACGACACCTCGGATCGCCTGTACTTCGAGCCGTTGACGCTCGAGGACGTTCTCGAAATCGTCGAGGTCGAAAAACCCGAGGGAGTCATCGTCCAGTTCGGTGGTCAGACTCCGCTCAAGCTCGCTAAATCCCTGGCCGCGGCCGGCGTGCCGATGTGGGGAACGTCAGTCGATTCGATCGACCTGGCTGAAGACCGGGATCGCTTCGGATCACTCCTCGATCAGGCAGGCATTCTCGCCCCGGCGCACGGAAGTGCGCAGTCGGAAGGGCAAGCGGTCGAGGTTGCCGAGCGCATCGGCTATCCGATCGTGGTCCGCCCCTCTTACGTGCTCGGCGGCCGCGCCATGGCCATCGTCTACGATCGCGAGGCACTCACGCACTACATGAAGTTCGCCGTCGAAGCCGCTCCCGGCCATCCAATTCTCATCGATCGATTTCTCGAAGATGCTTTCGAGATCGACGTCGATGCCATCTCCGACGGAACCAATGTAGTCATCGCCGGAGTCATGCAGCACATCGAGGAGGCCGGCATCCATTCCGGTGACTCGACCAGCGTCATTCCCCCTTATATGATTTCCCAGCGCGATCAGGATCGCATCCGGCGACGCACCGTCGACCTGGCGAAGTTGCTGAACGTGGTCGGTTTGATGAACGTTCAATACGCGCTCCATAAGGGCGAGCTCTACGTGCTCGAGGTCAATCCACGAGCATCGCGCACCGTACCCTATGTATCGAAGGCGACCGGAGTTTCCTTCGCGCTTCTGGCTGCACAAGTCATGGCCGGAAAGACCCTGGGCGAGCTCGGACTTCACGAAGAGCCGCGCGTAAACAGTTACTTCGTGAAGGCGCCGGTCTTCCCCTTTGTGAAGTTTCCGAAAGAAGACACCGTCCTCGGCCCGGAAATGAAATCGACTGGTGAAGACATGGGGATCTCGGACTCTTTCGGAGAGGCTTACGCCAAGGCTTTGCTCGGCGCCGGCATCGTTCTGCCGATGAAAGGGACCGCGTTTCTTTCTTTGAATCACAACGACAAGAGAACCCTGGTCGTGGAGCTTGCGCGCGAGCTCATCGAGATGGGATTCGATCTCATCGCCACGAAAGGAACCAAAGAGTTCCTCGAGAAACACGGCATCGAAGCCAGACTCGTGCTCAAGGTTCACGAAGGGCGGCCGAATATCGTCGACTTCATGATCAACGATGAGATCGCACTGGTGATCAACACACCTTTCGGTCGCTCAGCCTTTTACGACGATACCTACATCCGTCGCACCGCGTTGCAGCGCACCATACCCTGCATCACGACCTTGTCGGCGGCAGCGGCCTGCGTGGAAGGCATTCGCGCGCTGCAAAGCGGACATAGCTCGCTGCGAAGCCTGCAGGAGTTGCACGCGCAGCCGCGCGTCGTCGTCAGGTGACGACGAGCGTCGAGGTAGCGGCGGTAACTTCGGTCTTGAAGTGATTCAGGCAGCGAATCCTGTAAGTCATTCTTCCCGCTGTGGCACTGGCGATCGTAGCGCCGGACAGCAGTCGGTGCGGCCGTGCGCTTCCCGGCTTCTGCGACTTGAAGACTCCCTTTACGAATGGAGCCGGCTTACCGAACTCGACGACCACATCCTCGACGATGACATCAGCGCCGCCGATGTAACGGAAGTCCCACTCCACTCCGTCTCCGCGCTTGATCATGACTTCTGACGGGTACGTCGCCACATAAAACCGGCCCGCACTCTGCTCGATGTCGACTCGAACAGGATAGGTACGGATCGGAACTGCCGGAGCATCGACATCGCCCTCGCGAAAAAGACGATCGGATGACGCTGGCGGTGCCGCGGTTGTGAATGCTGACTCGGCCCGGGGCGGCGCAGGGATAAAGGAGGCAGAGCGACGAACGGTTCCGTTCGGCTCCGGGATCCAGGCGGCAAGCGGACCGGCCTCACGCGTGATGCGGGCGCGAGGACGTCGCTGCTTTGGTCCGTGAGCTTTTGTGGTAACAGGCGCTTTGCCCGCGGGAGTAGCCGGCCGCCCTTTCGGAACGGTGATCGCTGGAGATTTCGCAACGGCCGTGAGCTTTCCAACCAGGGCAGGAACGCCCTTTACCGCTTTGGGCGCTTTCTGCGTCTTCGGAGCCGTTGGAGCCTTCGGAGCCTTTGCCGGCCTGACCGCTTTAAGCGCCTTCACGGAAGGCCGCTTCGTGGCGGATTTCTTCGACGTAACCGGAGAGGAAGACTTGCCAACCTTCGGCTTCGCCTTCCTGGCCGCCACGGCTCGAGCCGGGGCTGCACTCTTCCGCTTTGCCGGTTGAGGCTTCGGAACTGCACGCAGCGACGTCTTCTTTGGAGACCTGGCGGCTGTAGTCTTTGCCTTCGCGGCCGCGGGTCGGCGCGAGGGAGGAAGCGGCTTGACCGCTTTCAAGTTCTTGTTGTGTTTCGACTTACTCTTGGCGGCGCTCGGCTGTCTAAGCTTGGCGCCTGGCTTTTTCCCCTTGGGGACCGGCATACTTGATCCTAACTCCACCCAGAGAAGGGGTGAGGTTCCGAAATGAATGGCGCAATATACCAACCGAGGCCCCGTAACGCCACAAAAAACAGGGGTAGAGACGGGGAACTGAGAATTGGGAAAGAAGGGCGCGCAAACACGCCTTCGCTATTGCGGGACAGAAACAAGTGTCATCCCGAGCGATTGACCGCGGAGCGCGGCGTCTGAGTGAAAGAAACCAGGGTGTCATCCCGAGCGTCGAGCGAGGGATCTGGGAGGGGGCCTTGCGGTGTGGAGTCTTGGAGCTCTCTTACGATTGTGCGAGG
>DASZZV010000395.1:0-9260 GCA_035544835.1 Thermoanaerobaculia bacterium
GACCCACCGAAAAGAGCACTCTCCAGGGGAGAAAGCGCAGCATCGGCTTACCCGGTGAACAGACAAACGAATTGGAAAAGATGACGGCCCTGACGTCGGACGACGACGCTGCCAGCCGGAGCGCGAGAGGACCCGAGAACGACTCACCGAGAATTACGAACGGTCTCCCGACCGGAAGCTTCGGCGCGACCTCAGCCTTCAGTTCATCGTAGCTGGCGCGCGCACTGAGCCTTATGACGATCGGCTCATACTGCGGCGGCGCTACACGGACGAACGCCGTGAACAGATCGCCTGTCCCATCCATGCCGGGGAGAAGTACGACCGGAAGCCTTTCCGTCACGAAGTCACAGCGAGAGACTAGACGCCGGGCAGTTCGGTCGGCTCGAGAAACTCGAGCCTGTTGCCGAAAGGATCGGTAACGTAGGCCCGGTCATGACCCTCAGCGTAGCCTGGGAGTGGCGGATCCGTGTTGACCGCAAACCCTGCTCTCTCGCAACGCTCTTTCAGCCCGGTCAGATCGGACACGAGGAGGGCCGGATGCGCTTTCAGGGCCGGTCTGAACCCTTCCTCGACGCCGAGGTGAACCTCGGCCGAGCCTGAGAAAAACCAGACTCCGCCCCGTTTCGCCAGATGGTCCGGCTTCGGCCGTTCCGTCATTCTGAGCACACCCCCGTAGAATTGGCGCGCTTCGTCTTCGCGACCCGGCGGCATTGTCACCTGGACATGATGGAACGCGATGATCATTCCCTTCCTCCTGAGCAGTCTTCAAGAATTGCGGTGATGGACGGCTCACATCCAGCGCCGCACGCGATTACGATATCGCAGATACTCATCGCCGAATGCTTCCTGGATTGCTTTCTCTTCGCGACGTACCACGAGGCTATCCAGGAGTAGCAGAAGAACGGCGCTCGCCACAAGGAGCCAGAGTGAGTTCGCCGCAAGCGGCAGGCCGCTGATCACGAGAAGGAGCGCCAGATAAATCGGATTGCGGCTGAAGCGAAAGGGTCCCGAGGTCACGAGCTCAGAAGGAGTATGTCCCGGCTCGACGGTCGTGTGATGTCGTCGCATCTCCAGGATTGCCCAGCATCCGATCACTCCAGCCAGCACGAAAGCAAGCAGCCCCGTCGCCACACCTCCCCGGAAATCGTACGAACCAATCGGCAGAGGTCTAGCTCCTTCGGCAACCGAGCCAGCACAAACGCAGATCATGAACAGCACCGGTGGCGGAAAAACTCGACTGAGCTGGACCATCAATCTCACTCCACTTTTGAGGAGACACAGAAACAAGCATCCGTCATCCTGAAGCGAAATACGACGATGTGGTTTTTGAGATACAGAAACAAGAATTGTCATCCTGAGCGGAGGGCAGCGTGCGCGCTGCCACTGAGAAAAGAAACTGAGTGGGTGTCATCCCGAGCCGCAGCGAGGGATCTGGGCGGGGGCCTTAGACCCTTGGCAATCGAAAATGTTTGCGAGCACCACGATGGAAGTGCCCCCGCCCAGATCCCTCGCTGCGGCTCGGGATGACACATCGGGGAACCCGCGTAAATATAGGGAGTTTCTTAGAAGCCGTAGCGAAGGATCTCAAGACAGAATGATCTGAATTTAGATCCTGTTGCAGGAGATCCTTCGCTGCGGCTCAGGATGACGGCGCCGGGAAAGCGACGTAAATACCGGAAGTTCTTTGCCTGCGAAGCGAAGAATCCCTCGCGACCATGACGACTTCTCAACCCCGGTAACGTCACGACGGAGGGAGGGAACGTCGATCGATCAGCAATCCCTCCGAGGAGTACCGATCGAAGCTCGCCTGAGTGAGTCGCACGATCTCTTCCAGACGAAGCACCCCGTCACAACCGGCATGGGGGAAGGATTCGACCAGGCGGTCAGTAGCCCATCCAAGCGACGCGATCTCGGTGCCGCCACATTCCAGACAACGGGGATCTGACCGCCGGTCGCGGCGCCAGGCAATCTCATGTAACGTGTTCTGGCGGCTCTTCTCCAGGCGATCGCCCGGCATGACTGCCTCACCCCGACTGGCCGTCAGGGACTCGAGATGCGCGAGAAGATGCGGCAGCTCAGGGAGAAACTCGATGGCCACCACCTTCTCGCACTCCCCGCACCATCCGAGATCGGCACTCAGAGGGATGTGACTTCCATCGGCCAGGAGGTAGTAGCGAACGCGAAGCGGCTGGGCGGTCGACTCCCGCCGGCAGGTGTCGCAGCGATAGCGGTATCCGGTTGCCATTCGATCAGCGCGCCCCGAGGCCAGACCGACTCACAAACCGGTGGCGTCGCGCGCAGTGTAATGCTACGCGACGTTATACCCGCCGCCCCTTATCCCTTCGGCTTCACCTCGAACTGCGTCTTTGGCCTGGCCATATCGCGAAGCCGCTCCAGACGAAACGTTTTCGGGACTTCCTTTCCCGATACGATGCGTTGCGCCGCGATCTCGCCCACGGCCGGCGAGAGCTTGAACCCATGTCCCGATCCACCTCCCACCAGCCATACGTTCTGCGCCTCGGGATGACGATCGATGATCAGATTACCGTCGGGACTGTTTTCGTACTGGCAGACCTCCGCGGCCACCAGCGGCGCTTTGGCCAGCTCCGGAAATCTCTCCGCGAGCAGACGCCGCGCCCGCGCGAGTCCGTCCTCACTCGACGTTCGCACCAATGTGGTCGGATCGATGGTCTCGCCTCGCGTATCGTCGGCGAGCTTGAAGCCGCGGCCATGCACGTCGGGAAGGCCATAAATGATGCGCTCCCCGAAGTCGATCCAGATCGGGAAGCGACCCGGAAGATAGCGGTCCGATCCGGGAGGAGTTCCAAAGTAAAAGACCTCTTGTCGTGTCGGGTGAATCCTGTCGCCAAGAACGTCCGGGAAGAGCCGCCCCAGCCACGGACCGCAGGCGAAGACAAACGCATCGGCTTCGATTCGCGAACCGTCCTCGAGCTGCAGCGCCGAGAGCGAACCGTTCACGATCGGACCAGGCCTCGCCTCGCCGGTGCGATAGTTCCCGCCTCTCTTGACGAATGCATCGCGGACCACCGTGCAGGCGCTTCGCGCCGAAAGGGCGCCCGCTCGTCTTTCAAACCACACGGATTGCACGCCACCAAAGTCGATCTGCGGATAACGCCGCTTCGCCTCCGCAATCGTCAGTTTGTCGACTGCGAATCCGAGCTCCTGCACGATCGGCAATGACGATCGAACGTAGGCGTCATCTCCGCGATGCATCCAGAGCACGCCCGTCTCCACATAGAGTTGTTCATCGGTGGTGGCGTCGATCTTCTCCCACAGCTCGAAGGACCGCTTCACCATCTCGACGTAGATGCGATCGGGGCCGTAGATCGCCCTGATAACGCGCGTGTCGCCGCCTGAACTGGACCGGATATTTCCCGGACCCCATGAGTCGATCAGTTCGACCTGCGCGCCGAGGTTGGCGAGATGTAGAGCTGTCCAGCCTCCGAAAGCGCCGGCGCCCACCACGGCGATACGCGGCCTCGAGCCAGCAGCGAGAATAGTCGGTCCATTCATCCCAGCTACGAGTGGGACCGCCGCCAGCGATCCCAGAAACGCTCTGCGCGAGACTCCCTTATCGGATCGAGTGGGCATCGTTTTCAGGTGGTCTTGTCAGTCATCAGAACAGAATTCGGACAGTATTGCGCCCTGCCGGCGGTCCCACCGGCAGAGCGCATAATTTCATCACGCAGATGATTCAGAAATTGATGCGCGTACTGATCCCGATTGTCCGGGGCTGATTGGTCAGGTACCCGACCCTTGCTCTGGTTCCACGCTCCTGATCCAGCGCCAGGAGAGCCCGCTCATCCGTCAAGTTGTTGATGAAAAGCGCCGTATCCCATCGGTTCTTCAGGATGCCGAAGCGTAAATTGAGGATGTCGTAAGCCGGCAGTTCCGGATTGAACCTGAAGGTACTTTGCGTGAGCGGGCCGCCGATTGTGTTGGCTCCGAACGAATTCAGATTCACCGTACCGAAACCTGCCGCCTGGTCGCCGATCTGAGTGAAACGTGAGCCGACATACTGATATGCGGCCGTCACGTATCCAGCCAGGTTCTGCTTCGCGACCCAGTGGAAGGTAGCTGCCGCCGCGGCCTGATTCTCGGGAACGGTCGGCAGGCGATTTCCTTCCTTGATGCCCGCGACGACACTGACGACACCGTTCTTGTCGGTGGAGGTCACTGTGGACCGCAGTTTGGAGTTGTTGTGGCTCGCCGAAATCGCGAAGTCGAATGCGCTCGACGGCGCTATTTCGAACTCCAGCTCGGCACCGGTCGTACGCGCCTTCGGGACATTGAAGATGACACGCGAAGAACAGGAGCCCGCCGTGACGGTCGCCTGCAGATTCTTGATGTCCATGTAGTACGCGGAGACGTTGAGCGAGCCGCGATTACCGAAGATCCGGGACTTAGAGCCAACCTCATAATTCCACAGTTCTTCGTCCTTCCACTCATCCCGACCGCCGAACGTGATGAGGTCCTGCGCCGTGCAGAGTGGAACGTTGAGCGGATCATTGATTCCCCCAAGCCGGAATCCCTTGGAGATCTGGGCATTGAGCCTGGTATTGTCATTCATCTTGAAGCCCGCAATGACGCGTGGAGCAATGCCGGTGGCCTTGGTCGAACCTGAGGTGCTGACAAGCAACTTGCCGTTGTCGTCGTTTCCGAAGATGCCATCGAACACCTGATCGCGATCCTCTTTGAAATCGTAATAGCGAAGCCCGCCTGTCAGATCGAGTCGATCAGTGACCGAATAGGTGCCCTCGCCGAAGAGGGCAAACTGGCGGAACTGGTAACTCAGGTCCGAAAAGAACAGCACGTCTTTCGGAGCGCGCAATCCTCGGGTGGGAATGCCTGAGGCAGTCTCGAATCCGCTCACCAGCAGGCTCTGGCCATACTTGCGATCGGTGTCCGCATAGAAGGCGCCGGTCAGCCACTGCAGCTTCGGAGTGGCTCCCGACAGGCGCACCTCCTGGGTGAACGCTTTCGCTTTGGTCTTATCGTCGAGCGGTGAGTCGAGCGTGTATACATTCGCCTTTAGCCCGATGGAGCCACCAGTAATGCTCGACGTAAGCGCGCCGGCGTCGCGCACGACCAGCACGTCACGATCCGTGTAGGAACTGATCGAGGTCAGCGTCTTTCCGCCGAGGTCATAGGAAAGATTAAGGTCTCCGAGAAAGAATTTGTCGTCGAACGGTTCTTTGATCTGGGTGAACTGCCGTCGGTCGCCGAGTGTCACCGCCGGCCTCGTGGTCGTAAATGGATTCGCCAGGATGTTGAAGTCGTCGATGCGGTTCCACCCATTCATCTTTACTTTCTGGTAAAGGATGCGCGGAGTGATCGTCAGTTTCTCGCTCGGCTTGAACCCGAACGCCACGCGTGCGCCGGTCCGGTCGCCGTTGTTGACGTTCTTCTTCACGCTCAGGTTGGGCTGCACCGCGTCCATGTAGCCCCCGTAGCGGGTGTAATACGCAGCGACGCGCATGGCAGCGGTGTCACCGAACGGCACATTCACCGCGGCCTTGGCACTTCCGCCAGTTCCGCCACCATCAATGGAACCCAGGGTGAAATCTCCGACCGATTCGCTGACGCCGAACTTCGGTTGATTGCTGATGTAGCGCACCGTGCCCGACAACGAACCCGATCCGAACAGCGTGCCCTGAGGACCTCGCAGGACTTCGATACGTGACATGTCGAACAAGTCGATGTCCGGTGTGAATAGAGAGACCGAGATCACCGATTCGTCGAGATAGACACCGACCTGCTCTTTAACGCCGGGCTGATCGCGCACGATCTGGCCGGATGAGACGCCGCGCATGGCTACCTGGCTCTGGCCCGGGCCGAGATTCTGGACGGTGAATCCCGCTACGTTCGCGGCTACGTCCTCGATGGTCTCGGCGCCCCGATCACGCAGCTCCGATTCGGTGGGCGCGGCAACGGAGATCGGGACGTCCTGCACCGTCTCCTCGCGCTTTCGCGCCGTGACCACTATCTCCTCGGAAACCTTCTGCCCTTCCTCGGCGATCTTCTTCTCCTCGGCGGCCTTCTTTTCCTCAGTGGTCTTTTTTTCTTCTGTCTGCTGTGCGAACAACAGACAGCCAGGTGCGGCCATGACGAACATCACGACGAACATCACGACGCACAACACGGTTCTCGTCACGAGGTCTCTCATTGCATTTCCCCTTCGTTTCCCGAGTTGCCAGAGTCAATTGTGGTTGGTTGCTGGAGATTCTCTCCGAACGTTAGGGTGGCGGTCAAGCAAACTTGTACTTCGCAAGTCGACCAGAGGACTGGCATGACAAGCCCTCTCCTGAGGGAGAGGGTGGACCGAAGGCCGGGTGAGGGCACTCGAGAGGCTCGAGCGAATCCCTCAGCAACGACGCTACTCGAAGGTGCTACCCGAATCGTAGCTGCAGCCTACATTCCTTCGAGCACCGACAGAATATTGCCTGCCGGATCCGTGAACCACGCTACCTTCGGACCGGCGCCAGCGCTGGAGATTCCTCGCTGGTCTGTCTTGATATTGGCGTCGTCATAGATCTCGAATTTCACACCACGGCTAGTCAGTTCGTCGACGGCCTTCTCAATACTCTTCACCGGAAAATTGAGGACAGTAAATGTCGCCGGAGTGTGGTTCGCTTTCGGATAAATCAGAACCTCACCACCGCCGGCCAGGTGCAGCATCAGCATGCCCATTGTTTCAGATACCTCGAGGCCGAGCGTCTGGCTGTAGAACGGCATTACCTCCTGGATGTCACGCACTGAGAAGCTGGAAAACGCTGTTGTGTCTTTGAACATCGGTTCACTCCCTGTTCGTTAAAGTCATTACATCGATGAAGGCGCCGAAATCAGATATCGTCGTCCGCAAAACCGGTCAACGCCCACCGCCAGCCGGGTTGGAGGCATTATGAATCTCTCGCCTCGTCAACGGACAGTCCTCGTCGACGATCGCGATCCTCGGACTCCTCGGGCCGGACTCCATCTTCATTTACTACGCGTTTTTCGCTGGCGTGAATTCGTTAGCGCCATAATCCATCCGGTGACCCTGGCTCTGCTCGCCGACTCCGTCGCAGTCGTGATTGTCTTCGCCTGGTACCCCGCCCTCCGGCCAATGGGCCGGTGGGGCCGGAAGACCTTGGTCGCCCTGAGCCTTCTGCGACGTCTCGCCGTGAGCTTCCCACGGACCGTCCTTCTGAACGCGAAGTCGGGGTTGCCCGCTCCAGCACCCGCGTGAGCGGCGAAGTTCAGCCCCGCGCGGACGGTTCCCGCAGAATGCGAAAGCAATCTGCATCAGCCCGAAAACCTTTTCCCGTGTGCTCATCGTCGCGTCCCCAGCGGGCAGAGCCTACCCGATGACCCGTTCCTGCCAGGCTCTCATGAACATCCGTAGCTCCTGGGGATCTTTAGTAGTCAAAATCATCGCAGCGTCCTCGGAGGTAACCGTCTCCGTCGCGCCCGCGCTGCTCGCGACACAGAAACAGTCCATTACCCGGTACTGGCACTTCGGGCAGCCGTAGAGGGAGAACTCGAACCCATGCGCCGAAGGAGGCTCCGCCAGAAGGGAAAGACGTTTCTTGCAGGTCGGACAAACCATCCAGATCTCCTCGTCTCCAGGGACCGAGAATGTAGCGTGGCTGAGCGCGCAGAACGACACCCACCGGGACGTCAACCACCTACGTAATTCGCACCACGGGGTGCCCCGAGACCGTCGGCCTCCCTTTTCAGCCGGAACTTCTCTCTTCGCTGACCAACGTCCTCTGAGACGGCCAGTCGGAAAACGCCAGGAAGAGAAGTAACCCCACGTTCAGGACCGGGAGGACTCCAGCAACTCCAAGCCATGATGAATAGCCGGCTTTCGCGCAGATCCGGCCAAAAGCAATACGCAAGAAAGACCAGAACCGCAAATGCAAACGTCAGCATCAGAAGTTCGGGCACACCCAAACCGAACAAGTTCCGCCCTCCCAGAGAGTCCTACTACTCGTCTAATGTCCAGGCTCAGCGCCCGGCCGTCAGGGTACCACGATGCGCTTCCGGAACGATCTCCCAGAGCGCCCTATCTACGAGTTAGGACGGGATCTGACAACGGCTCGTGTCTGACACGACGTTCCAGGTCCAGTCGGGAGAAATCAATGCTCACAGATGCGTTTTGAACAAAGGCAGTACAGGGCTGAGCAATAGCGGAAACAGGAGCAGGAGCGTCGCCATCGTCCATGCCCGGCCTGCTGCGCGCGACCAGCGCCGTACCTGGAGTTGTCGCTCGAGCACCATCAGCACCGGCTGCGCGAAGAAAAACGCCGCCCACGACAACGCCGCGGACGGGTCGACGAACACGATCAGGTAGGCGTGGAGGGCAGCGCTGGCGGCAAATGCCGCGCACAGCGCGAACATGACTCCCCGGCGCGCCAACGGCATGAAGCAATATTCGCGCAGCCATCTTCCCGTAGCGAGATTCCAGCGTCGGTTCCAGAACTCACTCACGGTCCGTGAGCGGTATGGCGCGTCGTGGACTGGCGGCAGCGTCACGCCGAACACTCCCGTGATGACTCGGACGACACCCGTCGTGATTTCCGCCATCGCCAGAACGACAGTCCCGCCAAGAAAACATCGCATCGGGTAGCGGACCCAGAACGGGAAACTCGCCGGCGCGCTCCACAACGCCAGCGCGGTACCGCCAACCGTGAAGGCAATGACGATCCTCGCGGCCGACCCCCCATCGAAGCTTCGAGAACGCCGTGACACCAGCAGCGTATCGACGAAGGCCAGAAAGGCGAACGAATACAGAAGGCGTGCCCCAAAGCCACGGGGCGCCCGCCCGAATGCGAAATCCACCGCCCGGGCCAGGCAGGCCGCGATCAAAAACGCCAGCAGGCCGATTCGGATCGCCACCCCTGTAACCAGCACGGGCAAAGGCAGAAGCAATACAGCCACGAGCACTCCAACGCGTGCACCGATCCGGCTACCGCCGAGCGCAGCGATGAGGAACATCGCCGCAGCCCATATCGCGACGCCAGTGAAGCCCGTCATTGGAACATCCTATACGGCCCGGAGTCTCTCCGCGCGCTCGGTCACCTGGCGTGGGCGGCAACCATCAGCGGGCGTCTTTGCGCAAACCGCGGGATCGCCAGGTGTAAGGAATCTGCTCGGTGTCGTACGGCAACCGCCAGTGATCGGGGTCCTCGTAGTCGTAGGCGTGTGTCGGGTAATTAACCACGAGCGCATCGGAGGAACCGAGATTCTGCAGCCCG
>DASZZV010000396.1:0-13545 GCA_035544835.1 Thermoanaerobaculia bacterium
CGCCGTCTCCTCGTCGCGGATCTCACCGACCATGACTTTGTCGGGATCGTGGCGGAGGATGGCGCGAAGACCGCGGGCAAACGTGAGTCCCTTCTTTTCGTTGACCGGAATCTGAGTGATGCCACGGAGCTGGTATTCGACAGGATCTTCAATGGTGATGATCTTGTCTTCCGAGGACTGGATCTCCGACAACGCCGCGTACAGAGTGGTGGTCTTGCCGGATCCGGTCGGACCGGTGACCAGCACCATTCCGTATGGCTCTTTGATGAACTTACGGAACTTCAGCAGGATGTCGTCGTCGAGTCCGAGCACATCCAGGCGAAGGTTCTTGAACTCTTTGTTCATCGATTCCTTGTCGAGAATTCGGATGACGGAATCTTCGCCATGGACGGTCGGGATGATCGAGACACGAAAGTCGATGGTGCGCCCTGTGACGCGGAGTTTGAAGCGGCCGTCCTGGGGAACGCGTTTCTCGGCGATGTCGAGCTCCGACATGACCTTGATACGGGAGATGATCGTGGAGTGATGTTTCTTGTCGATCGGATCGAGGGCCTGGTACAGCACGCCATCGATCCGGTACTTCACGACGACCTCGTTGTCTCTGGTTTCGATGTGAATATCCGAGGCCCGGCGCTGGATGGCGTTGAATACGATGGAGTCGACCAGCTTGATGATGGGCGATGATTCCTGCTGCGTGATGCTGTCGATGGTGAGGGCTTTCTCTATCTCGTCGTCATCACCGACAATCTGCAGACGAAAGCCTTCCGTGGCCTCGTCGAGGACCCTTTGTGTCGATTCCGATTTCTGAAGCTTGGCGCGGATGGCTGAGGCCGAGGCCACTTTGACTTTGATCGGTGCGCCGACGAGAAGCTCCAGCTCGTCGAGCTTCAGCACGTCGGTCGGGTCGCTGACGACCACTGAGATATGCCCGTTCTCCCTGCGTTCCGGGAGGAACTGGTAACGGATCATCACATCGAGCGGGATTTCCTGAAACAGCTCGTGATCGACCTGCAGGTGTTCGAGGTCGACATAGTCGAACCCGTATTGCTCGGCGATCTTCTGAGCACGTGTCGCCTCAGCGGTCGCTTCGGATCTGTAGAGAATCTCGTCGCTCATTCTGTACCTTGCTTGCCCGCCAGTTCGAACAGGGGAAGATAAAACGCGTAAAGTAGCAGGCCGATGACGCCGCCGAGGATGACCAGAATCACCGGCTCGATGAGTGCCATCAATCGAGCCAGTTGTTCCTCGATCTCCTCATCGTAGAACTCGCTGGCATTGGCCAGCATTTCCACTAGAGAGCCGCTGGACTCTCCAACTTTGATCATCTCGATGGCCAGATCACTCATGACCCCGGTTGCCTCGAGCGATTTCCAGAGGGGTTCACCCTCCCGGACCCGCTGGGCGATGGAGGCGACGCGCGCTCCGACATGACGGTTTCCGATCGATTCCGAAGCGATCTCGATCGATGGAACCATGGGCGTTCCGCCACTGAGAAGGGTACCGAGCGATTGCGTGAATTGAAGAATGGCGAAGCGGTGCAGAACGGGGCCGACCACCGGTATTTTTAGCTTGATTCGATCGAATAAGGCCCGGCCGCTCTCGGTGCGAAGCCAGAGCTTCTGCAACACCACCACTGCGATAATGAGGCCGACCCCGAGCAGGAAGTTGTTCCGCACGGACAGGGAAAGCCTGATCATGATTCGAGTCATTGCCGGAAGCTCCGCTCCCAACCCCTCGAAGAACTCGCTGAACTTCGGAATGACGCTCGTCATCATCACGACGATCATCACCACCATCATGATCATGAGAACCGTCGGGTAGATCATGGCTGTTGTGACCTTCTTGCGAAGGGCGCTGATGATCTTCTGATAACGGAGAAAGCGTTTGAGGACGCCCTCGAGGTCGCCGCTCCGCTCGCCGGCGCGGATAGACGTCGAGTAAATCGGCGGGAACAGTGAGCCGAACGAGGCGAAGGCGTCGGAAAGGGCGACCCCCGACTTGATTTTGTCTCGAATCTCGGTCAGGACGGCCTTGAAGCGAAGGTTCTTCTGTCGCTCCAGCATGATCTCGAAGGACTGCACGATCGGAAGACCGGCACGGACCAGTGCCAGAAGCTGCTGGTTGAAGACCAGAAACTGATCGATGGTGACGACCTTCCGGAAGGCCGACAGCGACGAGAAGTCGAGGCCCCGCCGGGTAACCTTGAAGATATGGAATCCCTGCCGGCTGACGTCCTCTCTGGCGCGAGCCAGGCTTGGGGCCTTGACCTCGCGCTCAACGACGTCGCCGTCGGGCGTTCCTACTCGAAAGACATAACTTGGCATGTTTTGATCTGTGGGTCCGTCGCCTCTTCGACGCTCCAGCCGCGGAAACGTTACCAGGGGCGGGGAGCAGGGTGCCTATTGAATCAGAAAGTCGTGCCAGTTCGCCGACAATCGGGCACGGAGGATCGCAATTTCTCCCTCGCCCGTCGTTGGGGTTTTGACTTTCACGTGCCCGTGGGGAGCCCGCTCCCGTGCCCGGGTCTTTTGATGGGCCCGCGCATAGCCTCGGTTTCAGCCGCGTAGCGGCGGCATCATTTTAGCCCCACCCGTGAGGGTGGGGGAACGCGCAAACGAGACACGGTTTGAGCCCCGGCAGGGGCGGCATCGCGTGGGTGCCGAAAGTGCGAGATTGAGTATGACAAACGCTACATATGGTCATGAAAATCGATGCCGCCGCGCCGCGGCTCGTGAAAATATATCCGCCCAATGCGCTCCCCACCCTCACGGGCCCTCACGGGTGGGGCTAAAACGATGCCGCCGCTACGCGGCTGGAGACCGAGGCCCTGCGCGGGTTTTACGGCCCAAAGCCAGACCGCCCTTGATCCATTGGCAGATGTGATACAGTGAATACACATATTACATAGGAAGCAACAGTATGGCTACTTCGATCCGCCTTGCTACCGAAACCGAAGAGCGACTTGATTCCCTCGCCGAGCATACTGGTCGGACCAAGGCCTACTACCTGCGTGAAATGATCGAGCGTGGGCTGGAGGACCTGGAGGACTACTATCTGGCGGCCGACGTACTGGAGCGCGTCCGCAAAGGGCAGGAGCGGGTACATTCTGCGGCCGGCGTAAGGAAGCGCCTTGGCCTGGACGATTGAGTACACCGATACGGCTGAGCGCCAGCTCAAGAAGCTCGGCAAGCAGACCGCGGGTCGCATCCTCGATTCCATGAAACGCGTCGCCAGGCTGGAGGATCCACGCAGCACGGGCAAGGCGCTGACCGGTCCGCTGGGAGACTTCTGGCGTTACCGGGTGGGCGACTGCCGGGTGATCTGTGACATACAGGATGGCGCATTGCACATCCTTGTGGTGCGGCTAGGAAACCGGCGAGAGGTATACAGATGACTGCAGCCGTCCCGCGCCGCCCAGGAATCGGTGGGTTACGGCCTTGGGGCCGTTATTTCTGTGGGGATTCCAGTTTTCTCGAACTGCTCCTGAATGTCGTAGAGCTTTCCCGCGACGTTCTCAGCCATTCCCATCGCCAAGGGATCGAGAGATCCATCCAAGGAACTGGTCCTGTTGTGCCTTCAACTCTTTTGCGAATAAGTCAGTTTAGAAAAGGCGTCTGATCCGAAATGACCTCCTCTCCGAAATGCGGGCGGTTCGGGCAGTCGGTCGGAGCGGCGCGTGGACCACTCCGACCGGACGGGTCACTTGATTGTGACGGTCGCAGTGGCGCTGGCGACTGTCGCGCAGCCGTTGGAGACGCGAACCCAGTAGGACGTCGTCTGCATCAGCTTTGAAGTGGTATAGCTCGAGGAGTTCGTCCCGACGGCAATCGCAGTGTTTCCAGAGACTCCCTGGTACCACTGATAGCGTAGCGGCGTTGCACCGTCGGCCGTGACGCTGAGCGTGGTCGTCGATGCTTTCTTTGCGGTAGAGCTCAGAGGCTGGGAGCGAATCGCCGCAGTAGCGAGGACGGTAATCGTGGCTGTGCCGCTGACGGTACCGGGACGGTTCACATCTTCGACACCGCTGATCCAGTATGTCGTGGATGTAGCGGGCGCGACGGAAATCTGAGCGGGCGACGTGGTGAAGTATGTAACCCGGCTGGTGAAGGATGTAGCCTGGCCCTCCGACAGTGTGACTTTCCAGGGAGAGTTTCCTGTCAAAGCAATGTTGAGTGTTGCAGACCCTCCGGAGCAGACGGTTGCTCCTCCGGTGAGAGCTGCCTGCGGGACCGGGGCATCCGTTTCATCGAGTTGCAGTGTGCCGGTGATCGAGATTCCCCGCTCGAGAAACGCCACCCATTTTCCGCGGCGGTACGCATCGTCGGGAGTGGGAACGGCAATGGAAAAGCCGCGAAGCGTCTCCCCTCCTTTGACGCTGTAGGTGGGGTCAGAGACGAAGTAATAGAGACTTCGTTTCACGTCACTCTCAGCGACTTGCAACGCCCCGACCCAACCTGATGGCGTGGAAAGGCTATTGCCGGGAATTGGAAATCCCCAACCATGAATATCCGCGGGAATGAGTGTCTCATCGATATCCTCGTCAAAGCCGATCGGATCGATTCTCAACTGCGGATCTCCGCCATTGTCCCAGTCGGTGCCGATCTCGATTCCATGGACGGCTTCCGGCACTGTGTTTTCAACTCGATAGTGATAGATCGTGCGGCTCGGGAGCGACTCCTGCCACGTGTAGATTCCCACCTGCGCTGATGAGGTGTGTCCCACAGCAGCCGCGACAGCCGCAAACGCAATAATTTTCATTTTCAACAACGATATTCTCCTTGTAGCTTAGAGCCCCACTCTCTACTTGTGCTCGAAATGTTCCCTGTCTTGTGGTAAGCGGCGATACAGATCACATCCGTCGGCTGTTGTAATAAGCGTCGCATCCGAGATTCCCGTCTTGGCGGGTTTGAATTGAACGTCAATCGCTTCGCCGTTTACGTGGCGCGGGTTGATGCCTTTTGCGGGTTCGTAGTTTATTCCGTGTATAACATTCTTTTCATGCAAGACTTTGTCGCGGAGAATCGCGCATTCTGGTCTTGTGTCCTTGTTGAGCTCTTTCGCTTTGTTCCAGATCTCTGAGAAATGTAACTGGTACCAGGCGGTGCGATAAGTACTAATCAGCGAAAATCTCCCACCTGCGTTTGTCACTGCGTCCTTGAAGCAATAGGTTGCAGTTTGCATCTGCGGCACTAGATTCTTTAACCAGAACCACGCGTCGTATCCTTGCTCCATGACCGCGGAATCGTTGTCATTCGGCGCCGGAGGCGTCAAAGGAGCCACACAGCAACCGCGGCACCCAGCGCTCGCTTTCAAAACTGGGATTTCTCGCAAAGCTGAGACTTGCCGGTGTCGCATAAACGGGGTTTGCCCCGGCGTTGGCGCAAGAGTCTTCAAGGTCTGGGAAACTGCCGCCGTCGCCTGAACTGGACTGCTGCCGCACATGACACCGAGATCCGCAATTTCCGCGTAAGCCGGCGGGCCGACGGTTCCTGTCGCAATAACGAGTTCGTTATAGTCCAAATGGTACAGCGACCATGGTGGAACATACATCGTTGCTTCGATCCATCCTGTGTCTCGACTGTA
This sequence comes from Thermoanaerobaculia bacterium, assembly GCA_035544835.1. Classification (GTDB taxonomy): domain Bacteria; phylum Acidobacteriota; class Thermoanaerobaculia; order Gp7-AA8; family Gp7-AA8; genus DASZZV01. The sequence goes on from DASZZV010000396.1 coordinate 5,584, forward strand.
GGTCCCAGGCGTCCAGTCCTCAGCTCTCTTCACCGAGAGGTTTCCTTGGTTGTACCCAGGTGGCCGAATGCCTGCGTCCAGTGCATTCAGATTTGCGAAGGTAGGGCTTCCAGGTAATGCTAAATCACCGGAATTCAATGAAGTCCCGCCACACGCTCGAAGACGATATCGAAACGTGACGTAACCTCCATCGTTTGCGTTCAGGTTGACGACGAGCGATGTGATGCCAAAAGAATTCGAACCGACGACACATTGCGAATTCAGACCGACGACGGCCTGAATTCCGGCGGATGTATCGAGGACGTTGATTGGGAGTGGGTAAGCTCCCGACTGTTCAGTATGGTAGGAAACGATTTCTGGACCCGCGGCGGATGCTGTCGACGCTAGCATCGTGGTAAATATCAGTGCACCGGCCGATGACAAAAACTTCATTCTTTCTCCTCAACAAATGGCGGCGCAGGGTACAGATGCACTGAGGAGTAGTCAAGGTAAAGTTTCTTGCCTGTCGGGAAAATCGTGCCAATTCGCCCGAGAATCAGGTAGGGCGGTGTCTTCGCGCACCCCACCGAGGGGAGCGGGCGTCTCGCCGCTCAGACAAAATGACGAAAGCTTAATGACAGCGTGACCGTGGCGTGACCTGTTTGGGATGGCCGCCGTTATTTCTGCGGCGACTCCAGTTTCTTGAGCTGCTCCTGAATGTCGTAGAGCTTTCCAGCAACGTCGTCCTCATCCATTCCCATCGCCGAGGGATCGAGAGCCCCCTCCATGAACTGCTCCTGTTCCGCCTTCAGCTCTTTGATTTTCGCTTCCCGCTGATGGTCGACCGGCCGGGCTGCCGGCGGCTGCTCCGGCTCCGGCTCCGGGGCCGGCGGCGTGACTTTGGCTCCTGTGTACATATCCGAGGACCTGGTGTGGATGAAAGGAATCAGATCCTTCTGATTGATTGTGTGCTTGGACTTCATCTGTGTGCGGGATTTGCGGGCGGACTTTGCGGCCTTTACGAGCGGAGAATCCACGTTACCCGATGCTGCATCGGGCGACAGGAAAAGGAGGGGAGCTGTTTGTCCGGTCACGATCTGTTCGCCAGGTGTGGCCGGAGGCTTTCCGGCTTCTTCTTTTCTGCTCGCCTGCGCCTGCAGCGTCGTCATTGGAATCGCCATGAGTGCCAGGAGACACCAGGCTCGTATTCTCATCGTCCCTTCCTTCCCGGGCTTACCCCATAGGGCCCCATAGGGACGGGCAGCTGCGCGTCCGGTATCCCGTGAATTTCGGCCATGCCCCACGCCCCGCCCGAGCCGCGGACGGGCAGCTGCCCGTCCCTACGCGGACCGCTCCAGGATAGAGTGCGCCGCTGACGAGCTATTGATTCTCGTCGGACTCCTCGCTGTAAATGACAACACGGGGAAGGCCCTTCGGCTTCCCTTCGCCGCGCAGGAGTCGCTCGTTGAAGTAGATGGCGGGGTTACCCGTGCCGCTCACGACGCCGTGATAGAGAAGAGCGCCATAGTAGACTGCGTTTCCCTGGGTACTGTAGTTGCCCTCGTTGAAGAGAATCCCGTCGAGAATCGCGTCGAGGTTTACGAGCGCTCCGTCGATGTCATACGAGTTAGTCGTACACTGGAGGTCGCCCATTAATCCGGTGCAGGCACTTGCGGTCTTCGAGCGCTGTGTCCCTAACCCGGTCTGCCAGCCGGCGGTCACGCCTCCCACGACGGTCGGGTATTGGAGATTCAAGAACGGTTCGTGCGGCTCGGAGCAATCATTCAAGCCACCGTTGGTGCCGTTGTAGTTAGCGGGGGGAACGGTGCAGTTTCCGGTGTCGTTCCAGACCTTTACCAGGAATTGACCGGGGTTGGGGGTGCGCGTCGTTGCGGGTGGGACTGCAACGCCGGTGTCGTTGTATAACACGACGGCCGGGATCGTCACAACATCGCAGCGCTTATTAAGGTTCAGGTCGAGACAGGTGAATACCGCATCGCCTGCGCCGTCGGGGATGAGGCCACCGAGACCGTCTCTCTTGAATTTCATGTCTCCTGGATAATTGACCTCCGGCGCTCCGAGGTCCCGGAAGGGCTCTCCCGGCATATTGTAAGCAGTGGTGACCGCCGAGGAGCCGGCACCGGTGGTCTCGAAGGACCTGGCATTGAAGTAGACAAATCCGCTCATCTTGAACGGGTTGCCAAAGTCAGAAGAGTTCCACGCCAGGGTCGGAGTGAGGACGGCGGTGTTCGTGGTTCCATTGGCGTTCTGAGGATTGGTCGAGTTGTCGTTGGTATCGAAGAAGTAGAATCCTCCGCCGAGGTTCGCACCACCACTGGTCGCGTTTACCCAGTAGGCCACCGGCTGACTAATGGCCGTACCGCTCTTGATGAAGTTTCCGTTGTTCAGGGCAGTGTCGTATTTGAAGTAGAAGACGCCCTTCGTGCCTCGTGCCTGGAGTGCGATTTTTTTATAGAACTCGTACCGGATACTGGGGAAAATGACTTTCTTTTTGTTTGGGTAGTTGTTGATGCTCTGTTGCGCAAAAGCCGAGTAGAGTCTGCTGCTCTCGTTTTTGTAGTATTGATAGTTGTTCGACGTGCCGGCCGGTACAGTATTGTTGGCGACCGTGGCGCGGGTTCCAAACCAGGGATCGGCGAAGGCGCGACCGACCAGTTCGTTGAGGTAGTTCTGATCGTCAAACGCCGAGCCTGCGATGACGGGAAAATTTGCGTCGTAGCCATGCTCGAAGTGGGCGAGCTCGTAGGCATTGGCCCATGGAAAGGTTTCCGGGTTCTTCGTATCGGTGATGTCCTCGGCGGAAAACTCCAATCCCCAGTGAACGTCCGAGGAGCCTCCGAAGGTGATTCCCGAGCTGCTGGCAGTCTGAAGAGGACCAGCCGGAACAGGGAGCGGAAACTCTCCAACGATGACTCGAACGGTCCGGGAAGAGGCCAGGTTACTGGAGTTTTTATTTTCAGTTTTCTGGGCCGTGACCATGATCGTCGCGACTCCGTAGCGACTCCCTCCCACCCAGAACTTCTTTCCGGTCCCGTCGTCGGTCAGAGTCCCTCCAACGATGGGAGGGGCATAGACTTTGATCTCGGTGATATGTCCGTTGCTGGCTACGTCCGACCCAAAAAGCTTGGTGTTGAGATTCCCCATCTCCGTGGCCGCGTTCGTATAGTTGATGAAGACGTCGGGTGTGTCCTGCGTACCGAAAAAACGATCGACCGGCGCTGGACGGTAGGGAAGGTCGAAGAGAAGTCCGCCGGCTGATTTGTAGTAGCCGACGCCACCGACGGTGCGGTTCGTTTTTACCGCGTTCGTATTCGCCGGCATGATTGCCACGGTATTCCGCGCCCAGTTGGGGTCCTGAAACCACTCGATAACCGCCTTGGCTCCCGTCTCGGCGATTGCCTGCATCTGGTTGGCATTGCGCTGGTTGACGGAGATGCTGGTCTCCGTCTCCGAGGTTGCTACCAGACCAAGTCCGAGCAGGGAGAGTCCAACGATCACCATGAGAGTAACCAGGAGAGCAGACCCTCGCTCTTCGTCGTTGGCCAGATTCGAGACTATGTCCTTGACTCGCTTCATAACGTCTCCTAGTCGCACGCGTTGGGATTCAAGCTGCTGCCACCCTGTCCGGCGATGTTGCAGAACTTGGTGGCCGTCTCCGAGGGGATGGTGTACGAGAGGCACACGCTGGAGATCGGATTGACGCTCAACCCACCATCACAGGACAGGAAGGTAAACCTGACAACGATCTGATAAGGCGTCGCGGAGTTGGCGATCGGAATCGTGGCCGCGCCCCCCGGAATGGTGAGCGGGCCGGCCGTTGGCGGCGAGATCGAAAGCGAGCCCTGCGACGTTCCCCCAGTTCCGTTGTAGAAGATGCGGGTGATCTTCTCGTCAGGATGGATCGTATCGTTCCGGAAGGTAATCGTGATCTGCTTGAGTGTGATCACATCGGGGCCACCGTTGACGACTTTGTAGATGATGTCGGAGGTGGAAGTGCTCGAGCCGGGACAGCTGAAGCTGTTGGGATCGACGGTGAGGGGGAAGTCGGGATCGGCTGCGCTGATGTTACAGGGAGCCCCGGGGGCATCCTGAATGTAGCGGGTGTCCTGCTCGACGCATCCGTCGGAGTGGGTTACGGTGATGTCGAGGCGATAAATGTTGCCATCGGCCTGGTCCGTGTAGCCGTAAGTGAACGGCGCTGAATTCACCGTGGTCGTGGCGGATGGTGTCCCAGCGGGATACAGCGAGAACGCGAACACCGTCCTGGTGATGGTCCAGATCGCGGCCACCGGAGGCTTCGCCGTCACCGTATCGCCCGTATTCAACACCCAGGCGGTGCTGGGGGACAGCCCGTCCGCTGCGGGATTGGCAGCGCCCAGCTCGACGATGCTGGCCGAGCCGCAAGTCGAGGGGAAGGTGCTGGTGGGCGAGTAATTGCTCGTCGTCGAGCAGTTGTGCGCGCGGTAGCTATAGCGGTATATGTAATTCTTGCCCGGCGGAAAAGGATCATGATCCTGGGCAGCGGTGTCGGTGTACGTAATGAGTCCACCCGTCAGGGACTGGCCGATGATGTTGTCTGTACGAAGGATTGAGAACGACACCGGTGAAACGATCGATTGCTCGACTAGGATGTCGTACGAGTCGACCGTCAGAGCCGACGGCGTAACGTCTGTGGTGACGGCCGGCCACGTCATCGTGACCGAGCAGGTGTTTGCCACCACGTTGCACGAGGAGACGGCGGTATTGATGGCCGGAGCGGCGGTCGGATTCTGTGGCGCTGGGGGCGGTCCGGGAGTATAGCCAGCCAGACCGGAGATCCCGGCGTTGCCGACCGCGGGCGTAACCGCGCTCTCTCCGGTGGAAGTGAAGGCAGGAAAGTTTTTCGCCGCAACCAGTGAGCACTTGTCGAAGGTCTGAATACGGTAGTAGTAGGTGACGCAATTCGCGACGCCACCCGATCCACTCTTCGCGTTGGCCTGATTGTCAACCCAGGTCATCGACGGCCCGACGAGCGCCGGTTGAGAAGTGTTGGTGTCATCCAGAACGAGCACGCCCGCAGTATTGGCAGACATGCTCCGCCAGATCCGATAGTAGATCCTCTCCTGGCTCGGAATGGCCACGACCGGCGAGCCTCCAATCGGGGCACAACTGAGCATGTCCAGCGGGCTCTTATTCGTCGTTACAGGGTCCCAGGTCAGCGTGATCTGGCTCGGCTGTGTCTGGGTGGCAGCTAAGTTCATGGGCGCATCCGGCTGGGTCTTGTTGATCGGCGTGGCGGCAATGACGTTTGACGAAGGCGTCGGGCCGCTGTCGTTCCAGGCCCACACCTGGAAGTAATACTGGGTGCCATTAGTCAGCTTGTCGACGGGGAAACTCGTGTTTAGAAAGGCGTTCACGAAGCTGTTGTTGAAGGGGCCGGTAGCCGAGGTAGACCAGTGAACCTCGTACTTGTCGACCGAGCCGTTTACCGTGGGAGGATCCCACGAAACGACGGTCATTGCGCAGTGACCGATGCAGACTGACGTTACCTTGGGCGGACCAGGCTTCCCGCTGGCATTTTCTTCGAGGCCGGCGAGCCCGATATTCCGGGGAACGATCAGACTTTCGAGGGTGTAGGTGCGGAACTTTTTGACCTCCTGCAGGGTCCCGACCGTGGACGTCTCCAGAGGGTTGGTATAGGTGATATCCGGGTTCTCGGTCATCCCTGTGAGCTGAATGCGCACGGACTGGATCTTGGCGCGCTGATCCCGATCGGCAAAGTTCGCGGTCGCTCCGATGTTGTTGGGGTCGTACTGCCCCAGGCCGCCGATGGCTCCCTGGGCGATGGCACCAGCAGCGGCGGTCGTCAAGAGGACCTTGCCGGCGGCATCGGTGTTGTAGTCGAAATTCAAACTTCGGATGTTGCTGGCGATGGGAACGCCGGCCGTGACCGCTCCTCGGTCGTCCAGGGTGAATCTGTATAGGGTGTAGGGGGGATTTGTGTTCGTCAGATCGATCCCTGAGACCGTCACCTTGTTCTCCGCCGAACCGCCCGGGTAACCTTTCCGAGGCTTGAAGGTGTCCGCGTAGAAGTCGAACGAGCTGGTGTTTTTGGTGGGATCCTTATCGGACTTCAAGGCATAGATGGCGATCTCGTCATTCGCCGTCGTCACGACAGGGAACTGGCCGCCAGCCGGCTCGTAATTCCTGCCCGCTACGTTTTCTCTCCCATTGTCGTGAGCTACATCGGTGTTGTAATCGAGGTTGGCCCGGAAGACGATGGCGGAAGTGCCGGCGTACTCGATCTGCTCGTCGGGCTGTTGGAAGGACCCCGGTTTCGATGGGATTCCGTCGCGGTCGTAATCGAAGCCCAGCATCCGGACGTCGGCCACGAGCTTGTCGAAGGCAACCCGGCTTGACTGCTGAAGGTCCGCAGACTCGACCGAGTTCTTGAATATCTTGTTGCTGCGGTCGTAAATCATCAGCGCGGCGACGAAAATGATCGTGAAGATCGCGGACGCGATCAGCACCTCTGTCAGAGTGAAGCCCGATTGTCTCTTATCCTGGGGAGCAGTCATGATGAATCTCCAAAGCTACGGACGTACGGCCTTTGCGGTCTGAAAGACGATGTTGCGGTGCAGGCTGCCTTCGTCCCATTCTGTGACGATGGTGATCCGGAGAAATTGAGCAGTGGTCCACTTCTTGACGCCGGCCACGGGGGGATCAGTAGGCGTTAAGAGGAGCGATACCTTGCCGTTCGCGAACGCGTTCTGGGAAAGAAGGGTTTTCCAGGAGGCCAGATACCCACCCGCGTCTGTGGCGGCACTGATGGTGTTTGTGTCGCGCTTCAGACAATTGGTGCAACTGGTGCTGCCAACCACCACCGGACCGGCCGTCAACGCCGTAGCGTCCGTGATGACAAAGTTCGTCAGGATGTCATCGTCGGTCATGGTGTTGAGATCCTCCAGCACACGCGTCTCGACTGACGAGGCCTTGGTCATCTGTTTGCCGCTATAGACGTTCCGCTGGCCGAGAAAGAAGAGAGTGATGATCGATAGGAGCACGGACCCGAGAATCGCCATGGCGATCATCACTTCGACCAGGTTGTAGCCTCTCTGCCTTGGGTCGGATCCCTGCAAAAACAGTTTAGAGATGGGAAGTGACATCGCGATTCTCCTATTTCGCACGGACTTGTCCGGCCGGGGCCAGGTCGATCTCGAATTGATTTTTGGGAATCGGCAGATCGGTCTTGAGCATGATGTTCTGGTCCGCAGCCAGAGCGGGGATGTTTTGAACCGAGCCATTTTCCGAATACACGATATCCGGAAGTGAGGCATCCGGCGCGGGAAGAACCACGTCGTCCGCAAAACCGGTTGAAAGGAAGTAGACTACCGGGTCGAGGCTCCTCTCTTTTGCCCTGGTGGGTGAGGCCAGGGTGGGAGTCCAATTATAAGTACCATCAGCCTGCCGAATTCCATCGTAGAACCGGTAAACACTCTTCCCCGCGCCCGTGTCGAACGTGATCAGCGTCCGAATGTTGCGCGAGACCGCACGCTGCCTTGCCCATCGCAGATCGGAGCTGAAGATCCGAACCGACGTCCTCATCTTGCTCGATTGGTAGAGCGTGATGAAGCTCGGGACAGCCACGAGCGAGATCAGGCCAATGATGGCCATGACGATGAGCGCTTCGACAAGCGTGTACCCACGCTGGGCCTTCCTGCTGTCTTGTCGCATGAGGACTCCTTTTGCGGTTGGTGTACCAATCTGATGCGTCCGGTCAAAGTGGTTTGTATTCTGAAAGATACCATCTGAGAGTCAATTCGACGGGATTTCCACGAGGCGCGATCTGATACGAAAAGTATCAGCACTTACGGCTGCTGATTACAAGGGCGTGCTCGACAAGGGAAACTCGACCGTCACCGTCGCACCTTCTCCGGGCCGACCGCTCATCTGAATCGAGCCGCCGTGCAGGAGAATGATCTT
>DASZZV010000397.1:0-3955 GCA_035544835.1 Thermoanaerobaculia bacterium
TCCTATTTCTTCCGGGCTTCTCCACTGCATCCCGGGTCACCGAGATCTCGGGAAGGGGGGTGGGCCTCGACGTCGTTCAGAACATGGTGCAGGAGGTGGGTGGAGTGGTCCGCGCGTCTTCTCGGGCCGGCGAGGGTGCGACCTTCTTCCTCCAACTCCCCATCACCCGGTCGGTCATGCGGACATTGCTGGTGGAGATCAACGGCGAGCCCTTTGAGGTGCCGCTTCCGCGCATCGAGCGCGCCCTGCGTGTTCGAACCGAAGAAATCGAGCTCCTCGAAAACAGGCAGTACATCAAGTACGAGGGGACCAACATCGGGCTGGTCTCGGCGCAGCAGGTTCTCGATCTGCCGGAGATCAAGTCCCACTCCGCCAGCGTATCGGTCGTCGTTTTCAGCGACCAGTTGACCCGCTATGGCGTGGTGGTCGACCGATTCGTCGGCGAGCACGATCTGGTGGTGCGTCCTCTCAACCCCAAGCTCGGCAAGGTAGCCGAGATCCAGGCGGTCTCGGTGATGCAGGATGGGTCGCCGGTTCTCATTTTCGATGTCGACGATGTCGTGCGAACGATCGACAACTTGTTGACGGGTGGCCGTCTCCGAAAAGTGGGTGGCCACGGAGAAGTCGAGGAAACGCACGTGCGCAAACGGATTCTCGTGGTCGATGACTCCATCACCGTGCGCGAGGTTGAGAGAAAACTGCTGGAGAACAACGGTTACCTCGTCGATGTCGCTGTGGATGGCATGGATGGCTGGAACGCCGTCCGGACCGGTTCGTACGACCTCATCATCTCCGACATCGACATGCCCCGCATGACTGGAATCGAGCTGGTGACTCTGATCAAGGGCGACAAGAAACTCCAGAACCTGCCGGTGGTGATCGTCTCCTATAAGGATCGGGAAGAGGACCGGCTCAAGGGTCTGGATGCAGGCGCAAACTACTACCTCACCAAGAGCAGTTTCCATGACGAGACCATGCTCAACGCCGTGGTCGATCTGATCGGACGGAGCGAGGCTTGAAGATCGGCATCGTGAACGACGTGAAGATGATCGGCGAAGCCCTTCGGCGGATCCTGACGTCGCAGTCAGATCATCGAGTGGCCTGGGTTGCCTATGACGGCGCCCAGGCCGTAGAGAAAGCCATCAGCGATCCACCCGATCTGATCCTCATGGATCTGATGATGCCGGTGATGGACGGAGTCGAGGCTACGAATCAGATCATGCAGAAGGCGCCCTGCGCGATTCTCGTCGTCACGGCGACCGTCATGGGCAACTCCCCGCAGGTTTTCAGGGCTATGGGCTTCGGCGCGCTCGATGCCGTCAATACGCCCGGTCTCGCGCCCGCTGATTCAGCGGTTCTCCTCGGTAAGATCGACACGATCGGAAGGCTCCTGGGAAAAAAGGGAGGCAAGGTCGAGATCCACGAGGAAACGGCCGAGCTCACCTCGAATCGGGATCTGCCGCGACTGGTCGCCATCGCTGCGTCGACGGGCGGCCCCAAGGCACTGGCCGAGGTCCTTTCCAATCTGCCCTCTCCACTGGATGCCGCTGTAGTTGTCATCCAGCATGTCGACGTACAGTTTTCCGAGGGACTGGCGAATTGGCTTCAGGATCAGTCGAAAATGACGGTTGAAGTCGCTCGCGAAGGCGCACGGCCGGTGGCCAACAAGGTACTCGTTGCTGGTACCAATGATCACCTGACCTTATCGCTTCGGTTGACCCTTCATTACACGCCGCAGCCGCTTGACAATCCATACCGGCCCAGCGCCGATGTTTTCTTTCGCAGCGTGGCCGAACATTGGCCCCATCGCGGGACCGCGGCCGTGCTGACGGGAATGGGAAACGATGGCGCGGAGGGCTTGCTGCTCCTGCGTGAGCGCGGATGGCATACCATCGCCCAGAATGAGCAGACCAGCATCATCTACGGAATGCCGCGTGCCGCGGCCGAGGCTGGTGCGGCCGTCGAAGTTCTTCCTCTCGACAGAATCGCTCGCTCAATCGCCGAACAGACTTTGCGCCGGTCACAGCTCACTCAGCCGGTGCGGAGAGGGGAATGAGATGCTGCAATGATGAATGAGAACGACATGGCACTTCCCTCGAAGTTCAAAGAGCATCAGACCGTCGTTCTTCTGGTCGACGACCAGCCCATGATCGGCGAGGCCGTCCGGAGAATGCTCGATGGCGAGCCCGACGTCGTCTTTCATTACTGCTCCGATCCGACCACCGCGCTGGCGATGGCGGCTTCGATCAAGCCCACCGTCATCCTGCAGGATTTGGTAATGCCGCAGATCGATGGACTGACGCTGGTGCGTTACTTCAGGGCAAATCCCTTCACCCGCGAGACGCCGCTGATCGTTCTGTCCACGAAGGAAGAGCCCAAGACCAAAGCTGACGCCTTCGCTTTTGGCGCAAACGACTACATGGTCAAGCTGCCCGACAAGCTGGAGCTCATCGCCCGCATCCGTTATCACTCTCGTGGCTACATCAACCTGCTCGAGCGCAATGAGGCCTTCCATGCACTCATGGAGAGCCAGGCGCAGCTGGAGGTTCGCAACCGCTTCATCCGCGAAACCTTCGGTCGATACCTCTCCGACGAGATCGTGAACCGCCTTCTGGAGACTCCGGAGGGGCTCAACCTGGGCGGCGAGAAGCGGAAGGTCACCATCATGATGACCGACCTGCGCGGCTTCACCTCGATGTCCGAGCGCCTGTCCCCGGAGCAGGTCCTCGCGGTCATTAACAATTTTCTCGAGACCATGACCGAGATCATCGTGAAACATCAGGGGACCATCGACGAGTTCATCGGGGACGCCATCCTGGTCATTTTCGGCGCGCCCATCCGGCGCGACGACGACGCCGAGCGCGCCGTGGTGTGCGCCGTGGAAATGCAGTTGGCTATGGAAGAGGTCAATGCCCGAAACCATGCCGCCGGCCTGCCTAAGGTCGAAATGGGCATCGGCCTCAACACCGGCGAAGTCGTCGTCGGAAACATCGGCTCGAAGCGCCGCGCCAAATATGGCGTCGTCGGCAGCAATGTCAACATCACCAGCCGCATCGAGTCCTACACCCTTGGCGAACAGATTCTGATGTCGGAGTCGACGAAGGACGAGGTCGCCGACATCGCCGAGATCGAGGGAGAGATCGAAGCCCTGGTCAAAGGGATGCGCCTGCCGATTCGCATGTACGAGCTACGGGGAATCGGGGGCAAATACAATCTGCATCTGACACGAACCGAATTTCCGCTGGTGAGGCTTCCACGCGAGCTTCCCATCCGCTACTCGATTCTCGAGGGCACTCGCGCCACCGGCGCCTGGAGCGCCGGCTCCATCGTCAGCCTCGGTGGCCGCGAGGCCGAGCTCGTCGGCGAAGCGGTTGTCAACCCTTTGACCAACGTGCAGATTCAGTTCGTCACCGGTGAAGCCGACCGACGAGGATCGTTCGCCTATTGCAAGGTCCTGCCACGTGCGACCCAGCTCGAATCAGGCTTTATCGTCCGGTTCACCTCCCTTCCCGACGCTTGCGAAAAGATTCTGGAGGACGCCGTGAAGGGCGTGCAGGGGTAAGGGCAGGGCAGGGTAGAGGTAGACGCAAAAAGCGGTGTCATCCCGAGCCGCGGAACGACGCAAACGTCGTGGAAGGAACGATGACACAAGATGGTCGTCATTCTGAGCCGCAGCGAAGAATCTCCAGTGGAAGGATCTAAATTCACATAGCCCTATCTTGAGATTCTTCGCTGCGGCTCAGAATGACGGCTCGGTGTCATCCATCCCACCACCGACGTTCGCGTCGTTCCCCGGCTTCTAAGAAACTCCCTGTATTTACGCGGGTTCCCCGATGTGTCATCCCGAGCCGCAGCGAGGGATCTGGGCGGGGGCCCTTCCATCGTGGTGCTCGCAAACATTTTCGATTGCCAGGGGTCTAAGGCCCCCGCCCAGATCCCTCGCTGCGGCTCGGGA
>DASZZV010000398.1:0-22521 GCA_035544835.1 Thermoanaerobaculia bacterium
CCTTGCGGTGTGGAGTCTTGGAGCTCTCTTACGATTGTGCGAGGCGCCGAAGGGTCGAGTCCCCCGCCCAGATCCCTCGCTCGACGCTCGGGATGACACCTCCGCAAACCGGCCTAAATACTGGGAGTTTCTTAGAAGCCGGGGAACGACGTGAACGTCGGTGGTGAGATGGATGACGCGGGTCTGTCCCCGTGTGGCGCGGCCGCGCCACACGGGGGGACGAGGGCGTGTCATTAGCCGCAGACAGCGCGCGCTGCTACAGAATCCAGAATGATGAATGCAATTGGAACAGGTACTCTTTGATCATGCCTGTTCCTTTACAGTTCACTTCTTCCGTCCTGCACTCTGCAATCACCATTCTGCATTCACTCCTTATCATCGCTCTTACTGTGGGCACCTTGAACGCGGCGTCGGCTGATCGCGCCATCTGGATGTGGGAGGAACCCTCCTATCGCATGGTCGAGGATCGCTCGTTTGCTACCGAGTCGGCGGCGTTCCTGCGCTCCAAAAAGATTGGCACGGTCTACCTCTACGCGGACGCCTTCAAGGGACGCAACCTGATCGAGACCAACCCCGGTGCGTACCGGCTCCTCATCCGGCAACTCCATCGCAACGGACTCCACGTCTACGCCCTGCTCGGCTCCGCCTACCTGCATACCGAGGAGTATGTGCTGCCGGAGCGAAGAACCGCTGCCGTCTCGATGCTCCAGCGCGTGCTCACCTACAACGCCGCTGCCTCGAGGGCCGAACGGTTTGATGGCATCAACCTCGACATCGAGCCACATATCCTCGATCAGTGGAGCTCGCAGAAAGAGAAGCTGCTCGAGCAGTTTCTCGACCTCGGGGAAACCTTTATGAGCCTCAAGCGAGCATCAGGGCAGTCCCTGGCGATCGGCCCGGCCATCCCCTTCTGGCTGGATGGAATCGAGCTCGAATGGAAGGGACAGAAGAAGCCGGTCAGCGAACATGTCATCGATACTTATGACTACGTCGCCTTGATGGCCTATCGCGATCGAGCCGAGGGACACGACGGCATCGTGTACCACTCCGTTGATGAAATGATCTACGCCGAGAAGGTCCATAAGCGGGTCGTCGTCGGTGTCGACATCGGCCCGGGAGAGCCTCAGAAGATCTCCTTCGATCACCTCACCGAGAAGGATCTGGAGAGGGAACTGGGTCTGGCCGGGCAGGCCTTCCGTGACAAGAAGTCGTTTGGTGGTTTTGTCTTGCACCACTTCGAAACCTACCGGAAGTGGCTAGCGAGAGCGGGAGGGTAATTTAGAAAGCAGAAGGCAGAAGTCGGAGGCGATTCCGAATTCTAGCTTCTGCATTCTGCATTCGCGAAGCTACGATGTCGTGATGACGACTTCGTTTCCTTTCATCGACATCAACCTTGCTCGGCGCATCGAGCGCGCCGAGGGAAAGACCAATGCTGATTTTGTGACGACGCGGGCCCGCCTCTTCCCCTCCAGCGGAGCGGGAATGCTGGAGCGAGGCGGCGCATATGCGCTCTTCGATGGCGCTGACTCGCCGCTCACGCAGACATTCGGATTGGGTGTCTTCTCGGAACCGACCAACGAGGATCTCGAAGCCATCGAGTCTTTCTTTCAGGAACGCGGGGGACCGGTACATCATGAGGTCAGTCCGCTGGCGGCGAAGTCGACGCTGGAGCTGCTCAACAGCCGCGGCTACGAGCCCTTCGAATTCACCAGCGTGCTGATTCGCCCCGTCGATGCACCGCTCGCTGTTTCGCGACCAGACAAAGCCCGCCTCACCGTCCGCATCGCCGGAAAAGAGGAAGCGGGCCTGTGGAGCGAGAAAGCCGCGGAAGGGTGGGGCGCCACACCGGACCTCGCTGAGTTCCTCAAAGAGATCGGCGGAATCACCGTGGCCAGCCGCGATGCCATACCCTACTTCTGCGAGGTCGATGGCCAGCCCATCGCGACGGCAACACTCTGCATCCAGGATGGCGTGGCAATTCTGGCCGGAGCCAGTACAGTTCCCGCGCATCGGAATCAGGGAGCCCAACTCGCGCTGCTCGAGGCCCGCCTGCGGCTGGCCGCCGAGCGCGGCTGCGACCTGGCCCTCATGGGTGCCGAGCCGGGCGGCCCATCCCAGCGCAACGCCGAACGTCAGGGGTTTCGAATCGCCTACACCCGGTTGAAGTGGCGGCTGAAGGCGCGCTGAAACAGGTTGCGCTCCGAATCTTTACTCCAGCCGCGTTCGAAGTTTCTTGGTCTCGGAGCGGCGCTTCTTTTCCTCGAGTCTCCTTTTCTTCTGCGCCTTCGGAGTGCGGGTGGGTTTGCGGGTCTCCTGTTCGTGAATGGCATCTCGAAGCAGTTCTTCCATCCGGGCCAGGGCGCGGTCGCGATTCATCAGCTGACTGCGCTCGGCCTGTGAGGTGACGCGAAAGACACCGGCGCGGTTGATGCGCCCTTTCAGCCGCCCACGCACAAGCTGTTTCTTCTCATCGGATAGCGGCAGCGCATCGACATCCACCTCGATCGTCACCCGGCTCTCGACCTTATTGACGTTCTGGCCGCCGGGTCCGCCGCTCCGTGACGTTGCGGCCCGCAGCAGCCCTGCGGGAACGATGATGCCGTCGCCCAGGTCGAGATCTCGCATAGAGGTGATGATAACGGTTCCGGCCTGTTCGATAATGAGGGCCATGCCGGCAAACTCGAGAGTTCACCTTTATCGCGCTACGTCATCATGGGTAGGATCGACGGCAGTCGGCTACGATCATTACGATCGCACACATAGCGTGACTGCAGATCCTTCAAGGTCACCGCTTACCCTCTCCGCTGATCCGGCGTTCCAAGGTAACGCCTCGCTGCTGAATCCCGAACAGCTCCTCTTGATGGCCGCCTCGTCCTGTCAACTCCTCTCCTTTCTCGCTCTGGCGGCGCGCTCGCGAATCGACGTTTTGCGCTATGACGACGACGCCGAGGCGGAGATGCCCGAGAATGCAACACCCGTGCGAATCACACGGATCGTGCTGCGACCGCGAGTTCTGGTCGCACGGGGCACCCCAGAGGAACGAGTCCTGAAGCTCCTCCACAAAGCCCATGACCAGTGCTATATCGCCAACAGCCTCAAGAGCGAGATCAGCCTCGAAGCGGTGATCGAGTTCCGCTAGTGTGGTGTGTCGTAAATAGCCCAGCATTCGGCGGGATGATGGGAGGTCGTATGCGAGGCGGCGCGATGCAGGCAATGCGGGACATTGTTGAGGAGCGCCAACGAAGCAGACGGCCTTCCAGCGCCCCGAGGAATGCTGGGCTATTTACGACACACCACACTAGACATCCCAACCGTGCGGCTGGAGAAGAGAATGAAGAGATCGTGGCTGATAGCTATTACGTTGGTTCTCGCTGCGTGTACCAGTACGAAGGTGCCGGTGAGCGAGGGCGGACAGACCCTGCGGATTTATCTGGCACGTCACGGCCAGACCGATTGGAACCTCGCCCACCGTCTTCAGGGACAATCCGACACAGAGCTCAACGACACGGGGAGAAAGCAGGCCCGGGATCTGGCCAGCCGACTCGAAGGCGTGAGGTTTGAAAGAGTCTACTCGAGCGCGCTCAAACGCAGCCGCGCCACGGCGCAAACGGCGGCGAACGGAGCACCGGTGGAGAGTTTGCCGTCACTCAACGAGCAGGCCCTCGGAAAGTTCGAGGGCCTCTATCTCGACGGCCGCGACGCCGCCGCCGAGGCCGACTACAACCTGAGATCGAAAAGACAGGATGATTCACTTGATGGTGGTGAATCGAGCGAGCAGTTCTTCACGCGCGTTTGCACTGCGGTTTCCGCAATCCGTCGAGAACACGAGTCGGGCTCGATTCTCATCGTCGGTCATGGAGGCACCAACGCCATGATCCTCCGCTGTTTTCTCGAGCTCACGGCGGAGCAGGCCGACGCCATACGACAGAGCAATGACGAGCTCTACCTCATCGAGCTGAGCTCAAAGCGGAGCCCGCGCCTCTGGAAGTTGATCCCGAAAGACAAACTGAGCGAGCTGTAAGCTTTCTACTCGATCCGGAATTCTTTTTTCACAGTGTCGGATCTGCCGGTCACGGTGTCCTTGAGATTGACCTCGAGCTGATACGTCCCCGCTTTCATCCCCGCAAGCGGAATGCTCGCCCGAAGAATGAAACAGCCCGGAACCGCATGCATCCGGTCGGGCCGGAGCTCATCGGCCTCGGAGCGCCTGTCGATGACCTCATTGCCGGCCCGTCCGGTCAGGTGAAGCTTGAACTCCACAACCGGTGTCTCCACTGTCGCCGAGCAGTACTGCGCGAGCCATCCCAGCTCGTCCTGCTGATGAAAAACTGAGACCGGCTCGATCCTGTCGAACGGGTTGCCGGCCTGCATGAGGACGGCGGTAGCGTTGCGGATGAGTGTCAGTCGCGATGCGCCTTTCGCCGCCATTGGACGGGGCGCCTCTGCTTTCGGCGTCTTCGGCGAAGTTTCCTTCACCGTCGCAGCGGGTGGCGCGGCGACCTGCGGCACATCCATCACTGGTTTCCGAGCGACCTGTTCCACAGTCACGAGGATCATCGGATCGAGACCACCTTTGGGAGCCCAGGAGGGAACCTCGGTAAGCCCGGGACTGACGATCGCTCTCTTCATAGCGACCGGCACCGCACCGAGAAAATCAGGGCGTTGCGGATCGCGATGGACGGAGTGGGAACCGACAGCCTCGATGAATACCACCTCGATGCGAGGCATGCCGAACTTCGCTGAGTCGGCGTGCTCCCAGATCCAGACGCCCCTCGCACCCTGGACCTGGCCGCCAGTCGGATCAAGTTGCGCCTGCGCCGAACTATGGGTCTGTCTGGTGCTCTTGCTCATCTCGTCGTTCATGTTGGTGGGTTGGCCCAGCAGAATGTAGACACGCCCGCGATCCGTCAGAGAGCCGATCTTCCCCGACTCTTCGCTCCAGGTCTTGTCGGACCAGGCGACGCGAGACTCGAACTCATTACGAAATTCATTGACCGCTGTTCCCGGCGTCGGATCTCGACGGGCCCAGAAGAGATCGATGAAGTGAATCGCCTGGTCATCACTCTTCAAAGATCGATAGGCGCGCTGCTCTTCGCCAGTCATGATCCATTGAACGGGCCCCTTCGCCCATTGCCCGTATCGCGCGGAAACGGAGGCGAACGCGCTCCCGGCGAGGAAAACGCCCAGGATCGCCGCTCCGGCGATGTCTCTCGCTGCTGTCTTGGACGTCATGGTGAATCTCCTGGTCCGTTTTCCGATGGAATTCCATTACTGAGACGCGCGCGGTTGGATGATTGTTTCAAACCGTTCGTCACGCGATCTTAGAACCCGTAACGAACCTCGAAGGACACAGTCGATCCACCCGTCCGCGGATCGAGGCCTGACGCGGCAAGCCCCGGCCGGTCACCAGTTACGCGGACATACTCCAGCCCCGCTCGCAAATGTGAGCCGACATCGCGAAGCCAGGCCACGGTGACGGCATGTCCGTTCTCGCGGCTGGAATCGACTGCCCGGCGTTCGTGGTCTCGTGTGGAAAAGCGTTCCACGCGCACCGTCCAGCGATCGGGCCCTCGCTTGTGCGAAAGCAGCGCGTAGACCGTATCGAAGTCGAGGGTGAAGACGCCACCTGGAAAACCGACCGCGGTAGTGCCTGATGCCCACTCCGAGGAGAAGGTGGTCGGCTTCTCCGCCCCGATCTCCGCACTGACGACATCGAACTTCGTCCGCCATGGCTCCTGATCGAAGAATTCAGGGGCGATTGAGGCGCGATTGTCGATGTGAACAATCTGCAGCATCGCTTTGTCCGGGAGTTGCAGACGCACCCGCTCCGCGTAGCCATTGCGATCGTCGATATCCTTCCCGACCGGGCGCGTGCTGGTTTCCGGCTGCGGTAACGGCAGATCTTCGTTGTAAACACTCAGTCGATTGCCGAACGTCCATCCCCGCGCCGAGAGCTCCGTGCCCATGGTGTCGTTGCCGCGAAAGGCCGTCGCGCCGACCACCAGATAAAGATTCGGGGAGTACTGAAGATCGGCGCCGATTGGTCGCACTTCCTGACCGATCCATGAGTTCAACGCGGAGTAGCTGATCGTGTAGCGCGAGGTCCAGAGGTTGTCGACGTTCTCACGAGAGGTGGGAAGCCAGAAAGCTCCAGCTCGAAGCCGCCAGTAGTGATACTCGACTTCGGCGTAAGCCTGCAGCAGGCCGGCGCGCGACCCCTTTGTGCCGGAGGGCTCGAGGCGCGCGATACCGTCGGCGTGAAGGGTAAGCCAGTGCTTCGGCGTCCAGTCGATTCCCAGCTGGGCCACGTCTACATTGACAAGCCGGTGATCGTGGCTGTCGTCCGCCCCTACATCGAAGCGGCCGAAGCCCTGCCTGGTCCAGGACGGCTGCGAGCTCACGTAAATCTCTCGCGCCGTGAGAAATCCGTGTATCTGGAGAGGAGACGGAGTCTGCGCAGAGACAGCACCGGCGCTCCCGAGCATTCCGGTGAGAATTGCGATTCCTGCGAAGAGGTGAGGAGCGATAGAGTCTTTCATTGCACCGTCGCGAGCCATGACCGATCGCATGTTAACGAACCGGAAACCTCCACTACGTGTTCCCGATCACCCGGCCAGCTTCCTTCGCGGTACGATGACGTGAATGCGCCTCTTCATGCTCGCCACAATTGCCCTCGTCAGCGGATGCTGCACCGCTCCCAGGCCGGCTCCGGTTGACCAACCTGCCAGGGTCGCGTCCCCGACGCCGAAACCATCTCCTCCAAAGCCTGACAGCTCGATTACCGTCATCGGAGTGCTGACCGATGAGGGGGTGGAGTGCCAGGCTCTTCGCTCGGATTCCGATCAGCGGCTCTATACGATCGGCGGGAACCACGCCGGCTTGAAGAATGGCGACCACGTGAAGGTAACCGGCACGGTCGCCCGCATGTCAGTGTGCCAGCAGGGAGTGACGCTGGCGGTGACGTCGATCGAGAAAGCTGAGTAAGAAGGATGTCAGATGTCAGGGATGATGACAGGCGATGAAAGACTCGGGGCAATCTGACATCTGATCTCTTGTCCTAACCGCCGCCCGATTTCGCCCAGCTGTCCCGTAGCGTGACGGTTCGGTTGAAGACCAGCTTCCCGGGAACGGATTCACGATCGACCGAGAAGTATCCGAGCCGCTCGAACTGGAAACGTGACCCTACGGCGGCAGAGGCGATTCCCGGTTCCAGCTTGCAATCGGTCAGCACCTCCAGCGAATGAGGATTGAGATTGGCCAGAAAATCTTTCCCATCCTCCCCACCCTCGGGATTTTCATTGACGAACAGTCGGTCGTAGAGACGGACCTCGACGTCGAGGGCCTGCGGCGCCGAAACCCAATGCAGCGTGCCCTTGGGTCGCCGGCCGTCGGGCGCATCGCCGCCTCGCGTGCTCGGGTCATATTGACAGTGAACCTCGATCACCTCGCCGCTCCGGTCCCTGACGACGTCGGTGCAGGTGACGAAGTAAGCGGAGCGAAGTCTGACTTCGCCTCCAGGTGTGAGCCGGAAGAACTTCTTCGGTGGGTTCTCCATGAAGTCATCACGCTCTATGTACAGCGTTCGCGAAAAGGGGACCAGCCGCGTTCCGGCCTCCGGCTTCTCCGGATTGTTGGCTGTCTCGAACTCCTCGACCTGATCCTCCGGATAGTTGTCGATCACCACTCGAAGAGGCCGGAGCACGCCCATGACGCGCGGCGCGTTGAGATTCAGGTCCTCACGAATGGAGTGCTCCAGGACAGCCATGTCGATGACATTCTCACGGCGCGCGACGCCGACGCGGCTGCAGAAGTTGCGGATCGCCTCGGGTGTGTAACCACGACGACGAAGCCCGGCAATGGTCGGCATGCGGGGATCGTCCCACCCCTTGACGTGCCCTTCCTCCACGAGTCGGAGCAGCTTGCGCTTGCTCATCACCGTGTAGCTCACGTTGAGCCGCGCAAACTCGTACTGCCGGGGACGTGCCGGCACGGGGAGGTTCTCGATGAGCCAGTCGTATAGCGGCCGGTGATCTTCGAACTCGAGAGTACACAGCGAATGAGTGATCCCCTCGAGCGCGTCGGAGATCGGGTGAGCGTAGTCATACATCGGATAGATGCACCAGGTATCGCCGGTGCGGTGATGCGTCTCGTGGCGGATGCGGTAGAGGACCGGATCACGCATGTTCATGTTCGGCGAGGCCATGTCGATTTTCGCGCGCAGAACGTACTGCCCGTCGGGAAACTCACCGCTCCGCATTCGGGCCAGAAGGTCGAGACTCTCCTCGGCAGGACGATCGCGCCAGGGACTCTCTCCGCCCGCGACGGTCAGCGTGCCGCGGTACTCTCGCATTTCGGCCGCAGACAGGCTGTCAACGTAAGCCTTGCCTTCCCCCACGAGGTGCAGGGCATAGCCGTAAAGCGCTTCGAAATAGTCAGAGGCGTGATGAAGGTACTGGCCCCAGTCGAAGCCGAGCCAGCGCACGTCTTCCATGATCGACTCGGCGTATTCGGCCTCTTCCCTGAGCGGATTCGTATCGTCAAACCTCAGGTGGCAACGCCCGCCATACTCCCCGGCGAGACCAAAATTCAGGCAGATCGACTTGGCGTGACCGATATGCAGGTAACCATTCGGCTCCGGGGGAAAACGAGTGACAACCGTCTGGTGCTTTCCGGTTCGCAGATCTTCTTCCACGATCTCGCGGACGAAGTCGACGGAGCGGGTGGGGTTATCGGTCGTAGTCATAGAGTCAGCTCATCAAAGTCAGGATTCGGGCGCGGAGTCTACAACGTCTCGGAGCAGGGGGAGAAGTCCGAAAGCAGTGCGGTGGGTCGGCGCGAGAGTGGCTGAGGGTGTTTGGGAGGTGAGCCTTTTGTGTGGCACAGGCACTCTTGCCTGTGTGCCACGGCGTCGAGCCGTGGCGTTTCTGTGAACTGCTAAAGGGAAGTCGGCCTCGACGGCCGACACACAGGCAAGAGTGCCTGTGCCACACAAGAGGCAACTCCGCAAGTCACTCCGTTCTGTACAGGTCCCGAGGCGTGTCACCTGGTTCGGCGAGCGTCAGATGGGCGAAGGTTCGAATCAGCTTGCGCCCGTCGGGGTCGGCATTCTGATAGGTGAGGCAGAGTGTCTCGATCTCGTCGTGAGGCTCATGGCCCGAGACGGTAAAGCCTTCATCAGGCTGATCGGGCGTGGTAACGGTTTTCATCGACCAGCTGTGGCCCTGGAGCGAGCAACAGACATAAATCCCGGCACCACCTGTCAGCGGAGCGAAGAAGCTGTTTAGATTCACGGAAGGAGAAGCAGTTGGTGACGAGTCATCGATAAAAATGATGTCGCTCATTTCCCGTGCCTTCTCCAGCGAGACGGCGAAGGCATTGGCCTTCTGGTGTTGAATCGCGGCAGCGACCGCTTCGGCAACCAGAGCCTGCGTCCGCGACTCGACAGCAGAGGCAGTAGGGATGAAGACGAGGCCGGAATGGTAGACAGTTAGCGCAATCCCACCCTTACGCTCCCGTTCGAGTGAAGTCCGGATTACGCTGCATTGCATCTCGATCTTCAAACAATCCCACTGGAATGCGAGCAGCCCCTTCAATCCGAGCGTGAACTGTCCCTTATGAACGATACCGGCGCCCACGGCGCTGACGTCGCTCATCACCACCGGAACGCCGTTGAGGCTACCCGGCAGCGCAGCGGGAAAATGGAACCGTTGAGCACGCCGCAAAGGGCGGCTGGGATGAGAGGTCAGATTAGGCGACACGTACTCTCCCTAGTGCAACGATTACGCACGATATTGATGAAAGCTCGATCCGCCAGGATCAGCCCTATGCAAACACATGAAACAATGAGCTTTATGGATGCAGAGCGGCAGCCTGGACCTCCTGCAGGCGGAGGGAACCAGGACGCTACGATTCAAATTCCGGGAGCATTTGTAACAGCCACTACGGCCAGGGCTCATTCCGGATTCGTCGCCCACACAGCGAGCTCGGGGACGAAGCCGCGGTCGTTCATCTCCAGCAGAGCGATCACGGCGTGGGCGATGTCGACTGGCTGGAGCTTGCGCTCACTGAGTGGCCGGCGCTGGCCCACGGCGGTGGCGAAGAACTCCGTTTGAACCTCGCTGGGATGGACCACCGACACCCGGATGTTGTGTTTACGTAGCTCGGCGCGCCAGCACTCGGTCATTCCATCGAGCGCAAACTTACTGGCAACATAGGCCGTCCCGTTCGCGAACCCTCTCTGTCCGGCAGTCGAAGAGATATTGATGATGTTTCCGATCTGCTGCGAGACGAAATGCTTTGCCGCCTCTCGACCGACAACCATGGCTCCAAAGACGTTCGTGGCAAAAAGACGCCGCATCTCTTCAAGCGATTGCTCGACGAGCGGGGCAAACGTGCCGTACCCGGCGTTGTTCACCAGGGTATCGAGACCGCCCAGCTGCGAAATGGCCTGCGCCACCATCCGCTTTGCATCTTCTTCCTGCGCCACATCGGCGAGCAGTCCTACAGCACCGATCTCCTCGGCTGCGCTCTCGAGCTTCCTTCTGTCCCGGCCGCAGATCGCGACGGATGCGCCTCGATGCCTGAGTTGACGTGCGATCTCCAGTCCGATTCCTGACGTACCACCAGTGACGAGGACCTTCGCTGAGGCAAGGTTCATGATCTCCCTCCCATCAGATTCCTTCCACGATGATCATGTTGGCCAGCGCACTCTCGGCGCGCGCTTTCTTGGCCTCTCGATACTCGTCGGAGTCGAACCATTTCCTGGCGGCATCAGCATCCGCGAATTCCAGAATGACGAGCCGATTCGGCACCCACTCTCCATCCATGATGTCGACCTTGCCTCCACGCACAAGGTATTTGCCTCCATGCGCGGCGATGGAAGCGGTGGCAAGCCGCTTGTAATCCTCGTAGCGGACTGGATCGTGAACATCGATGTCGACAATGACGTATGCGGTCATAGTTGCTCCTTCTGCACGCGTGTTTGAGGCATTGTCTCAAACTGAACTCAGCAACCCACCCTACTCGAACCGCAGCGCGTCGATCGGATGCAGTGAGGCGGCCTTCCAGGCGGGATAGAAACCGAAAGTGATGCCGATGATCGAGCAGACGACCAGACCGGTGATTGCCCAGCCATAGGGAAAGACCATGGAGATATCCAGCCACAGGGCGATTCCATTTCCCCCGACAATTCCCAGCAGCACTCCGATCAAACCTCCGACTTCGGACAGCACGACAGCTTCGAACAGGAACTGACGGACGATGTCGCTCTTTCGCGCTCCGATGGCCTTGCGCACGCCGATCTCGCGGGTGCGCTCGGTCACGCTGACCAGCATTATGTTCATGATGCCGATGCCGGCGGCGAGCAGGGCGATGGCGCTGACGACAAAGGCTCCGATACGGATGGTTCCCGCCACCTGGGCGAAGGCCGAGACCAGCGAGTCGTTCGAATAGATTTCGAAATCATCTTCCTGTCCGAGCTTCAGACCCCGGGCGATTCTCATCGCCCCGACCGCTTTGTCGAGGGTCGGGTTGTAAGTGGCCTGAGAGAGTGACTGAGTGGCGATGTTCACGGTTCGATTGGCACTCCCGAAGTCGGCGAAGAACTTCGTGATCGGGACGGCCATGAGGTCGTCCTGGCTCTGCCCAAACGACGAGCCCTTCGACTCCATGACCCCGACGATCTGATATGGCTTGTCACTGACCTGGATCACTTTTCCCAGAGGAGTCTCATTAGGAAAGAGCTTCTTTTCGATATCGGCGCCGACGACGATCACGTTCCTGACGAACTCGATGTCTTCCGGCGAGAGGTTCCGCCCGTAACCGAGCTTGTAACTGTTGGCCACGAGAAAGTACTCATTCGTTCCCACCAGGGTCAGCCCCTGAACCTTTACCCGTCCCCGTCCGGCCGGCTTGCCGTGATCGAATACCTTGAGGCAGACCGCACCAGCGTCGCCCTCCATCCGCCGCTTGTATTCGGTGGCCTGAGCCAGCGAGATGTTGCGACGGTTGGCGTACTTTTCCTCGGGGTCGCTGGTACTGATGGTCGGGTATTTTGCGAACTGAAAAATGTTGCTGCCGAGAAAGCTCAGCCCAGACTCGATCGATCCCTGAATCACATTCAGGGCCGTCATGACTCCGATCACCGAGAACACGCCGATGGCCACGCCAAGCATCGTCAGGAACGACCTTAGCTTGTTGACGCGCAACGAGCCCAGTGCAAGGCGAAAGATCTCAGAGAGCTGCATGGCTTCCAGGTAAAGAGATTTCGAATTTCGAATTTCGAATTTCGAATTTGCACAACTCGGGTAATCGGGGTTGCACTCTAAATTCGAAATCCGAAATTCGAAATCCGAAATCCTCCTCCCGCCCCTCACTCATAGCGCAAGGCCTCGATGGGATCGAGCCGGGATGCCGACAGCGCTGGCGCGAAGCCGGAGAAGACGCCGGTGAAAATCGACACGATCATCCCCACCAGCACCAGCCCGAACGAGAACTGCAGCGGCAGCGCCGGCGCCGCTGCGGCAACGGCAGCGCACAGGAGGTACGAAAGAGCCAGTCCGGCCGCGCCGCCGATGAGACAGATCGAGACCGCCTCGACCAGGAACTGCAGCAGGATCGTTCGTCTCCGTGCACCGAGTGCTTTGCGGGTGCCGATCTCCCGCGTCCGCTCCTTCACGCTGACATAGGTGATGTTCATGATGCCGATGGCGCCGACGAAAAGCGCCAGACTGGTAACGAAAAGGCCGGCCAGGGTGATGTTCTTTTTCACCGGCTCGATGGTGCTCCGAAGGGCCTGCTGCTCGTTGATGGAGAAATCATCCTTCAGCTCCGGAGCAAGACCTCGTATCCGCCTCATATCGCCGGTGAGCTCATCACGCGCTTCCTCCATGTGACGCTTGTCTCTGACTTTGACCCGAATCGATGTGTCGAGCCGCGAGCTGAAGTTCTTCATGAACGCACCCAGCGGAACGACCACCTGCGTGTCGAAGCTGAAGAGACCGAGAAACGTCCCCTGCTTCTCGTAAGTACCGATGACCCGGAAAGGTTTGTTGTCGATCAACACCGTCTTAGCGATCGGTGACTCGCCGGGAAACAGCGCCTCGGCCACGTCAAAGCCGAGAATGCACACATTCCGGCCTCCCCTCGACTCGAGCTCGTTCATGAAGCGTCCCTGTCGGAATTGCGAGGACGAGGTAACCAGAAACTCCTCGGTCGTCCCCTGAGTGAACACGTTCTTCACCTCGATGGCTCCGTACTTCACGCCACGTACGGTGTTCATCGTCGGGACAGCGGTGACGAGTTGCGAGTTCGGCGTCGCGGCAATGATCCGCTTGAGGTCTTCGGCATAGTGAGCCTCGATCCGACGACGATTGCGGTAGTTCCACCAGTCGTCGACGTGATGCCACGGCCACTTCTCAATGTAGAGAACGTCGTCACCGATGACCGAGAGGCTTCGCTCGAACCCCGTCTCGATGCCACCGATCGCCGAGCCCATCAGAGTGACGGCGATGATCCCGATGATCACTCCGAGCGCCGTCAGGATCGATCGCATCTTGTGTGCACGGATCTGGCTGAAGGCGATTCGAAAGCTTTCCACGAGCTCCATTCGCAGGTCCCGGAGAAGAATGCGGTCGAGAATGCGGCTCATTATGTCGTGCTCACGGGTCTTAGCTTCTAGCCTCTAGCTTCTAGCTTCTAGCTTCTGGTTTCTGGTTTCTGGTTTCTGGTTTCTGGTTTCCAAGACGTAATGCTCGCGGGCAGAATTCTTCAAGCGGGAACGATCTCCGTTACCCATCAACTCCCCTCCACCCCTCACCCCTTCGACTTCTCGATCTCTACCTTCGCTCCATCTTTGAGCTTTCTACTGATGGCCGTGTAGCTGCCGGACACAACTTCCTCGCCGGGCTGAACACCGCTGCGTATCTGAATATATGTACTGTCGGAGATTCCAGTCTCCACGCGCCGCATGCTCACCGTTTCGCCCTTCTTCACAAAGACTACGCGTTGCAGCTTTTCTTTTTGCGCGCGAGTCTTCTGCTTCTCGAGCGTCTCGTTGGTGACGTCAGCGAGGTTGTCGCTCTTCTCACGCTGGTTTCGTTGCACAGTCTGCTTCTCGAGCTCCTCGGGTGAAAGGGTCGTCTCCGTACTCCGCACCGTAACGCTCTGGATAGGAACGGCCACGACGTTCTGCACCGTCTCGGTCTCGATGTCGGCGGTAGAGCTCATGCCCGGACGGAGGCGAACAGAGTGGTCCGATACGCTGATCTTGACCAGGAAGTTAGTGACCTCCTCCTGGGTACCGGCGTTGTTGGTCGAGGCCGTGCTGGCGATCTCACGGACCACGCCATCGATCTTCCGATCGGGATACGAGTCGACGCTGATCCGCGCGGTATCGCCAACCTTCACGTTGACGACATCGTTCTCGTTGACGTTTACCTGAGCTTCCATGTTTCCCAGATCGGCGATTCGCATTACTTCTGTTCCAGCAAATTGACTCGTTCCCACGACACGCTCCCCGAGACGGCTCGTCAGAGACGTAATGGCGCCGTCGGCAGGCGACGTAATCGTTGTTTTCGACAACGCTTCGCGGATCTGCTTGAGTCCGCCTTCGGCACGCTGGATCTCGAAAAGAGACGATTGCAGCGCCGCCCTGGCGATGTCAAAGTTGGTCTGAGCGGTGTTGCGCTCCGCTTCGGCCAGGAGGTGGGCCGCGAAGAGTTGCTGCGCGCGCTGATAGTCACTCTGCGCCTTGGCCAGCTGGGCGCGATGCTGCACGCTGGCCTCACGAGCACTGTTCAGGGCCGCTTCCTGCTCCTGAACCTGCGCGCGATAGCTGTCGGGCTTGATGCGGAGGAGGAGATCGCCTTTGTGCACGAGCTGGCCTTCTTTGACCGGTAGCTCAATGATCTCGCCGGAAACTTCCGGAGAAATCTTCACCAGCACTTCCGGCTGAATCTTCCCCGTCGCCGTGACGAGCTGCGTCACATTCTTCCTCACCGCCTTATCGGTAGTAACGAGAAACGGTTTCTCGCGCTTTTTCGCGGCGATCATCGCGCCGATGGCGACGATGATCAGGGCCACGACGCCGAGAATGATGTAAAGCTTCTTGCGCGACTTGCGGGGCTGCGCGTGCGTGAGAGGACCTTCTGTCATCGACTGCCACTCCGATCGGGACGGTGTCCCGAAGCTCTGGTATTCAACTATTGAACGGCTGCGGAGGATAAAGGTTGCAGCGAGCGAAAGCGTAGCACTGGAAGGTGCTTTGGCCGATACAAGGGCTGCAGTCTCTTCCTACCGCCAGGCGGAAAGGCGAATTGTGAATGTTGAATTGTGAATTGTGAATTCTTACGCGAGAGAGGCAAACTGCGAACGGTATGCGGGGAAACGGACCACTAATTTACAATTCACAATTCACAATTCACAATTCAACATTCACAATTCGTCTTTGATTAGATCGGAGGTGCTCATGGCACTGCCCCCTGTGAAATATCCCGCTGTCTTCGTGACCGGAGTCATCATCTTCCTTCTGGGCGGTCTCTGGTACTCACCGGTTGTTTTCGCCAGGCGGTGGATGACCTTGATGGCCAGGAGCGAGGAGGAGCTGAAAGCCGGCGCAGGCTCGATGCCGGTGAACTTCACGCTGGCCTTCCTGTGCGGCCTTCTCATCGCCTGGGTGATGGCGATCATCCTGGGCTATGTCGGAAGTCCCTCGGCGGCAACGGGCGCCATTGTCGGCAGCCTGTGCTGGCTCGGCTTCGCCGCCTCGACCAGTTACGCCACAGCAGTTTTCTCGAATACACCCAAAGAGCTCTGGCTCATCAACTCCGGATACAACCTGGTTTGCTTCGTCATCGCCGGAGTGATTCTGTCGGTATGGCGATGAGGTTGACGCGCGCACCCAAAGGCAGGCCGCGAAGGCGGCCGGAAGACCTGTAGCACCGCCCGTAAGGGCGGTGAATCGCGCGGAGCGTCAGACATTCAGGCCGCGAAGGCGGCCGGCAGAAAGTGGCGACTGTCGCCCGCCTTCGCGGGCTGAAATTGTTTCCGGCCCCGCGGTCACCGGGCTCACGCCCGGTGCTACAGGTCTGACGCGCGCCTTCGCGCGCTGAATTCTGAATCACCGCTGGAAACCTCGCGGCAGCGTTCCCACTACGGTTTCGCGTCGACCCCGCGCCACAGATTCGAGGTTTTCAAATCCGTCGCACCACTGGCTTTCGCGTAGAGAAAGAGCTGCATTTTGTACGCGGCCAGCCACTTCAGTGGTCCATTGAGAATCGCCACGGCAAGCGGGGCTGTGACGGCGCCGCCCGGCATGGGCGCTTCCTTCGCCAACATCTCTTCCGAGGCCCGGTCGAAGAATGCCTCGATCTCGCCCTTCTGCAGCGCCATCATCTGAGGGAAGCCCTCGGCCGGCATCTCCTTCACCCTCTCCGAATACTCGCTGAACAATTTCCAGTTCGCCTCGGACATGCAGCGGATGGCTCCGGTCGCACAGATGGCGAGATAGCGGAGGAGCTCAACGGTCGAGCGCTGCTCGGGCGCAGGTCGATAGGAGTACGACTCGGGGCTGAGCTTCGTGAAGAGGTGCGAGGCGATGTCGCATTCGCGTGTGAGGCTGTCTCTGAGCTGGTCTTTGGTGATCATGAAAAGGCTCCTGAATTCTATGGTTGCTTCTTGTGTGGCACAGGCACTCTTGCCTGTGTGCCGCGGCGTCGAGCCGCGGCGTTCCTGTAATGATTCACAGAGAAGTCGGCCTCGACGGCCGACACACAGGCAAGAGTGCCTGTGCCACACAATCGAAAAAACTGCGGCCGCGCGATTGCCGCGCGGCCGCAGGAACACCAAGTCACTTACTTTACGGACGGCGCTGTCTTCAGACCGCGCTCGATCAACAACGGCTCGACGATCGGGTCGCGGCCGCGGAAGGCGCGATACATCGCCGCCTCTTCCTCGCTGCCACCGCGCGACAGAATCATCTCGCGGAAACGCTGGCCGTTCTCGCGCGTCATGCCGCCGTGCTCCTTGAACCAGTAGAAGGCGTCGTCGTCGATCAACTCACTCCAGAGATAGGCGTAATAACCGGCCGAATACCCACCCGGCCAGATGTGTGAGAAGTAGGTCGTGTGGTAACGGGGCGGCACCTGTGGCATATCGATCTTGAACTTCTTCAGAGCGTCAGGCTCGAAGGTGTTCACATCCTGCTCCGGTGCGCTCGCCGGCAGAGCGTGCCAGGCAAGGTCGAGCAACGCCGCGGCGAGGTACTCAGTGGTTGCATAACCCTGATTGAAGGTCCGTGACTTCTTGATCTTGTCGACCAGAACCTTCGGCATCGGCTGACCGGTCTGATAGTGTTTGGCGTAGTTCGCGAAAACGGTCGGCTCCGTTGCCCAGTGCTCATTGAACTGCGATGGGAACTCGACGAAGTCGCGGGGAACGTTGGTACCGGCCACGGTCGGATAGCGGACGCTCGAGAACATGCCATGGAGGGCATGACCGAACTCGTGAAACATCGTCGTCACGTCGTCAAAGCTGAGTAGCGCAGGCTGTCCGGCGGCGGGTTTGGTGAAGTTGGTCACGTTGAAGACAACCGGCTTTGTTCCCATCAAACCGCTCTGGTCGACAAAGCTGTCCATCCATGCGCCACCGCTCTTGTTGGGTCGCGTGTAGTAGTCGGCGTACCAGATCGCCATCGACTTTCCATCGGCGTCGAAAACTTCGAAGACGCGGACGTCAGGCTGATAAACAGGCAGGTCGTGGCGCTCCTGGAAGGTCAGGCCGTACAACTTGTTGGCCGCGAAGAAAACGCCGTCGCGAAGAACGTGCTCGAGCTCGAAGTAGGGCTTCACCTGCGACTCATCGATGTCGTATTCGGCTTTGCGGACCTTCTCGGAGTAGTACTCCCAATCCTGAGGACCGAGCTTGAATCCGCCCTTTTCCTTATCGATCAGTTTTTGCATGCGCGCCGCTTCGTTACGCGCTTTGGAAGTGGCTCCGGGAACGAGGCCGTTGAGCAGCTTGAGCGCCTGCTCCGGTGTCCTGGCCATTTGATCGTCCAACACGTAGGCGGCGTAGGTCGGGTAGCCGAGGAGTTTGGCGCGCTGAGCCCGAATCTGGGCCAGACGCGACACGATAGCCTTAGTGTCATTCTCCCCGCCGTGGTTACCGCGCTGCATCGAGGCGTTGAATAAACGCTCGCGAAGGGAGCGGTTTTTGAGGCTGGAGAGTGCCGGCTGCTGGGTGGTGTTGCGGAGTACCAGCACCCACTTTCCGGTGAGTCCCTTCTCTTTGGCAGCATCAGCAGCAGCGGCAATGTCGCTGTCGCTGAGTCCTTCGAGCTGTGCCTTGTCGTCGACGACAACCGCCGAGGCGTTGGTGTCGGCCAGCACCTTGTCGTGGAACTGAGTCGTGAGCTTCGACTCTTCCTGATTTAGAGCCCGAAGCGTGGTTTTGTCAGCCTCGGAAAGCTGTGCGCCGGCGCGCACGAAGTTGCGGTAATAGCGCTCGACGAGGTATTTGCTTTCCGGATCGAGTGAGTCGCGGTGGTCGTTGATCGACTTGACCCGGTCATACAGCTTCCCATTCAGATAAATGGCATCCTGATGGGCCGCCAGCTTCGGAGACTCCTCGGCCTCGATCTTCTGAATGGTGTCGTTGGTGTTGGACTGGGCGAGATTGAAGAAGACCTTCGAGGAGCGCGTGAGAAGGGCGCCGGAACGCTCCATCGGCTCGATGGTGTTGGCGAAGGTCGCCGCCTCCGGATTGTTGGCAATGCCCTCAACCTCGGCCAGATGCTGCTTCATCCCCTCTTCGAGAGCGGGCTGGTAGTCGCTGTCCTTGATTTTGTCGAAGGGCGGCGCCTGATAAAGCAGGATGCTTTGAGCGAAGAAGGGGTTGGGTTCGACAACAGGAGCCGGAGGGGGCGCCGGAGCCGGAGGGGGCGCCGGAGCCATAGCCTGCGGCGGAGCCGCTTGAGGAGCGACCTGCGGGGCCATGGGCTGCTGCGAGCAGGCTGCAAGGACGAGACTAAGCGCGAGAGTGAACGAATAGCGTCGAATCATAAACCTTCCATTCAATTGTGTTTGACACGCGGAACGCGGGTCAGCGGTGACGGAAATTTAAGCGGCCCAGCATACTCCACGCGCGAACGGGTTTGCCCGGCGCCGAGTCGCAATTCCGTGAACATTCGCACGCTGGAGAACATGGCGAACGACAGGGGTATTTTCGGTGCAGGCTCCAATTGACAGCTCCCAAAAAATTGGAATAACCTTCGCGTTTCTCTTCGCGAAAGGATCTTCCGGTCAGGCATTACCGCACTCTCCATCACCGTGTGAACAAACGATGCCCGGTGGTCCCAGTGAGCGAGTACCCGCTCTCAGCCGATCTGGACAGTGAGCATAGAGATCGATCCTCCATCCACTCCTTCGACCGGGAAGGTGACCCTTTCAGAACCGACGCGTGCTCCGGCGACGTAGAGAAGAGGCAGGAAGTGATCCGGTGTCGGTACTGACAGCAGCGCATCAGCACCAAGCACCTCGTAATCGATGAGGGTTTGCTCCTGCCCGGCCAGAAAGAAAGCGCGGGCCTGTTTCTCGAAGCGAACAGCCCAATCGAATGGCTCCGGCATGTGCCGGCCCCAGGCGTAGGCGTGCAGGTTATGAACGAGATTGCCGCTCCCCAGAATGAGGATCCCCTCGTCGCGCAGCGGGGCAAGCAGTCGTCCCACCTCATAGTGATATGCCGGCGGCTGGGTGTCGTCGATGCTCAGCTGCACGACAGGAACATCAGCCTCAGGGTACAGGTGGCAGAGCACCGACCAGGTCCCATGATCCAGACCCCAATCGTGATCGAGGCCGACGGCCAGAGGACTCAGAAGAGACTGAACGCGAGTGGCCAGGCCCGGGGCACCGGCTGCCGGATACTGCACCTGGTAGAGGGGAGGCGGGAACCCACCGAAGTCGTGAATCGTGCGAGGTCGCTCCATGGCAGTCACGAGCGTGGCGGGAAGATACCAGTGCGCGGAGATGCAGAGAATGGCGCGCGGTCGTGGAAGCCGTGCTCCCATGGTCGCCCAGGCTTCTGTATATGCGTTCTGCTGAATGGCGTTCATCGGATTGCCATGGCCGAAGAAGATGGCCGGCATGCGCTGAGAGTGACTCATGGTCTCAATTCTCAATTCTCAATTCTCAATTCCGCGAGGCCCGCCGCCGGCTTCTCCGAGAGTAGCCAGAACTCGCGGTGCCCTCTGGTTTTGAATTGCTGAATGACCTGCTGACCTCGACTACCCAGAAGCCAGTCGGCGAAGACTTGAGCATTGCGAAGCTCAGCGGGGTTCGTATTCACAAGCGTGACGGCATACACGTTCTTCAGCTGTGGATCGCCGGCGAAGAGCACCCGGAGACTGGTCGACGGACCGATGCGGTCAAACGTGGCACGATCGGTCAGCAGATACGCCTCGAGCTCGTTTGCTGATCGGAGAAGATGCGCCATCGGCTGGCCCATCGAGAGATAGCCCGGATTCCTGGTGGGGTCGATGTGAGCGCCGGCCCAGATTTTCAACTCCTTCGAATGGGTCCCGGAATGATCGCCCCGTGAGCAGAATTTGCTTCTCGACGCGGCGATCCGGGTGAAGGCATCGACTGCTGAGAGCGAGGACGCGATCGAGGCAGGATCACCGGGAGGGCCGGCAATGACGAAGTCGTTCCACATGAACTGCCTGTAGAGAAGCGGTTTCGCAGTGGCAACGAAGGCGCGCTCGGCATCAGGGTCGTGGCTGATCACAACGTCGACTTCCCCTCGCCGCGCCAGCTGCAGCGCCTGCCCTGAACCAACTACGAACGCGTGCAGCTCGATCCCGGTGTCGTGCTTGAGCTCGCGACCGAGAACCTCGAGTAGACCTGACCCCGCCAGGCTCGTGGTGGTAGCGATGGGAAGGGACCGAAATTCAGCAGAACGACGGCAATCACTCAGCGTGAGCAGCACCAGAACAAGCGCCAGTGCGCGCATGATCCGAGTCACCGTTCTCATCGCCGCGGCAGTTTAACCGGATCTCTCTGTTTCATACCGTGATCAGCACAGATCACTTCAGCAAGGTGGTTGCAGTTGTCGATGCGGCCAATGGTTGCCCCGTACAGGGGCCGTAGGCGGCGACACTGGTGGTGTCCCTGATCAGCGGCAGACGGCGGGCCAGCATCGAGCGAACCACTGTGTCGTGGCTTCCTACCGTAAAGATCTCGCCGGAGTGACATTGCTCGAATTGCTGCCCCCACCATGGCAGAGAACGGAGGCCCGGTTGCCCACTCTGCAGCCAGGCGTCGAAGTGGCGGATCGCGTAGTTGCTTCGCAGCTCGTTGGCATCGCGGGTCGCAATGGTCACCGGCTTTCGCACATAGAACGAAAGGGAGGGCTCGTAAGTCCGCACCGAGATGATCGACGCCTTTGCCCACTTCTCGGAAGGGAGCGACGAGACCAGCTCCCGCGTCGAGCGAATGCGGCCGACTGCCTGCATCACCGGCATCAGCAGGACCGGGGCGACAAAGATCGGAACGCCCAAAGCGATTGCAGCCAGCCATAAGCCGCGCCCGGACAGGGCAGCAATTCCGGAGGCGATCATCGTTACGCCCAGAATCATCAGAGCCGGTTTCGCCGCCGTCAGCAGTTCCGCAGGAACGTGACCACGACCGCGATAGACCAGAGGAAAGACCACGAAGAGGAGGCCGATCACGGCCATCGCCATCGCCGCCGCTCGTCGGCCTGTCAGCGCAGGAATCGGCGATCTCGAGGTCCAGAGAAAGGCCACGAGAAGCGCGGCGGCCGGAACAACCGGGAGAATGTACTGTGGCCGTTTCGATTGCGAGATCGAGAAAAAGACCAGTGGCACGATCAGCCACAGAAGAAGGAAAAAGAGACGGCGATCGATTCGCCTAGCTTCATCGCGAAAGTTACCGAGGCGACGAAGGCCTGTCAGCAGCACAACCGACCAGGGGAACGTTCCGCCGAGAAAAATTGGGATGAAGTACCAGGGCGGCGCTGTTCTCTTCAGTTCGTTGGTGGTCAGCCGCTTGAAGGTCTCGGTGACGACCACATACTTCAGGAAATCGGGAATGCGCATCGATACCGGCACGACCCAGGCGGCGATGATCAGCGCAAACGTGAAGATGGCCGGGAGCGTGAAAAGGGACGAGGAACGCCGGCACCTGATTCCGAATGGGAGGGCCACCATGAGGGGAACTGCGATTGCCACCGGCCCTTTCGTCAGGACGCCCAGAGCGATCGCGACCCAGGCCAGCAGTGCCCACCGCCGTGAGGTCGATCGATTGTCTTCGCTCACTGCCCTCTCGAAAGCCACGATTGCCAGGACGATGAAGAAGGTCAACGTGCTGTCGAAAATCACGACCCTGGAGAAGGCGACAGCGAGTGGAGACGCCGCGGTGATGAAGGCGGCGAGATATCCGGCCGTGCGCCCGAAGAGCAAGGCGCCGAACCATCCCGTCAGTGCGATCGTGGCCAGTGCGAAAAAGAGCG
>DASZZV010000399.1:0-8563 GCA_035544835.1 Thermoanaerobaculia bacterium
GTCTTGGAGCTCTCTTACGATTGTGCGAGGCGCCGAAGGGTCGAGTCCCCCGCCCAGATCCCTCGCTCGACGCTCGGGATGACACCTCCGCAAACCGGCCTAAATACTGGGAGTTTCTTAGAAGCCGCAGCGAAGGATCTCCAGTGGCAGGATCTGAATTCAGATCGCTATATCTTGAGATCCTTCGCTGCGGCTCAGGATGACGGCGTTGGAGAGTCAGGGAGGCTCATCGGTTAGACGTCCGCTACACTCCTGCCGGCATTCGTGGAGGAACCTCATGGCTCGTCGACTGATCGTCTCTTTTCTTTTTGCAAGTCTCGCCATCACCGCTTTCGCTCAGCCGCCTGCGAAGCGCCGGCTCACCATCGCCGACTTTGCGTCAATCAGGGAGGTCGGAAGTCCGCAACTCTCCCCCAGCGGCGAGGAGGTTCTGTACACAGTCAAACAGCCGAATCTCACTGAGGACAAGAGTCACACTCACCTCTGGATCAGCAGCTGGGATGGTTCTCGAACCAGACAGCTCACCTTCAGCAAAGAGAGCGAGTCGTCGCCGCGCTGGAGTCCCGACGGGAAGCTGATCGCGTTCATATCGGGCCGCGGCGCGGATGACGAGATCGATCAGCTCTGGATCATCCGCAGTGATGGCGGGGAAGCGGAGAGAGTCACGGAGTTGAAGGGAAGCGTCGCCGATTTCGACTGGTCGCCGGATGGCCGCCGGCTCGTTCTCGCCGTTGAAGATGCCGAGCCTGAAACGCCGGCTCCAGCGTCTGCTGCCGGGGAGAAGAAGAAAGAGAAGACCAAGCCGCCAATCGTGATCTCGCGATTCCAATTCAAGCAGGACAAGATCGGCTACCTCACCACGAAGAGGCAGCACCTCTCCCTGTTCGACCTCGAAGCGAGAAAAGTTCAGCCCCTAACCTCGGGAGAGTTCAGTGAGTATCTCCCCTCCTACTCGCCGGATGGCGCTCGCATCGCCTTTGTCTCCAAGCATGGCGATGATCCCGATCGGACCGACAACTGGGACATCTTCGTCATCGATGCGAAAGCAGGATCGGCTCCGCGCCAGCTCACCACATACGAAGGAGCCGACCTCGATCCGGAGAAGGACAGCCGGCCGGCCTGGAGTCCCGACGGAAAACTGATCGCGTATGTGCAGGGTGGTACGCGCGAGCTGATTTACTACGCCGTCCGTCATCTGGCAGTGATTCCCTCGGCGGGAGGCGAGCCGCGGCTCCTGGCGGCGCAACTCGATCGAAATGTCGAGCAGCCGCACTTCTCCTCGGACGGAAAGACGATTTTCTTCATCCTCGAGGACGATCGCAGCAACCTTCTGGCGAAGGTGCCGACGAGCGGCGGTGCCATGGAGATCGTCGTGGGCGGCAAACGCTCGATCAGCGCCTTCGATGTCGCGCGCGATCGCCTGATCGTGCTCTGCGCCGACGATCAGCAGCCTTCGGAGATTTTCGCGGCGGCGTCAACGCCGCGGCAAATCACCCACCAGAATCGCGACCTGCTCGACACCGTCATGCTAGGCGTCGTCGAAGAGCTCGACTTCAAGTCGAAGGACGGCACGCCGATCCACGGTTTCGTGGTGAAGCCCCCGCAGTTCGACACGGCGATCAAATATCCGGCCGTTCTTCGTATCCACGGTGGACCTGTATCGCAGTTCAGTCATCACTTCAGCTTCGAGTGGCAACTGCTGGCCGCAAATGGATTTGTCGTGGTGGCCGCGAACCCACGCGGCAGCTCAGGGCGCGGAGAGGAGTTTTCGAAGGCAATCTGGGCCGACTGGGGAAACAAGGATGTCCTCGATGTCCTCGCCGCTGTCGATGCCGCAGTGGCCAAGGGCTACGCCGATCCGGCACGCCTGGCCGTCGGAGGCTGGAGTTACGGAGGGATGCTAACGAACTACGTCATCGCCCAGGACAACCGATTCAAGGCCGCGACCAGCGGAGCCTCCATAGCCAATGCCTTCGCTGGCTACGGAACCGATCAGTATGTCCGCGAATATGAGCTCGAGCTCGGAAGGCCCTGGGAACATCCCGATCTCTGGATGCGCGTCTCCTTTCCCTTTCTCCATGCCGACAGGATCAAGACGCCGACACTGTTCCTGGCCGGCGAGAAAGACTTCAACGTTCCACTGCTGAACAGCGAGCAGATGTATCAGGCTCTGCGCTCTCTCGGTGTACCTACGCAACTGGTGATCTACCCCGGCCAGTACCACGGGATCACCACGCCCAGCTATATCAAGGATCGCTACGAGAGGTATCTGGCCTGGTACGCGAAGTATGTGAAGTGAAGGTGGCCGAAGTTTCCAAACTTCGGTGCCGCGGCGTTCCTTTGACGATTCAGCAGAGAACCCGTCTCACTACACCCGAATATTGCGATACCGGCTGTTGATCAACTGATACACCCCGTAAGCGGCTAATCCGAACGAGACGACGAGAAGCGAGTAGTGACCGTAAGGATGCTGATAGAAAGATCGAAGAGCACCACCGACGCCTTTCGCTTCCGAAGGCGCGCGATAGAAAGCGGCTCGAACGAGAAAGTAGCCGATGATCACAAAGACGATCCCTCGTGCGGCGATTCCGAACCGGCAGACTCTGATGATCCACACCCGCGTCGTAGCGGGGATGGTCCCGAGGGCAAGATCCTTGTTCAGTTTCGATCGCGCCGCGGCGACGAACTGGTAAATGCCGTATCCGATGATTGAAAGACCGATGATGGCGAGAAGGGCACGTCCGAAGGGTTTGTCGAGAAGGAAAGCACTCCAGTGACGTGAGGACTGGTCGTCGCCTCCCGATTTCGCGTGATGCTGGAGCAGACGGACCGCTGAGAATCCGAGCGCGCCGTAAGCGAACGCTTTTCCCGCGCTACCCAAACGAAGGGCGATACCCTTTGGCGAGGTGCCGCGATTCGTTGGATCCGTAATCGCCTCGATCACGCGCCACACGGCGTAGCCAAACAGCCCCAGTGCGATGACGGCGAGGGACATTCGCCCGAATGGCTGCTCCAGGATCGTCGCGAGCGCTCCGCGCGAACCGGTCGTTTTTCCGCCGCTGCCGACGGCCGCTTCAGCTGCCAGGATGCCGACGAAAATGTACACGACGCCCTTGGCGGCGAAGCCCAGCCGAGCCAGCCTCTCGATCCATGGAGAAACTCCTCAAACCGCTCGGGAAGCTTCCGACAATACATCTCCCATGCGAGGGTTTCTTGAACGAAGCGTGCCAGAGCAGAAGGCAGTAAGCACGTCACGACGGAAAGGAAGATAAAATCGCGACCATGAAGGATCTTGCCTCTCTTTACCCGGCCCATCTCGAGAACGTGAAAAACCTCTACTCGGACGCTTTGGCAACGGCGGAGTACAACGCCGTCATCATCCACGGCGGCGCGCTGCGGTATGCCTTTCTCGATGACCACGCCTATCCCTTTCGGATGAACCCTCACCTGAAGTACTGGCTTCCGGTGCTCGACAATCCAAACTGTTTTCTGATTTACGAACCGGGACAGACTCCCATTCTTCTCTTCTACCAGGCCATCGATTTCTGGCTCAAGCCGGCACCGGCACCTTTGGGCTTCTGGACCAGCCATTTCGACATCAGGATGATCGCCGACCCAGAGGATGCGCGGCAGCATCTCCCGAAAGGTGAGCGGGTCGCCTTCATCGGCGAAGAGCACGAGGGGCTCCACAGTTGGGATCTCGGGAAGAGAAATCCGGCGTCCGTCCTCGCTCATCTGGATTTCAACCGGGCCTGGAAGAGCGACTATGAAGTCGAGTGTCTGCGCGAAGCGAATCGCATCGCCATCAAAGGCCACCGGGTCGTGGCCCGCGCCTTCCGCGAAGGGCTGTCGGAATTCGAAACACATATAGAGTATCTGAGCGCGACGCAACATGCAGAGCACGAGCTTCCCTACGGAAATATCATCGCCCACAACGAAAACGGCTCGGTGCTTCACTATCAGCATCTCACTCGATCGCGCCCCGGACCCGGTGAGAAGCGTTCCTTCCTCGTCGACGCCGGAGCTACATTTCACGGCTACGCGGCCGATGTCACACGCACGTACTCGGCTGACAGCAGGGACGAGATGGCTGACCTCATCGCCGCCGTGGAAAGCTTTCAGCAGGAGCTCTGTGCCCGCGTGAAACCCGGTGTCGACTACACGGCCCTTCACTTGGATGCTCACCGCCACGTCGGCGCAACCTTGAAGAGGTTCGGCATCATCGACATCGACGGCGACGGAGCGTTCGAGAAAGGGATTACATCGACGTTCTTCCCGCACGGGCTCGGTCACTACCTCGGGCTCCAGGTGCATGACGTCGGCGGCTGTCTGGCCGACAGGAACGGGGCTTTGATCGACAAGCCGGCCGGCCATCCCTTCCTGCGTCTGACCAGGGTGGTTAGCGAACGCGAATCGTTCACCATCGAGCCTGGTATCTATTTCATCACCCCCCTGCTTGCCGAGCTGAAGAAGAGCGACAACTCCCGCTACGTCAACTGGTCGCGGGTCGAAGAGCTCCAACCATACGGGGGAGTCCGGATCGAAGACGATGTCATCGTGACGGCCGGAGGACATGAGAACCTCACTCGCGAGGCCTTCGATCAGTGATCAGATGTCAGATGTCAGATGTCAGATGTCAGAAAGAACGAAGACAATGGCATAGGACAAGCGGCGTGACCGTGGCCCTGCTTCTGTTATCTGACATCTGACACCCGACATCTGACATCTGGCCCTCAATCCGCTATAGACTCTCAGCACATGCCGCACCTTGATGATCGCTCCCGCAGCAGCCTGCAGGAGGCTCTGGCCTCTATTTCTTCTTCTCTTGCAGCGGTCGATGACCAGATGTTTCTCATGCAATTGCGGCTTGGCGAGACGGTTCTACAGCGGGCAGTCTACGAATTGCTCGAGGAAGTCAATCCTCGCACGGTCAAAGACACCGAATTTGCCCTGAATGATCTGATCGGATTCGTCGGCGAGCTGTCGGACACCGATAGCGGCAACCTCGAGCCCGCCTTCGAGCGTTTGAAGAGTGAATTGCTGACCATCAAGTCATCGGCGGTATTGCCAAACGATCTGGTCGCCCGTCTCACAGACCTTCGCGGAAAACTCGTGACGCGGAGAAAAGCGATCGACAGAGACACCTACCGCGACCCCGGTGTTGCCGCGGAACCCTTACCTCATGACCCAGCCACTCTCAGAAAGGATGCAGCCCGCCTTCGCGAGGAGCTTCAGCGCTCCGGCTTCGGGACTCCCGTGATGGATAAGCTCGTGGATGGAAGCGAGGAGTTCCGGATGCACGACCTGTCCGAGCTGATCGACGAGATCGACGTGATCACCGAGTAGGGGCGTGTGGGAATTGGGAATTGGGAATTGAGAATTGAGAATTGAGAATTGAGAAATCAAACCCCGGCGGGTTACTTTCCCATTTTCTCAATTCTCAATTCGGCTCCACTGGCGCTCCGAAGTCGTAGTTCCGCATTCTCAATTTCCATTCCTACGAGGTCACTCATGAAATCATTGCTCCCTCTTGTCCTCGTCCTCGCCTGCACTGCTCATGGAGAGATGATGAACCCCAGTCCCGCAAAGGCGCCCACCAGCCATCGCTTTCTCGCCCTCGGCGACTCCTACACCATTGGCGAGAGCGTTGACCCGGTCGATCGCTGGCCGGTGCAGGTTGCCGCCGCGTTGCGCGCGAAAGGTCTGCGGCTCGAAGAGCCGGAGATCATCGCCCGCACTGGCTGGACGACCGACGAGCTCGACAAAGCGATCAGCGCAGCCGAGCCCAGGGGAACCTGGGACCTGGTGACGCTTCTGATCGGCGTCAACAATCAATATCGGGGACGCGGGCTCGAGGAGTACCAGAATCAGTTTCGAGGACTGCTCAACCGCGCCATTCACTTCGCGGGAGGCGTACCCTCGCGTGTCGTAATCGTCTCCATTCCCGACTGGGGCGCGACTCCCTTCGCGGCGGGACGAGACTCCGGAAAAATCGCTCGTGAGATCGACGCTTTCAACAACATCGCCCGAGGGGAGGCCATGAAGGTGGGGGCGCGCTTCGTCGATATCACTCCCATCTCCCGCCGCGCCTCGACAGAGCCGGCCCTGGTCGCTCACGACAAGCTCCACCCTTCCGGCGAGATGTACCGGGCCTGGGTGCTGCTGATTATTCCGGCTGCTCTCGATGCGCTGAAGAAATAGAGGGCGACCGCGCCACACGGTATGAGGGCGGTCCTTCCCGCGTGCGCGCCAATCGCTCGCAAACATTCTTCGCATCCGACGATTCGTCGGCGGTTTGATATTTGAGCCGACAGGCCGTATAAAAGAGAAAACGGCGGAATCGAGGAATCTTCATGAAGAAAACGGTGAGTACCACCTGCACGATGGACTGTCCCGACAGCTGTACGCTCGAGGTCACAGTGGATGGCCAGGACATCGTGTCCATCGAGGGTACTCACGATCACCCGACTACGAAGGGATTCATCTGCAGCAAGATCCGCGAGTTCGGGAAGCGCGTGGACCATCACAGCCGGATCCTGACTCCGCTGCGCAGGGTGGGACCGAAGGGGGCCGGCGAATTCGTTCCCATTTCCTGGGACGACGCCATCGCTACGATCACCGACCGCTTCCGACAGATTCGAGATCAGTTCGGCGCCGAGGCCATCCTGCCATACCACTATGGCGGCTCCAACGGAGTCCTTGGCGACGGCTTCATCGATACTCTTTTCTTTTCACGGCTCGGTGCCTCGCGTCTTGCGCGAACGCTGTGCGCCACTCCCACGGGTGAAGTGGCCACAGCCATGTACGGAAAGATGCCCGGCGTCGCCTTCAACGATTACCCGCTCGCGAAATGCATCATCATCTGGGGCGCCAACCCCAAAGCGTCGAACATCCATCTCATCCCCTTTCTGCAGCAGGCTAAGAAAAACGGCGCCTTCATCGCCGTCATCGATCCGAAGCTGAATTTCTCGCCGAAGGAGATCGACCTTCACCTTCCGGTCATACCGGGAGGAGACCTTCCACTGGCACTGGCGATGATCCGCATCTGGAAGGAGGAAGGACGAATCGACTACGACTTCCTTCGTCAACATGCTGATGGTTTCGACACGCTGCTCGATGCCGCCGATGCCTGGCCTGTCGACCGAGCTGCTGCCGCAGCGGGCCTCGAGCCCGATTCGATTCGCACACTGGCCAGGGTGTACGCGAAGGCCACACCGGCCTTGATTCGTTGCGGCTGGGGCTTGGAGCGCAACCGAAACGGCGGCCAGGCCGTCTCGGCGATCATGGCCATTCCGGCGCTTATGGGTAAATTCGGCGTGCGCGGCGGCGGCTACACCATGAGCAACAGTGGCGCGACCTCGTTCGATCTGAAATCGCTCTTCGGGGAAGTCCCATGGGAGACCCGCGTCATCAATATGACGGAGCTCGGCACGGTGCTTACCGGAGAGTTGGAACCGCCGATCAAGGGACTCTTTGTCTACAACTGCAATCCCGCCGTGACGGTGCCCGATCAAAACAGAGTGTTGACGGGACTCTCACGCGAGGATCTCTTCACGGTCGTCTTCGATCAGGTCATGACGGACTCGGCGCTCTACGCCGATATAGTCCTGCCGGCCGTCACGTTCCTCGAGCAGTGGGAGATCAAGAAATCATACGGCTCTTACATCCTCGGTGGAGTGCAACCGGTGATCGATCCGCGCGGCGAGGCACGACCCAACGAGATCGTTTTCGGAGCGCTGGGTCAGGCCATGGGATTCGATGACGAGGCGTTTCGATGGGACTCGAAGACGGCCATGACGAAGGTCGCCGGCGCCCTGCGGCAGCACAACAAGACCCCCGATCTGAGCGCTCTCGAGCAGGGGAAGGCTGTCCTGTACGACTTCCCCGAGGAGACGCCGGTGCAGTTCGGAACGGTCGTCCCGAAAACGGCCGA
Source organism: Thermoanaerobaculia bacterium (assembly GCA_035544835.1). GTDB lineage: Bacteria > Acidobacteriota > Thermoanaerobaculia > Gp7-AA8 > Gp7-AA8 > DASZZV01. The sequence goes on from DASZZV010000399.1 coordinate 7,934, forward strand.
CGGCAAAGCGCACCTCGCGCCCTCCGTCCTCGGGCCCTCGCCCTATGCCTATGATCCAATTCCGGAAGCGGGGCGTCCGCTCTCGCTGATCAGTCCAGCCAGCGGTCGCATGATCACCAGCTCGATGGGCGAGTTCAGCTTCAACGAGCTCACGGTTATGCTCAGCTCCGTCGAGGCTGCAAGACGGGGTATCAACCCGGGTGAGACCGTGCGTGTGTTCAACGATCTCGGCGAAGTAATCTGCAAGGCTGATGTATCGGACCGTATTCGTGACGGCGTAGTCTCGATGACCAAAGGGGCCTGGTTCCGTCACGCGAAGAACGGGCGGACCGCAACAGCACTATGCCCCTCGAACGTAAACATAGTCGGCGGCGGCGCGTGCTTCAACGATGCGAGGGTTGAGGTGGAGAGGCACAGCGAGTAAATGTCATCCCGAGCGGTGGAACAACGGTGGCATGTTGTTGAAGCCCAAATGAACCCGTTGTCATCCTGGGCGGAGGGACGACGGGACGTCGCTGATGAGAGGAAGAAACCGCGCGCCCAGCCCCGTAGGGGCGTTTGAGAATAGCCCAGGACGAAGTCCTGGGATCGGTCATAGCCCGTTTCTTGTCGAGCCCCGGAGGGGCGATT
>DASZZV010000400.1:0-3632 GCA_035544835.1 Thermoanaerobaculia bacterium
CCGCTTGCAAATCTAACAGGGATGTTCGGAGCTTCGCCTTTCGGAATGGGTTTGAGGAACCACCTGGAAGTAGAACGTTCTGAATGACTTCAAGCCTGCTCGCGAGCCGGCAAAGTCAAGAAACCGAAAAGCGAAGCACCGACCCCAAATCGCGGCCTGAAGCGTCGCGCGGCGCTGGCGCAGCACTCACTACCCGGCCCATCAACGCACCGCGCTGATGGAATCGACGCGGGCATTCCGGCGTCGTGGAAGCTCGCAGCGCGATATGTCGGCTCGTCCCAACCGCGAAAAGCTTCGGCTCGTGTTAGGGTAGTCCGGGAGGAACCAGAATGCTGAAACGATCACTCTTTTGTGCAGTGGTGACGCTCGTTCCGTTCGCGGGCAGCGTCGTCTTCGCCGCGGCCCCCGCGAGCCACGTCGCTGGCAGCATGACGGTGAACGGCAAGAAGACGGACTTTCGATATGTGACCGCAGTGACTGATTCGAGCATGTTCTTCCCTGACAAACGGAAGGATCTTGTTCTCGTGTTCAGTGACGTTTCAGTCGCTTCATCGGATGTAGACGCTTCAAGACTCACGCGCCGCTGGGCTGACGGAACGCTGAGCGCGCTTTTGCTTCGAATCCAGCCTTGGGACAGACAGGTCATCAGTGGAAATCTTTGGGCTGGCAACCTGGCAAAAAAAGGAAAGCAGATTTCCGGCAATGGTATGGCGAATTTCCTTCCATCGAAGTTCGATTCCCAATCGGTCGAGGGACGCATCACGCAGAAGAAGTATGGAGACGACTCTGTGTCGCTCTCGGTCGACGTGACGTTCTCCGCGCCGATTAGCGGGGGATCGCTCGATTTCGCGAATCCGGAGCTAGCCTCCGTGTCGAGCACCGAGACGAAGTTGACGGGCGAGCGTCTCCCAGCCGGTGGCGGCGCGCCGGGCGCAGGGTACCTCGCGTTCGTCAAGGCTCTCCACGCTGGCGGCGCAGCCGCGATTGGCAAATACCTCCCGGCTCCTATGCGAGGTTCGAGCGAGGAAATGAAAGCGGTCCTCCCGATGCTGCGGGACATGGCGCCGAAAGATTCCAAGATCACCGGCGGAGTCTCCAACGGCAGTCAGGCCGAGCTGGAAATGACGAGCGCCTCAGGCAAAGGCATCGTCAAGATGACGCACGAGAAAGACGGCTGGAAGTTCAACGGAGTGCGGCCAATGTGAGAGGGATGCGCTCCGAGGACGGCGGGTTTAGGGGACGGAGCTTCGGATTTCGGCAAGCGGCCATAGACCTTACCGATCGCGCTCGCTTTCGGGCGAACGAATTTCAGGTCTTGAAAGGGAATTCGGGGTCGACATCCGAGTGGGAGCGTGAAGTCGTCTTGAGGGTCAGACCTTGATTGTTGCTTCACTTATTTCGAGCTCTCGCGCCAAACGCGAATAAGTCAGGCAAAAATCAAGGTCTGACCCTCAGGCCACTCAGGCCAGGTGGCATTTGTCCCCTACGGACGGTGGGACTGGCTGTCGGTGTGTAAAAGCGAGCCTGAAGAGTTCTTGCCGAGAGAAGGCCCGGCCCTATTAGAAGACGAGAAGGCCTGGTGTCCGTTCCAGGCCTGGGGTTCGTTCCACCGCCTGGGCGCCCATCGCCCGCGCCGGACGATGATCGGTCGAATAACGGCTACAATCGCCGGATGCCTTTCCGCATGTTCGTTGTCGTGGTTACGTTCGGCGCGCTCTCGTGTGGCGGCCATTCTCAGCCCTCGAAGACTGACAAGCAGCTGTTTCCCATCTATGTCGCCTATTCCGAGGCGGTGGCGAAGGGCGATCTCGCCGTCGCCAAAACGTTCCTTCCGGAGGCCAAATCGGTCCAGCTGGACGCGGTCCCACCCCTGAAGGCGCTTGCCGAGTTAGCGGTGCTTTCGCCACTCTCCAATGTAGCCGAAAAGAGCGAGTCGGTGACGGGCCAGAACGCTCTCTTGATCGTGACCGCGCGCGTCGGGGGGAACGACGCCACGGGGCAGATCCGCTTCGTGCGTGAGGACGATGGCTGGAGGGTAGCTTCCGAACGTTGGAACATCGGAGCCGACGATGGTACCCAGGGGGCAACCCAGGAGCGACCTCGCACCGCAGCAGAGCGTGAGGCAATCGGCCGGCTGGAGGCAAAGGGGTACCCCGATCCGAGTCCCGGACAGATCGTGAGCGCAGCCGGAGCGGGAGACCTCGAGGCGATCCAGCTTTTCATTGGACTCGGATTCTCACTCGATCAAGCGAATGGGGACCTGACGCCATTGCTGGCTGCCATTGCAGGCGACCATGAGGATGTGGCGCTTCTGCTCGTTCAGAATGGCGAAAACATCGGAACGGCCGACGATCACGGTGTCACCCCGCTCATGAGTGCAGCTGCCAAATGTGGGATGACTCAGCTCGTCAAGGCGCTGATCGACAAGGGCGCCGATCAGCGGGCAAAGTCTTCGACCGGAATGACAGCCCTCGACATGGCGCGCCAGGCCAGTTGCTCCGCGAATATTGATCTCCTGCGCGGTCCGGCACAGTACTGACATGAAAACTTCGGCCACCAATCGGAAACAGTGGCCTCATCGCTGACACTTCAACTCCAACACACACATGTTCCGCTGGCTGGGATGCAAGCCGTATTAGATGAGTCACCGTCAGGCGACCACGAGTTGACATAAAAGACACCACCTTCCGTGACATCGCGGAAGAAACTGTTCGCGGGTGAGCTTGGGCTCGGCTCCCCCTGCGGTCGGGTTGGCGTTCGCGGCGTTCCTGCCCGGCAAAAGGCCGGCGGCGCCGGGATCCGCCCCTTCAGATCGAAGATCGCCGGGAGCAGACCTCGTGTGAATACGCGACGATCGTCGTGCTGTCGCCGTAGCTGAAGTTGAGGAGCCAATTGTACAGAGTTGGCTGTCGGTCACCGGGCGCGATCCGCGCCGGCCTGTCGAATCGAGACATGGGAAGATCGTAAAAGCTTCCAACGAGTCCTTTAGGGACGAGCTTCGGAATTCGATAGTGCGATAGTGAGCCTTAGGGGACGGAGCTTCGGATTTCGGCAGGCAGTCACCGACGTTATCGATCGCGCCCGCTTTCGGGCGATCGAATTCAGGTTTTTGAAAAGGAATTCGGTGTCGACATCTGGGCGGGAGTGGGTCGCGAGAGTCTGATGATTGCTCCGGCGCTTCCGATCCCGTCGTCACAGCTCCGCCATTCCGCCAGAGGCGATGGATCCATCGTGAGCCGTTTTTGCGTGCTCGCAGTTATGCGAGTGAGGCGTACACGATTCCGAGACACCGTTGGAGCTCAGGGCGTCGCGCGATCTCCTGCTCGGCCGCGCGGATCAGCCCGGAGATATGCCCCTGGCTCCGCAGACGATAGGACCGCCGCAATCTTGCGCAGGCGATGCGATCCCTCGTACCAGGCGATCCAGGCCGTCATCTTGAGATCCTTCGCTGCGGCTTCTAAGAAACTGCCAGTATTTATGCGGGCTGGAGGAGTCTTTGGCCGAAGAGGACTTGCAGGTGAAAACGAGCCTCTAGCCCCGTAGGGGCGTTTGAGAATAGCCCAGCACGAAGTGCTGGGTTTGTCGGGTCTCGGAAGTAAGGTCGAGCCCCGGAGGGGCGATTGAGGGACCTT
>DASZZV010000401.1:0-24605 GCA_035544835.1 Thermoanaerobaculia bacterium
TCAACTTCTCGAACCCGGGAGCTCGCAGCCTGGCACTGGGTGGCGCATTCACCGGCCTGGCTGATGACGCGACCGCCGCGTACACGAACCCGGCCGGACTCACGATCTTACAGAAGCCTGAAGCGTCGATCGAAGCGCGAAGCAACCGATTCACCCACGTGTTCACGAATGCCGGCAACTCCGGCACTCCTACTGGCATTGGGGTCGACAACATCGCCGGACTGCAGACCGGCAGGCAGCAAAACCGAGTCTCTGACTTGAGTTTCGCTTCATTCGTTATCCCGAAGGAACAGTGGGCCATTGCGTTCTATACGCACCAGGTCGCTGATTTCAAAGCTAACTTCAACGCCCAGGGCGCGTTCATCGATGGCAACTCCAGCCGGTTTTTCCCGACGTCGAATCGACTGGACCTGAGCATCCGAAACTACGCAATCGCCTTTGCCGTCAAGCTCCCCGCTTCTCTCTCCCTCGGCCTCAGTGCAAACTACCTCGACTTCAACCTCAACTCGACCACCAAGCGATACGACACGAGATTAGCGGTGGAAGATCCGGCGTGTGCCGCAAATATCACGGCGCCTGGTTGCTTTAACGGTCCTGCCTTGTTCGATGAGACGAGAGTCGTAAATGCACAAACGCAAAGAGGATCGGGCAACCACAGAATCACTTTCAATGCCGGTTTGATCTTTCGGCCAAGCTCGAAATTCAACCTCGGTTTTGTCATTCGCGATGGAGCTCGATTCAGAGTCGAAGCCCAGAGTTTTGCCGGCGCTCCTGGGGGTGGCGGCAGAGTCTTCAGGCAGGACCAGGGTTATTTTCACGTTCCTACGGTCATTGGTGTTGGAGTCGTGATTCGTCCGGTAAGCGCTTTTACGCTCGCCGCGGATGTAAACCGGATCCAATACGGCTCCACAGGGAAAAACTTTGCGCCCCTGTTCGGTGAAGATCCCCGATCCTACAAAGCCAGCGACGGGAACGAGTACCACCTCGGTGCCGAATACGCATTCACGCAGATGAAGTATCCGATCCTGATCCGAGCCGGCGGCTGGCGCGATCCCGAACATCGCATCAGGTTCGCCGACGACACAGACATTCAGAGCCTGCTGTTCAGAAGAGGTGAGCGGGAAAATCACTACTCGGCCGGCCTCGGGATCGTCTTCGGTCCGCGCCTCGAACTGAACGCCGGTTACGATCATTCGAACCTTAGAGATACGGCCTCCTTGTCCCTTGTGACCAGGTTCCGGTAGTTTTTCTTCAAGACTCGATTCCAAGGCCTGCCGAAAACGGCAGGCCTTCTTTTGGGGGTTCTCCCAGGGGAAAGTTGTCCTCGACTCGCAAGATGAATATGAAGGCTACTGTGTGCCGATGGCATGACGGAAATCTTACGCGACCCCTCCGGGGTCGAATCAATTTACTGGCTGCGAAAACCGGTGGTCGCTCGCTGGCGCTCGCACCACCGGCTAGCTTACGAGCCACCTCCGGTGGCTATTCAGGTCCTCGCTATCGCAGGTGGGTAAAATGGCAGGAGCTCGCTCCTGCTCGTTCATATTTGGGACCCTGAAAGCGGGCCGCGAGCGCTCTGCGGTAAAGAGTCCACTGCGGCCCGAAACGAAGGCTCTTACGGCTTCTCGCTCACAAAGAAGTTCCTGAAGCGCGGTGAGAAGGCTCTTGCGTTCGGCGAGAAGGTGGGATCGAGTCTGCGGCAGGCGCGGACGTCGGTAATCGCGAGCTGCAGGTAGTCGGGGCCCTGCTCCGTACTTCCCAGAACATAGAGCGCGTGGTAAGAGGCCGCACGGAAGGCCAGGGCATGCATCATTTCTTTGCGGTCATTAAAGGTCGGAGCGGCCAGTTCCTTGATGGCTGAGCCGTAGTCGCCGCGCAGAAACGCCGTCGCCGCCAGATACAGTTGCGCCGGCGGCTCGGATGGAGGAGTCGGAACGCCGCCCTTGCCGGCGACGCGGCGAAGCAGCGAGCCGACCTCGTCGCGGAGTACGAGAAGCTCCCGATTGGTCTGGCGTATCGAGTCGACGGAAGCGGTATTGACGGAGAGCTGCTGGCCTCTTCGCAGGGAGGCCTTCAGGGCATCGAAGCGAGTTTGCACTTCCGAGGGTAACGACCGCCTGTCCAGCTCTCGCGCATAGCGGCTAACTCTCTCGACCGTCGCCGAAAGCTCTCTCGACTCCCGCACCTTGTCTGTGTCCTGCTCCTCACGCGCCTTTTGATCGCGGAGTTGCGCCTGCTTTTCTGCCTCAGCCTTCTGCTGTTTCAGAACGTCGGCCTGCTTCGCCGCATCCTGCCTGGTAGCATCGAGCTTCGCAGCCTCCTGCTGTTTGAGAAGGTCGGCGTCGCGAGTCTTTCGTGCTTCCTGATCCTGCCGATTCTTGTCGAGAGTCTGCTGCGCGCGCAGTGCGCTCTGCCGAATGGCCTCGGTCTGCGAGGCGGCGCCCTTAGCTGCATCGATGGCACCGGACAGCGCCCCACCGTCACCCTTCTTCTCACCTTCCCGCAACCTGGCCTCGGCGTTGTCGATCGACCGCTCGATCTCTTTCCGACGCGACTCAAACGACAGGTCCTTCGTCCAGGCTTCGGTCGTGCGAGACGAGGCGTCATCGATGAGAGATTTCATGGCCCGTCGTGCTGCTTCGATCTCGGAGTGGGCTTGCCGCGTCAGGGCAATGAGCTTCGGGTCGGGTGGCGGCTTGGACGGCTCGCTTTCCCCGCAGCCGTTTTTCGTCTGCGAGAGCGTCCCGTAGTACTTGGAAGATCGCACCGCTCCCTGGCGCTCGGACTCTGCCAGCTCCTTCGCCCCTTCGGCGCAGTTACCCGTTTTAGCCAGCGCGATACCGAGAAAGTAATGAGGATAGTAGGGAACGAAGTTGTTCCCGTACAAAGCGAGCTTCTCACCTTCCTTCGATTTACCATTGATTGCCGACTGCATTTTCGCGATCACGACCGCCCAGTTGCCTTTTTCCGCGGCGTTAAAACCAGCTCTGTAATCGTCTTCGTATCCGCAGAACGCCCGCTCGCTGCCAAACATCATTAGAAGGAGCGCCAGAGGAATGAGTTTCTTCTTCATACTCACCACCCTGCTTCCTTGAAGTAGTCGGACGGATTCATCGTCTCGAAGCCGGCCGAGACGACCTGTTGCGGACCGCGAAGATCGACGGATTTGGTCAACGACTTGTTTTCGCGTCTGAAGACGACCTGGTAATGGCCGGGCGGCAGGTCGATGGCGATTGGAGTGTAAGCGGGAGGAGCGGTCACATACTCTTTGCCGTCATCTCCCTTGATGGACGAGATCTCGGCCCAGGGAACAGAGTCGAGCCGCAGCTTCATGGGCGGCTGTTTGTCCCCGATATGGCCGATGAAGGTCTTCATCAGAATGGCCGCAACGAGAAGCGTCGCGGCGGCCGCGAATAGGATCTTGCGATTCGTGCGCGATGCCGCAAAAGAAGCAGGCGGGACCGGCGCGTCGACCGGATAAGGAACAGGAGCGGGTACGAACCCACCAATGGGGGATGGTAGATCCACAGAAACAGCAGGTCTTTGCATCGGTGCGGCCTGCGTCTGACCGATCACGAAGGGCGCGGGAGTCACAATCGTCGGAGGTTCGTCGGCCTGCATGCGCTGATCGGTGACGGTTCGAAGAAGATGTATATCGCTGCGAGTCGCTTCCGCGGCCGCTTCATCGTCGGCGCGAGCTTGCTGCTCGATGCGCCTGGCGGCGGCGCGCTCCTCCTGCTCCCGGCGCGCCTGTGCGGCAGCAATACGAGCTTCCTCTTCGCGCCGCGCCTGTGCGGCCGCAAAACGAGCTTCCTCTTCGCGCCGCGCCTGTGCGGCCGCAAGACGAGCATCCTCCTCCCGACGAGCCCGTGCGGCAGCTTCCTCCTCCCGGCGAGCCCGTGCGGCAGCCGCACGAGCCTCTTCCTCCTTCCGGGCCTGCTCAAGCAATGTCCGTGAGGCCTGGTCGATGCGCTGCCTGGCGATGGCCGCGCCCGATCCTGCGGGATGATCCTCGAGATAAAGCTCGTAGGCGTCGCGCGTGTTCTCCCGCTCCGCTCTTGTCCAGGCAACGGCATCGGCGGCGCTCTGAATGCGGGCATTGAGATCCGCCCGCTGCGAGGAACTGGCGAGGCGCTTTGCCAGCGTTTCGGCCTCCGCGAAGTTGTTCTTCTCGAGCGCAACCAGAGCCATCTTGAACATCTGCTTGTCAGCCCAGTCGCTACGCAGGGTCAGCAGTTCTCCCCGCTTCGCCGTTTCGGGAAACCGCGTCAGGAATGAGTCGAGGCGCTGGATATCGCCCGTTTTAAGCAGCTCGCGATAGTCAATCGCTTCCAGCTCGGCCATCTTGACGCGAGCGTTCCCAGCCCGTGGCGAGTCGGGGAACTCGCTCAGAAAAATCCGCCATGCCGTGACGCTATTCTGACGCGCAGCCTCGGCGAACTTCTCTTCCTGCACGATGGCCTGAAGCCGCGTTTTCGCTTCCGCTGCGAAACGGCTGTTCGGATAACGCCGTAGTACCTGCTCGAGAGTGCCCCTGCCTCCGGAGGTGGCTCGTTCGAAATCCTGGATCTCCTGAAGAAGATGGCGCGCTGTCTCCGCCACATGGGCGTTTGGATATCGAGCCACGAAAGAGTTCAGAGCATTGGCTGTCCCCTCGCTCTCGGCCCGGACCCAGGCATCCTCTTCCCGCTTGCGGGCGCGAGCCATCAGGTTTTTTGCCACCGCCGCGTGTGTGTCGCCCTGCCACTTGGTCACATACCGCTGCCACGCCGCCTCGGTATCCTCCCCGGCCGCAGCCTCGAATGCGACGCGCTCCTCCAGCGCTGCCCGCGCCTCTTCCGACAGCGACGAGCCGCCGTAGCCCGCCAGAAAGGCGCGGTAAGCCTCCGAAGTGTCGATGCTGGCAGCTCTTGAAAACGCAGCATCGGCATCCATTTCAAACGAGCTAGCGCTCCTCACCGGTGCGGCTGCCGGCGCAGCCGCACCGGCGGGGCCGCCGATCGCGGCAACGAGGCTGCCGACGTGTGGTGGCGAGGACCACTTCCGGAAATGGAGAAGTGCAGTATGGAAGTCGCGAGCGGAGGAGTATCGGTCCTCGCGCTCCTTCTCCAGCGCCTTGAAGATGCAGGCCTCGAATCCGGCCGGCCAGGCGACATTCGGAGCCGCCTGCGACAAGGGAGGCGGCTGATCCTGAAGATGTTTCATCGCGTAACCCTGAGGCGTCTGCGAGCGGAACGGAGGTTGACCGGTCACCATCTCGTAAATGACGACCCCAAGACAGTACAGATCGGCGCGGGCATCGACGGTCTCGCCGTCCCGCAAGAACCCGAACTGCTCGGGCGACGCATATTTCGGATTGCCGACGAACATGCCGACCTGCGTTCCTTCGCCAGCCATGGCGCTCCCACCTACCTGCTTGGCGATCCCGAGGTCGATGATCTTGGCCAGAAGCCTGTCATCGGAGTCGGAGGTGACCATCACATTCTCCGAAGAGATATCGCGATGCAGCAGGCCGCGCCGATGAATCTGATCGAGTCCATCGAGCACCTGCAGCATCACCTCGACAGCTGCGGATGGCGAGAAGGGTCCATTTGTGGAAACCCACTTGCGAAGCGTCGTGCCGTCGATGAACTCCGAAACCATGTAGCAGGTGCCGTCGGCAAGCGTCGAGAAGTCGTAGACCAGAGCGACGTTCTGATGATGAATCTTCGTGGCCAGAACGGCCTCGCGGAGGAAGCGCCCTTTGAAACCCTCATCGATCAGAAGACTCTTCTTCATGACCTTGATGCAGCGGTACGCGCCGAGGATGGCGTGACGAACCTTGTAGACCTCACCCATTCCACCCTGCCCGAGGAGGTTCTCCACTTCGTACTTGCCATCAAACGTTGTGCCGGGAACGAGCGTCGACGACGGTTTTTGAACCGTTCCGCAGGTCGGGCAGTTCGAGGACGCGGCGGTGATGAGAGTCCCGCAGCCCGAACACGATTTGGTGTTTAGGGTCATCTGCTTGGTCTTAACTTTCCGGAACGATATGGATTCTCAAATAAGTATAAAACGGGCGACGGGTCCAGCGCAATCCTGAAAATGCACTGCATAACGTCCTCATCGTTACCGCGTTTTATTCGGCGTGAGCCGAAGGCGGGGGGACGGTGTAGCAGCTTGCATGAGCGAGGTTATGATCGGCTTGGACCAGCCTGCTTTTCCGGGAGAAAAGCGGCGAGGCGTTGGTTATTTTATCGCCCTTCTTGACTTCTGCCCTGCCGATCGCGAGAATGCCGCACCGAATCCCTCAAGTCTCACCCGGAGTCTCCAAATGTTTCGTCCTCCAACGCATGTCCTGCGCGCTGCGCTATTGTTGTTTTTCGCTCTTTGCGTCGCATCGTCTGCGTCGGCCGGGAGTGAAATGGTCAAGGTCGTCCGGACGATCAACGGAAACACGATCGTAGTCAAGCAGGGGGCGGCCGAAGCGACTGTCCGGCTCTATGGCATCGTGACGCCGGATCTGGCGGACAAGAATCCCGATGTGTCACGGTTCGGTGGATACGCGAAGGATTTTCTGTCGACGATCCTGCCAGAGAATGAATGGATCCAACTCGAGTACGAGGGCACCACGCACACGGACGCCTCGGGCATGACCGTGGCGCATGTGTATCGCAGCCGCGACGGACTGTTCGTGAACGAGAAAGTGGTGGTCGAAGGCTACGGGGTCGCCTACACGAAGAACGCCTTCAGCACCGCAGCGACCCTGCGGGCGGCCGAGGAAAAAGCGAAGGGCTACAGAAAGGGGCTGTGGGGCGACCGTCCCGAACTAGCTGCGTTGAATGCGCAGAAGAGTCAAGCGGCCTACCTGGGTGAGTCCTACTCGAGGGCTAGTTCGTCATGGGTAACCGTGTGGATCGTCTCATGGTGGTAATCGAGATCGTCCTTCGCTTACTCCTTCCGGCGTAACTTTCAAACGCGAACCGAAGCGAATCGACGAACCCCCGAACGGAGTTGCCCTTGTCACAGCAAAGCACGTTGTTCCCTAACCAGCATCCGGTGCGCAGATGGCCCCTTCTCCCTTTGTTGGTCCTCAGCCTATGGTTCGTCCTGCCGTTGCACGCTACAGATGTCTCGATGCCGAGGCCTTTGTCCGACGGCGAGCGAGCGGCCTCGCAAATCGGCCTCGACTTTCTGGCGAGAGGTCCGGAGGGCATTTGGAGTCACCTTTCCAGCGCCTCGCCTCTGCGTGCGATCGGGAAAGCAGACGCGCTCAAAGAGATCGAGGTTCGCACCGGCCCGAGTGAAGGCGCCAGGTGGGAGCTGAGCACGGTCGTTCCCTCCCTGCAAAACAGAGTTGCAGTTTTCAGGATCGCTTTTCCCTCCGGAATCGATGAAACGCTGATCATGAATCTCGTCAAAGAGAGTGGCGAATACAAGATCGAGTCGCTGATCATTTCTGCCGAACCTTCGATCTTCGCGCTCGAGAAACCTCGTAAAAAGGCCGAGAGTGGAACGCCTACAGCCTTTCCGTGGCGCGATCTGATCAGCTTCCTTGGACTCGCCGCGGCCATGCTTGCCCTAACCGCTATTCTTGCTCGAAGGACGCATCGCGGCGCGGCGTCAATCGCTTTCCTTGCTGCGATCGCGATTGCCCTTGCGGCTTTCGCCCTCGCTCTCAAACGCGACGATCGCTTTCAGAAGGACGCGGCTCAGGCCAGCAAGGCCAAACCCGGCGCTACGCAATCCATGACACGTCTGGCCAGCCTTCTTCCAATGCGACGGGCAATGGTTGCAGGCAACGACGATTCCCGATTCCCGCACGTTTCTCCCTCTGCTGATGAGGCTCAGCGCAATGTCGCCCACCTCTGGAAGGCACAGGATGCATTTCAAAGGATGGATGTGGGATCGGCTCGCAAAGAGATCGAGGCCTTTCCATCACCTTCCGATCTGCCCCTGGCAGAGATCCTGCGCGCTCGCCTTGCTTTTCTCGATTCGAAAGAGGTGGCGGCGGTCATGGATTACGAGCACGCCATCAACCTCGGGCCTGGCTATGACGACCTCTGGTTCGAGGCCGCAGACGCTTTGCAAACGCTCGGATTCGAGGACCGCTCACGGTCATACCTGGAGCGATTGCGGAGAATGGGCTCGCGCAAAGCACAGGTGTATTACGCGCTGTCGGGTCTTGCTGCCGTTCGCAGTGATCTCCCTTCATCCGAGAAAGAACTGCGGCGCGGCTTCGCGCTCAAGCCGGTGAGCCGCTCCGCGGTGGTCTCGGCGGGTGTCTTCTGCGAGCTCGTTCGGAAGCCCGAAGTGGGAACGTTTCTGCAGCTCAGCGCGGCGAATGAGCCGATGATCACCTCTCCCCGGCTCTCGGCGAACCCTTTGATGATGCCGGCGGGGTTCAGTGCCCATGTAATCGGCGACTATCTCGATCTGCGCAGCGGTTCGAAGGTGCTGTCCGTCCCCGGAGGTGCCTGCCTTGCACCGGCCGGCTCCGAAACGACCGACGCGGCCACGTGGGACGAGATGGAGGAGACCACTGCCCTCAACGACTTCTCTCAGTTGATCAAGGTTTCGAGTAAACCATCGGTCTTCGGGCAGCCCAGCATGCGCGTGCGATTTGAACAGACCGCAGCGGCTCTCGCGAATCACAATCGCTGGAACGATCTGGTGCATCTGACCGATGCAATCTCGCCCAAACTCGAGAATGTGCCCGTAGATCTTTTCTTTCTCCGGGGAAGTGCTCTGCGCAGAATCAATCACACACAGGAGGCCAGGGAGCTCTACCTCTCGCTGGCCGCGAACCACACCATCGATCGCAAATCCGATCCGGCGGCGCTCGCGGAGCTGGGCGAAATGCTGGCTTCGGTCGATCTTTTCGATCCCGCCATCCGGGTAATGCAGCGTGCCAGTGCGAAACGCAACATGCCCTACCTCGATGACCGAATACGACAGATCGAGACCAACAAGCGACTGGCCTCCCGCTATTCGACCTCCACGACCCCGCACTTCGAGATTCATTACCCCGCTGATGGTGTGGACGCATTCTTCATCAGTCGCCTTGGCCAGATCATGGAGGCGGAACAGGCTCGTTTGACCGGGTATATCCCGCTGCAGAACCTGCGGCCAGTGACGATCAACGTCATCTCATGGGAAGAGTTCCGAGCCACGTATACGGGAACCGATCACATACTCGGTTTTTACGACGGCAGGATCACGATTCCGTTTGCGGGCGTCTCCATGTTCGTTCCGGAGATCGTGGCAATCATGAGTCATGAGCTCGCTCACGCCATGATCGCGCAGCTCACGGCCGACCAGGCTCCTCGCTGGTTTCAGGAAGGGATGGCTCAGCGGATCGAGTCGATTCATTTTCAGCAAAACGCCCTGAACATGTACGAGGATGACAAGCTGCTGTCCGTGGCACTTCTCGACGCCACCTTAAAGGGCTCTCCTGATCCCGACATGATCAAGGAGGCGTATATCGAGGCGCAGACCGTCATTCGCTTTTTGGAGGCCAGATTCGGAGCTGACGGGCCGAAGAGGATGATGGCCGCATTTGCCGGAGGAGCAACCACCGCAGAAGCGATCAAGAGTGTGTCGGGGCTTTCGATTGGCGCCTTCGATCAGCAGTTGCGCCAGTGGGGCCGCGCCCGAGTCATTCTGTTCGTGAATGATTCCGTTGTGCGATACGACGGTAAAGAGCAAACCATCCGGGCTCACGACGGAACGGAGTTGAAGAAGCATGAAGGGGCAACACCGATTCCGGCTTCGCTCATGAAAACGAGGACACAGTGATGAACCCGAGTCAGATCAACGGGACGTCCCTGAATCCGGCCGTTTATCTGCTACTGGCCGCGGCCGTGCAGTGGATCGCCGGCGCGGTTATTTTTTTCGAAATCATTCGTTCCAGGAAACCATGGAGTCGATTGTGGAATTGGAGGTTCATCGCAAGCAGTGGCGTCTTCCTGGCTGCATGGATGTTTTGTTTCCCTCCAACTTTTCTGGGCCACACCGCTCCTGCGGCAGAGGCTTCAATACTCACAGGCGCGACCGCAAATGTCTCACAGGGTTCTTGCGCGCTCGTCAGTGCGGGGATGCGCCAGGACAAGGTCGAGTCGAAAGTCGGTAAGCCTGATCGTGAGATCGCCGAGGATGATATCCGGGGACCGGGAGCAAGAATCTGGGTCTATGAATCCGCCCAGTGTCGTATTCATCTACTCGACGGGGTCGTAATCAACGTTGAGTAGAAATGACAAAGCGGAGTCTCTATGAACTGTCCTAAGTGTGGCTCGTTGCAGCTGGAAACGTCCTCGGAATGCGCCAGCTGCGGCATCATCTTCAGTCGCTATCGAGCTTCGGAGGGACCTTCCTTTGCCGTGACTTCGCCGGTCGACGATCCACGAACCGCCGTCCTGCCGCCGAACGTTCCCGACGACGATTCCCTGATTCGCGTGCCGCAGTGGACCGTCATTGTCGGCGTGTCCCTCCTGGTGATACTTGGAATCAAGTGGACATCGAATCATCAGGCGGCAAGGACAGAGCCGACGGCGGCCACCCTGAACAATCAGCTCAACGAAATCAATCAGAAGGGCATTGCGGCGCGCCGCAATGTGGAGCGATTGGAGCGTGCGCATCGGGAGCGGACCCGGGAGCAGATCACGATGCCGGGTTACCTGACAACGCTCCCGCCCGATCTGACCAAAGAGAATACCGAGCGGCTGATCAACGCCGCCGAAGCGATGACGGTTTCCTCTTCGGTCAAGTTTCCGAAGCAGTTCTCGAAACATTTGTACTCATGGACTCTTCAGGAATACCCAGCGCTGTTTGCGGCGGTGCACGCGGGACTGGTCGAATTCGATCCGCCCCTCGAGTCGATTTACACCAGTGGTCGTGCCGCTGCCCCTAACTTCGCCCAGGCTTCGGAGACAATCAACGTGAACCTCACCCTCCGCGGACGCACGATGCGTGTCAACGAAGGCGAAAGCTTTTACGTCGCAGAGCTCGGCCCCCGCCGCGTCGCCACCCTCGGCAGCGCCAGCAGTACACCCGGCCACGCCAGCGTAGCATTCACATGGCAGTTCGAAGACGAGCTCGGCAACGTCCTGAAGACGGATCCAGGCCCGGGAACTGGTTTTGCCTCATTTTTGAAAGACGGCTCATGGCGAGTAGAGTCTATGACGGTGAGGTGAGAAGCCTTTTTCAGAGAAGGCTTCCCGCTAACCAATCTGTCTGTCAAACTATTTAGGAGTGGCGGAGAAGGAGCGACGGATGAAACGACCTGGTGTCCTCATGCTGGTGCTGCTGTTTGTACCCTCGCTTCTGATGGCGACACATCCGGTTTTCGCGCCGCCGCAGGGGGAGAAAATGCTCATCCCGGTCGCCGTCGAGAAGGCTCCGGGCGCCTTTGGTGCGCTCTGGAGCAGCGACTTCTGGTTCCGGAACGAGAGCGATCTACCCGTCGACGTGATTCAGAACCTGTGCTACCTGCAGGCCGATCCGCGCGGCTGCTCGATTCCTGCGCGGAGCAACGTACATCGATCGTCTCTCCTCATCGGATCGCTCACCAACGTGCCGGCCCGGTTGCTGTTCGTACCGAGCGAACGGGCCGCAGACGTTCTCTTCTCGTTGCGCGTTCGCGACCTGACGCGTGGGATGTTCTCGGGCGGCACAGAACTGCCGATCGTTCGCGAGCGAGATTTCCGGGCGAAGCCGGTCGAGCTCATCAACGTCCCTATGGAGTCCAACTTCCGGGCCACGCTGAGGATCTACGATGTAGACGCCCACGAAAGGGCGGAGTTCCGCGTCACGGTGATGCCGTTCTCGGACGGCCCGGGGCCGGCAATTGTCGACCAACGAACCGTGCGGATCGTCCGCGCGCACTTCGATGACTCCCCGTTTGTTCCTGGTTACGCACAAATCGATGATTTGAAGCCCCTCGGTACAGCTGTTTCAATTCTCATCGAACCGCTCACCCCGGGCCTTCGTTTCTGGACCTTCGTCAGCGTGACCAACAACACGACCCAGGAGATCACCACGATCCTGCCTCAGTAACCAGACGAGGGGGAAGAGATGAACGGGCACCTGAGCTTAGACACTCTCGGGCGGCGTTCCGTATCAGACTCGAATGCCTCGATTCTCAATGCGCGCTCTGCTCTTCCTTTCAATTCTTGCGATGGGAAGCGGTTCGCTCTCCGCGGTTCGCGCTCGCGAGCTCGTACTCACCGGTCCTGAGTATGGAATTCCTCGTGCCTCGATTGCGTCGCCGGCCGTTGCCAGCAACGGCTCATCGTTCCTCGCCGCATGGATTGAGACATCACAGAGTCGTGCTCCGGAAATCGCCGTCCAGCGCCTCGATCATGCGAGCGATCCAACCGCTGTCGCTGTCCCGATCGTGACAGGATCTGATCTCGCGCACGCCAGTCTCGACCTCGTCTGGACTGGTACGAGCTATCTTCTGGTGTGGAGCGCCGAGGGGGTGCTTCACTCGCTTCGCCTCGACGAAGAGGGACGGCCGAGGGTCGGGAGTGCTCGCCAGCTTGGGTATGGCTATTTGGCTCCAATGGTGGCGACCAACGGGAGTGAGACACTCATTCTCGCCTACGACGCTTCCGGGACCAACACAGTCCTTCTCTCTCTCGGAGCAGGGGATGAGATCACGCACCAGAGTGTGCTTCTCACTACCGGGGCCTTCAATCGCGACATCGCGGCGACGTCAGGTGGCTTCGTCGTCACTCTTTGTGACTACACGGGTCTCTACTTCATTCGCATCGGTCGCGACGGTATGCAACTGGATGCAGCACCGCAGCCGCTGATGCTTGCCAGAGGCACGACCGGGCCTGACTACCGGCCGGCGACGGCATCGGTCGCCAGCCACGGCTCCAGTACCCTCGTACTCTGGAGCGCACACGCAGGCGACGATCCAGCCGACCTCTTTTTCTCGTTGATTCCATTGACGGGACCGGCCTCGATCCCGCGATCCGTTCCGCACTCGGTCAGCGCGATTCAATCAGTCGATCTCGCCTCCGATCCTATCGGCTTCACGGCTCTCCTCACCTCCGGACCCATGTCTTTCATCGACTACCAGAAGGACTCGCGCATCGAGAGCGTGAGTCTCGACATGGCAGGGTCGCCACGCGCCACGGCGACCGTCGTGGACGATCCGATCTCTTACGAGTCTCAAGGGCGAATCGCAGCCAACGCCTTCGGTTACGGTGTCATATGGGCTGGATCGCAGTACGGCGTTGGTATCCGTCTCCTGGGATTCACCTCGCCGGTGCTCGGGGGTGCAAGTCCAGTCGTCCTGTCGCGCGCGGTGCGCGAGCAGGTGCAACCCGCCATCGCGAGTGACGGCATTGGCTTTCTCACCGCCTGGCTCGAGCAGTCGCAGGATTCTCAGAAGATCAAAGCCCTCCTTCTCGATCGATTCGGCGTCCCGGCCGGCTCAGTGCAGACTCTGATGGATCGACCGTATTCCTATGCCACGGCGCCGCGCGTGATTTACGGTCACGGCGTTTACCTCGTCGCGTGGACGGTCGATTCAGCCCTCTGGGGAATGCGTATCACGCTTTCTGGAACACTGATCGATACGATCCCGTTCAGGATTTCCGATCCGCAACTGCAGTACTCCGACTTCGATTTCACCGTGACGGGACAGGGTTTCTTTGTGGTCTGGTCGAAGGAGGGTCGCATTCGAGGGGCGCACATCTCCCCGCAAGGAGTGGGCAGCTCGTTTCCGCTCACCGAGGACGCACCCGACGGCTTCCTGGGCGATCAGACAGCACCAAGGATTGCGTTCAACCAGGGCTCATTCGTTCTCGTGTACGATTCGACGAAATACGATCCCTGCTATTTCCCGGGAAGCTGCAGTTCAGAGACGAGACGATTCGTGGTTCGGCTCGACACGGAGGGCCGGCGGTTACCACCAGGTACATTGCGGCTGTCAGGTCCGGAAGTCCGAGCCATACGAGCGGGAGCGAACGGCTTCGCGCTGCTTCACTTCAGAAGTATCTCTCTCCTCGACCCTGAGACGCTTCAGATCAAGAAGGAGGTTCCGCTGGGACTCTCTTCATCCACGCTCATTGCTGCTTTCTGGAACGGTGCCGCGTACCGTGTGATCTGGTCAGAGCCGCTGGCCTCGTCTCGTCGAGCGGTCTACGCGAGAGAGATCGACGCGAACGGAGCCTTTGGTCCCGCCACGAAGAGTGCCGTGATCGACTCTCCAGCATTCGTGACGGACGCAGCGGAGAATCTGATTGGCGATATTCTCATCGTCTATTCGGCGCGACCAGCTGAGGCACCGTTCTACGGAACGCCGATGGTTGCCGATCAGGTGCTTTCAGACGGTTTGCTGCCGCCGCAACCGCGTCCCCGAGGTGCGCGGCGGTGATGATGAGCGCGCGTGCCCTGGGGTCAAAGCTCTTACATCTTCTTCGACACGAGAACCGCAGATGCAATCTGCGGCCACTTGCGAAGTGCGGCCACACTCGTGGGCGAAGTTTTTAACTTCGCTCCCCGGCCACCCGCACCCAGATCATGCTCTGTGGTTTCGGATGTAAAGGCTGAACTTCTCGAGGCTCGCCCGGTTTCTGACGATATGGTCGAACGACTCAGTCTGCCACAACTGTCCTAACAGATGCGGAGCGACGTTCCGGACCTGATCGAGCTTCGCAAGCCTTCTTGACGAATGCCTCTTCCACGAATGAAGAACGTCGGAAAGGTCAACTCCACTCGCGGTTCGAACGATAGCGTGCGTATGATTTGCGGCGACTGCGGTTTCTCCGAGCTCATAACGACTCCCGTTGAAGTGGCGGAGGGCACCCTCCACCACGCTCTTCGCTTCAGGCAAAGAGAGGATGCACGAGCCTGAGCCAGCATCGAGCCACTTCTCGAGTCGCCGTCGTTGTGCGAGGAAGAAGTCTTCGATCTCAGTTGACGATGCGTCGGGATGGGTCCGCTGCCAGTCGTCCCCATCGCGACGCCAGGCGTCGAGGCGTGCGCGTGACAGCGAATCACACAGCCTGAAGGTCACAAAATAAAGCGCTCCATCCTGACGCCAATGTGGGAGAGCGCTGCGTCGTATCTGAAACGGTTTTTCTGGATCGAAAAAGCCATCTTCGAGCATGCCGGAAGCGTACCTCGGCTGGCTGAGAGCGAGTCACTAATGTGGAAAACGTGAGGACTTGCGCATCGAAACTCTGCGCCACGTAGAGATCGATGGATTAGACGTTAGAAACGTCGACCATGAGTGCCGATTCATCTGCGGGTCTCGTGCGTGAGGAAGCGAAGTTAAAAACTTCGCCCACTCACGTCACCTGAAACAGTCTCCACTCGCCGGAGTCGAGCTGTACGGTGCAATCGCGATCGGTGAAATTGATGCCTGAACCTGCCACCAGATCGCGGACGGTGCTCGACACCAGCACCTCCCCACTGTTCGCGCGATCAGCGATCGACGAGCCGATCTTCAGTGGCAGACCGGTGAGCGCTTCGGCAACGAGATCGCACTCCCCGGTGTGAAGCCCAGCAGAGGCGGCTGCGCCCAGGCGTGCCAGCGCATTGACGATGGCCGAGGCGCATCGCACCGCGCGCGCCGGACCGTCGAAAGCCGCCAGCAGCTCTCCGTCGCGCATCTCGATCCTGCGCCCGCGAAACCATTCCATCTCGCGATCGATCAGGCCGCGGTTCCGTTCCAGCTCTTCCGGGCTGCGCGCGCGGATGGCCAGCACGGTGGCCAGAATGCGATCAGGCTCAGAGGTATGGCGGACGCCGGTGAGGAACTCCTCCATCTCATCGAGAATGGCGTCCTGATCGCCGACGAAGGGGAGATGATCGTTTCCCGGCAGCTCCACGAGCTTCGCTCCCGGGATCTTCGAGGCGACGTAGCGTCCCTCCTCGACCTTCAGGCAGAGATCTCCGGTGCGATGAATGATCAGCGTCGGCACGCGGATGGTGGGAAGAATATGGCCGGATGTCCGCCTCGGAGTTCATTCATGTGAGAGTCACCGCCGCTCCCGGGCTGGCTCCCATTCGCAGATACGTTCCCCACCAGTCGCGAAATGCAGGGTCGTTCGCTTTCGAGGGAGCCCGCTCGGCGATCCCCACAGGACCTCCCCATTCGCGCTGCATGATCTCGAAAAACTTCCCCCGCGCCTCGAGGGTCGGGGCCCACGGATAGTCCGGATCCCAGATCCGCTTTGCATAGGTCCCGATCATCACCAGCGCTGATGTCTTCTCCGGATACGTCGCGGCAAACAGGCTGCACATCGGTCCCCCCTCGGAGACTCCGCAGAGGGCGGCGCAATGAGAGCCGACCGCCTCCATCACCGCGCGGACGTCATCCATTCGCTGTTCGAGGGTGGGAAGCTGATCGAGAGGAACGCGGTCGGAGAGTCCCGTTCCTCTAAGATGTTTTCCGGCTTCAGGTCGCGGTGGACGATTCCTTTGGCGTGCGCGGCCGCGAGCGCGTCGCTGATCGAGGCGCCGATCTCACAGATGCGCCGCCACGAAAGCGAGAGGCGGGCGACGTAGGTCCGAAGCGTTTCTCCTTCCAGCAGCTCGGTGTCCGCATAGGTGATCCCGTTACTGGTCCCGAAGTCGAAGATGGAGACGATGTTGGGATGGGAGAGAGCGGCTACCGCCTTGGCCTCACGCTCGAAGCGAGCCAGGGAAAGCTCATCGGCCCCCGCGCCGCTTGTGAGGACCTTGATGGCCACGTCACGATCCAGTCTCGAGTCCCGCGCGCGATATACCTGTCCCATCCCTCCGGCGCCCAGGAAGGACACGATCTCATACGGCCCGAGTCGCGCCCCGATTTCGATCATGATGACGAGTCCTCATCATACCGCCGTCAATCCCGCTGCTCGAATCGTATCGACTCTCCGGTGTTGGAAAAACTCCTGAGGTTCTCATCCCGCGGCCCGCTGCAGACCGAGATCGACGATACGCTGGATGAGCTGTGGATACGACCTGCCGGCCTGTTCGGCGGCGGACGCGAACTCTTCGCTGCTGGCGATTTCAGGATTGGGATTGGCCTCGAGAAAGTAGAGCTTCCCGTCGACGCCCAGCCGGTAATCGATCCGGTTGTAACCGTCGAGGTCAAGGATGCGGGCAATGCGCCTGCTGGTGCGAATGATGTAGTCGCGCAGCGACTCATCGAGATCCTCGGCGTGCTGCTGATAGATCCCCCGCCGGCGTTGATAGTCGGGGTTGTGTTTGACCTGAGCCGTCGCGATCGACATGGCCCCTGGCGGCATGTTCTCGAAGACCAGCTCCCACACCGGCAGCACCTCAATCCGGCGGTTTCCGATCAGGCCGACGTAAAACTCGCGGCCGTCGACGAACTGTTCGGCGATGGCATCGGATCCATTCCTTTGATGAATGAAGGCGATTCGCTCGCGCAGTTTGTCGTCGTTGTCGACGATGGAAGCCTGGGAGATGCCGAGGGAGGCTTCGTCGACGAGACTCTTCACAATCAACGGAAAATCGAGTCCTTTCGGGCGGCGAGCGCGGCGCCCGCGCGGGAAAACCGCAAACTTTGGAATGACGAGATGATGATAGGACACCAGCTTCTTGGACAGCGCCTTGTCGCGGGCCAGCATCATCCCGCGCGGGTGACAGCCGGTGTAGGCCACCTGCATGAGCTCGAGAAAGCTGACTACGTGATGGTCGAAGTCCTGGCGCCCGAGGAACTCCTCGAGCAGGTTGAAGACGATGTGTGGCTCCCATTCATGGATGACGGCCCGGATGGGACCTAGCTCGTCGGCAACCCCGAGAGGCCGCACTTCGTGACCGAGCTCACGCAGCGTCTTCACCACGTCGAATTCGGTCTTCCACTCGTAGTACTCGCGCTCGGTGTAGCCTTCCGTGCTCTCCGGTGGAACGAGTGCCGGATGCATCAGGACGACGATACGCAGCTTCGGTTTCATAAGGCGAACCAGTTGCGCCGGCTGTAGTGGAAGTCCATGGTCTTGACGGTCAACAACAGCGCGAACTCGATCTTGAGACGCCGCTCGGGACCGACCGCTCGCAGCTTGAGCTCTCGACTGCGGCCAATCATCTCTTTGAGCACATGATCGAGAGTGAACTGATATTCGCCGGTCCAGTTGGAAACGAGACGGCGGATCTCACCGCTGTTTCTCCGGAGAAAGTGCGAGGCCAGCTGCTGCCGCTCATGACTCGGATCGTCGGAGAAGAGTCGCCTGAGGTCACGGTCGTAGATGTCGGGATAGCTGATCACGTATTGCTCGCGCTTCTCAGCGTAGTACTGGCCCAGTGTCATCTTCAAGGTGCCGAGAGAGTCGGGCTGTTTCCGGCTGAGCCGGCGAGGAGTTTGTGAATGCAGGCCATCGAGCAGCTCGTCGACGTATTCGAGCTTCCGGAGCGCCGGCCACTCCGCATATCTCTTTCGCCATCCGCCCGATCGCGAGCCAATGATGACGGCAAAGGTCTCGGCGAAGTCTTCGACTGGATGGCTCTGCGCGTAATAGAGGCGGAGGTGCTGCACGAACCGGCGACTGGCCGGATTCGGCCGATACTGATCGGGGTAGCGCTTCGACGGATTTCCGAAGAGCTGCTGCCAGCGTTTTTCCCGCCCCAGCTCGTAGGCATTGTCGAGGGCGTGGCCGCACTCGTGACGAAGGATCTTGAGCATCTCCTCGCGGGTTCCTCCCTCGATATCCAGCATCTGCTTTCGCTCGAGCTTCATCAGTCGTGGATGGGCGAGGTAAAAAGGAATAGCGATTCCGGCGATACCGTCGGGAACAAACCAGTCGTAGGACAGCCAGGCGTGGGGCTTGAACCGGAGTCTTCGCCTGACCAGGTCCTCCTGGAGCTCGGCCAGACAGGCCTCGATCCATGTTCCCTCGATCCGCACCCCGAGGTCGCGGAGGGGAATCTTCAGGAGACTGGAGTCGCTGAGATTTTCCCAGTCGAAGTGCTCCCCCGTCCGTCCGTTGCCGTTCGTCGCCGCCTCCGATGTTTCTGATTCCATCGTACAGGAGAAGCCTCCCCCGGCATGTCTTGTGCGAAGCACTCACGCTGGAGGTAACTATGAATTCCATTCTGCAGCGGTCTATTGCTGTGTTCGTGTTGTCCCTGATTCCGGCGCTGGCTGAGGCGGCGAAACTCAATGTCGTCGAAGGCCAGGACCGGCCCGAGCTGGCCTTGCTCGTGGTCGGTGAAGTGCAGGGCGGGCTCGGAACATCGTTTCGCACTGATGTCATGCTGATCAACAACCGCAGCGTCGACCAGCCTGTCGTGGTGCGCTGGTTGCCTCGGGATCAGAATGGGGCAGCCATTCCTGCCGTTCCGCTCACCCTCCGCGCCAACGCCTTCTTTCCGCTGCGCGATTTCGTTCACACCATTGGCCAGACCGGGATCGGCAGCGTCATCGTCACGGCCGTGACTGCGGATGGCTCGTTCGACGTCAATGGCAAACTCGACGGTTTCGCCCGCGTCTATACCGAAACGACCTGCGGCAATACGACCGGTACGGTGTCCCAGGCGCAGCAGTCGGTCATCACATCGCAGTTCGCCGGAGCAGGGCGTGGCACGATCCTCGGGCTTCGCCAGGACGCCGGCTTCCGTACGAACGTCGGCGTGGTCAACTTCGATAGGAACGCCGCCCACACGTTCGACATCGTCATCAGCGGCCAGGGAGTGGGAGGATCGATGACGATCACAGTGCAGCCAGCGTCGTTGACCCAGTTGCCGATTCCAGCTGGCGCCTTCGGTGATCTGCTGATCTCGGTTCGCAGCCGGTCCGACGCTGCGACATGGCACGCCTACGGCTCCTCGGTCGACAATCAGACCGGCGACGGATGGATCTCTCTGGCGGGAAACTGACTCATACCGTCCTCGATGCCTCATGACTGACGTTGCAGCGCTGTTCGGCCAGATGGACATCTACCTCTTCGATCAGATTCAGAGAGGCCAGATCGGCCCTGAGGCTTCGCTTCTCGATGCCGGCTGTGGTGGTGGGCGCAACCTCACATTCTTTCTGCGCGAGGGCTACGAGGTCATGGGGATTGACTCTGACGAGCGAGCAATCATGGCTGTGCGGGCTCAGGCCGGACGGCTTGCTCCTTCCCTGCCGGCGTCAAATTTTCGGGCCGAGAAACTGGAATCGACCACCTTCCCCGACGGTGTCGCCGACGTCGTCATCAGTAGTGCCGTCCTCCATTTCGCAAGAGACGAGCAGCACTTCGCCGACATGCTGCGCGGCACCTGGAGACTGCTCCGGGACAACGGTCTGTTCTTCTGCCGGCTCGCTTCCAGCATCGGCATGCCGGAGCGTTTCCGCCCGCTGGGCGGCGGGCGCTATCTCCTCCCCGACAACTCCGAGCGGTTTCTCGTCGATGAACCGATGCTGCTCGAATGGACCGCCACACTATCGGGAACGTTGCTCGATCCAATCAAGACGACGGTCGTTCAGGACAGCCGCTGCATGACGACATGGGTGCTGCGCAAGAGGGCACTGATCGCTAGCCAAATCGCCCCTCGAGTATAAGATGTCCCGTCAGGAGGTTTCGTCATGCGCAAGTACATCATCGAACGCGAGATACCGGGAGTGGGCAAGATGGACTCGGCAGGGTTGTCTGGCGCCGCCGGAAAGTCCAACGACGTGTTGAGCAAACTCGGCCCGGGCATCCAGTGGCTCGAGTCCTACGTCACCGACGACAAGATCGTCTGCGTCTATCTCGCCGAGGATGAAGGGTTGATCCGGAAGCATGCGGCGGACAGCGGATTCCCGGCCACACATATCCGCGAGGTAAGGGCCATCATCGACCCTTCCACGGCGCAGGGATAGGTCAGGACCTAGCTGGCGCCACCCAGCTTTGCTGCGATTTTTCGAACCGTCGTCGAGCTCCTCATCGTCACCTCTGTCTTCAGAGTCTTCTCGATGATCGGTCCTCCCAGCGGCGAATCGCTGAAGCTCGTCCGGCAGAGCCAGTAAATCTCGCGTCCTCGAATATGAAGATCGTCGCCGGGACTCCTCAGCTTCAGAAATGCCGCGCGTATTTCCGGTGATGATTCCTGGCGCATGAAGCCGATGTACAGCCTCGCTCCGGCATCGATCTCGGCCTGATCAAAGGGCTGGCTCTTCAGAATGTCGTCGATTTCCGCCGCGGTGCGGATGAGGGTAGCCACCCGATAGTGCAACGCCTCTTCGAGATGCGCCTCAATCCTGCGCTCCAGAGTCGCCGGTCGCGCCGAGGCATCGAACAGAACATTGCCGCTCTGAATGAATGTCTCGACGTTCTTCATGCCGATCGTCTCGAAGTGTTGGCGCAGCGCATCCATACGAACGATGTGTCCGCCGACGTTGATTGCACGGAGAAACGCGACATAACGCATGGGCACCGTCCTCAGCGCGCCGGCTTCCATCGGCTCGCCGTCATCCAGGCTGGGAGATCGACGGCCGGCATGGGGGGAGCGATTCCGAAGCCCTGTGCATAATCGCAGCCGAGCTCCTTCAGCCGGTCAAACGTCGCCTCGTCTTCCACACCTTCGGCCACGACTTTGCGCCCGAGGTTCTGGCAGAGCTGAATGGTGGAGCGAACGATTGCTTCGTCGGAAGGAGTCGTCAGCATCTCCAGCACGAACGACTTGTCGATCTTGATCTCATCAACAGGGAGAAGGCGCAGATGGGAAAGGGAGGAGTAGCCGGTTCCGAAATCATCGATGGAGAGACGGACCTTCAACGCACGCAGTTGCTCGAGGGTTCGCATCACGTGGTCGGGGTCGGACATGATGCTGCTCTCGGTGAGCTCGAGCGTGAGGCAGGGGGGACTGACTCGCCAGCGCTTGAGCGCTTCGCCGACCAGATCGCTCAGCGACGCGTCGAGCAACGAACGACCGGAAAGGTTGACGGCCACACCGAGCTCGAGCCCGGCGTCATGCCACATCCGGCATTGCGCCAGCGCCTCATTGAGAACCCATGACGTGAGAGGAGCGATGAGACCGGTCCGTTCGGACAGCGGGATGAACTCATCCGGCGGCATCACCCCGTGCTGCGGGTGACGCCATCTCACCAGCGCCTCGAGATGCCCGAAGGTCTCCGCTTTGAGGTCTACCTTCGGCTGATAGTGCAGCAGCAGTTGACCGTGATCGATTCCGTAACGAAGCTCGCTCATGAGAGCCAGTCGCGTCGGCGAGTTACGGTCCAGGTCTGCCGAATAAACCGCCAGACCGCTGTTGGTCTGCTTGGCGATGTACATGGCCACGTCGGCTCGACGCAGAAGCGTGGCGGCATCGTTGCCGTGATCGGGTGCCAAGGCGATGCCAAGACTGGCCCCGACATCGAAGGCGTTCTGGTCCACGATGAAAGGAGCCTCGAGGGCGCGAAGAAGCTTTCTTCCACTGGAAATGGCGTGCTCTGTGTCCGTGGCCAGCGGCAGAAGAATCGCGAACTCGTCGCCCCCTAGCCGGGCCACCGTGTCGGAAGCTCGAATCTGATTTTTCAGACGCTGTCCTACCTGCATCAGGATCTGGTCTCCGACGTGGTGACCGAAGGTGTCGTTCACTTCCTTGAAGCGGTCCAGATCCATGATGAAAAGCGCCAGCGCTTTGTTATGGCGGGTCGATGAGAGCAGGGCCTGCTCGAGTCGGTCCAGCAGCAGCACGCGGTTCGGGAGATCGGTCAGCACGTCGTGCATGGCCTGATGCTCGAGGGCAGCGAGTTGCGCCTTGCGATCGCTGACGTCGCGAAGGATGCAGACCCAGTGCGTCAGTCTCTCTTCGCGGTCTCGAACCGGCATGACATGCAGCTCCAGCACATATTTCGAGTTGTCAGCGCGTGAGGCGATCGCTTCACCCTCGAAGGCCATCTGACGCTGCATATGCACATTGATCCTGTCGAGGACCTCGAGCTCCTCGGCGGCGATCTGCAACACGTCCAGGGTCTTGTCGAGTGCGTCCTGAGCGCGGAAGCCGGTGAGCTTTTCGAATCCGGCATTTGCGAAGAGTACGCGCCTGCTCTCCCCTTCCGCGCCGGCGGTCAAAAGAATGATCCCCTCGATGGCGTTCTCTACCGCCGACTCGAACAGGCGAAGCTGCGCTTCGGCGGCTCGGCGCTCCGCGATCTCGGCAACCAACTCGGCAGTGCGCTGCTGGACGTTGATCTCGAGATCGTCGCGAGAATGGCGGAGCTCTTCCTCCATTCGCTTGCGCTGAAAAAACTCCGGAATGGCAATCGAGGGCGAAGAGACGAGATGACTGGCCGAGGGAATGCCTTCGGCAGCGGCGTACCGGTCGAGATGTCCTTCGATCCTCGATGGCGGGGCCATGATGAAACGACAGTGCCCTCCGCCCGAGGCAAGACACTCAACCTCCGCGGCAACCAGCGGCAGTCCGAAGCTCTCTTCGCACCACCCCGAGGAATAGCCGGCGTTCATCACGCAGACCGGGAAGTCGCTTGATTTTTTCCGCTTCATCCAGGCGTCGGATTCGAAGGAGAAAGGATGATCGTAGATGAGGTAATAGTCCTCGTTTGGCGCAGGGTTCGATTCAGGAAAGATCTCCACGAAGGCCCAGCCGGAATACGAAAAATGGATCGGCCCCGCTGACAGTTTCTCGACCGGATCGGTGACCTGCATCCGTTCGTGAAAGGTGCGCGCATCGGCTTTCCCGATGGCGTGGGCAAGATCAAACAGGAGATTGCTGGCAACGCTTCGAGCCTCGGCTTGTCCCTTGTCCCGGTAGAGCGACATCACCAGATCGAAAAACTCGACCGACATCGACGCGGCGCGCACGAGGATGTAACGCTCGCCGGAAATCGAGATGGTGCTCAGTCGCGGGTTCTCCACGCGATCGGCAAAGTAGGCGGCGACATGCTGCTGCGCGCGGAGAAAGATCGGCACGAACTGCTCCGGTACTTTTACGCTCTCCAGCTGGTCTGAGGAAATCGCCGGGTCCGACTTCGCACCATCGGGCTCAGTCGATCCTTCTGACATCGCCATCGGAGAATCGTAACACCCGCGGTCGGCACGTAGGGAGCGCGCCGATACCCCGGGCGTTATTCAGGGAAGGGTATCGGCGCGCCCCATAGCCGCCTCCAGCGGCCAAGTTGACTCGGAGCCTGCTTTCAAATGGCCAAACTCCAGCGGCGCGCTCTGCGCGCCCCTACTGCACCCCTAGAACTTTTTACCTGGGGGCACGATGGCGTTGGAGATCAGCAATCCCGTAACAAGAGCCACGGCCATAATCGCGACCAGAAGCACGGTGGGCGTGGAGAAAAACTCACCCTCTACCCCCATGGTGTCGACCACTT
Source organism: Thermoanaerobaculia bacterium (assembly GCA_035544835.1). Lineage (GTDB taxonomy): Bacteria > Acidobacteriota > Thermoanaerobaculia > Gp7-AA8 > Gp7-AA8 > DASZZV01. The sequence goes on from DASZZV010000401.1 coordinate 24,248, forward strand.
CCCGCATCGCTTCTTCCAGCCGGTGGGCCGGAACACCCTGACCCTGCAGCGCCCGGCCCAGCTTGAGCGTGAAGGCCATGCCGTCGCTGAGCGGGTCGTCTGTTTTGGCGGACAAATTCTCGGGCCTCATGACCATCCGTCGATCAGTGTAAGGCGCCGGCTTCGATTCATGAGAACCCTTCGCCGTCCCGAGACAAAGCAGTTATCGGACCCTGGTAGTTGTTGTCATCCCGAGCGATTGACCGCGGAGCGCGGCGTCTGAGTGAAAGAAACCAGGGTGTCATCCCGAGCGTCGAGCGAGGGATCTGGGAGGGGGCCTTGCGGTGTGGAGTCTTGGAGCTCTCTTACGATTGTGCGA
>DASZZV010000402.1:0-4835 GCA_035544835.1 Thermoanaerobaculia bacterium
GCATTGGCTTCACGGGGGGAGTAGGGATCGCCGATAAGTGGCTGGGAAACGCGGAGGATACTGATCACTGGCGGGACAGCCACTACCGGATCGAAGGGCCGGCCGTAGCGCAGATGCAGGCCGCCTTCATGGACAACTGGATGAAGACGGCCGGAAGCGTCCTGCATGGGGATGACTATTTTCCGCCGCTTCATCCAGCCGGCTCGCAGCTGGCCCAGGTCTTCAAGAGCTCGGCCAGCGAGGGTAGCGAGAGCGCGCGATTGATGTATCTGATGTCGATTACCTGTGCAGTTCGTACGGTGCGAATCGCTAACTCCTATTTTGTTCCCGATGACCTCTCCGTGGAGACGCTGGTAGCCGCCAGGAAGCGGGGAGTGGCCGTGCAGGTCATCGTCCCCGGGGAGCACATCGATGCCGAGGTCACGAGAAAAGCCTCGAAATCGCGTTGGGGTCCGTTGCTGGAAGCGGGCGTTGAGATCTATGAGTACCGGCCCACGATGTATCACTGTAAGGCCATGATCATCGACGAGATCTGGGTCTCGGTCGGGTCGACGAACTTCGACTCCAGGTCTTTCCGTCTGAATGATGAAGCGAACCTGAACGTCCTGGATGCCACGTTCGCGCGCCGGCAGGTGGAGATCTTCGAAGACGACCTGAAACACTCCCGCCGCATGACCCATGCGGAATGGAAACGTCGCCCTCTGCTCGAAAGAGTCGAGGAAGTGATGGCTGGATCGTTGCGATCGCAGCTCTAAAGAAAAGCGTTGAGGCAGGGCGGTTCGCATCAAGGGTCGGTCATCGCGGACGCCAGCCCGACAGGATCCACTCATGAAAAAAGAGAGCGACACCGATAGTCACGCCACAACATTCGGCATCGGCGTCGTGAGCGGGGTTCTACTGATCGCGACTGCTGCCGGGTTTGCTGTCCGAACCTATCCTGATGCAGTAAGCCGCTCCGGCGAAGCGGGGATTGTGCCCTTTGGCTTCGTTCTGTTGGTCTACCTCGCATGCGGTTGGTGGGCCCGTACAAGCAGAGACGTTCAAGTCGAGGCGTTGCTGGGGATCGGCGCGACCGTCGGCACATGTCGATGATCATTCGCGCGATCCAACCGCTGCCAGGCCTGGATGACGTCAAGGCCGTCCTGATTACCGTGGTACTATGGCGCCATGGCGCTCCCGCAATCAAAGGTCACAGCCCAGGGTCAAATCTCTGTTCCCGCCGAGATCCGTCGCAAGCTCGGTATCGGTCCGGGATCGGTGCTGGAATGGCACGAGGAGGGAGAAAAGGTAGTTGTCAGGAAGGCGGGGCGATACTCGTCCGAGGATATCCATCGAGCGGTGTTTGAGAAGCGTCCCCGGCCTCGTAAACTCGCCGAATTGAAGCAAGCGATCCGGCAGTACGCCCAGGGCAGGCATGCGGGCCGTTGACACGAACGTCCTCGTTCGTCTCGTGACACGCGACGACAGCAAGCAGGTCGTTTCTGCTGAGGCATTCGTGGAGAAGGGTGCGTGGGTTTCTCAGCTCGTGCTTGCGGAGACCACATGGGTACTCGAGGCGGCCTACGGCCTCGAGCACGAAGCCATCGCAATGGCCATCGATATGATGCTCAATCACCAGAGTCTAACCGTGCAGGATGCCGATGTCGTAGCCGCGGCGCTCGATCGCTATCGTCGAAAGCCTGTACTGGGCTTCTCGGATTGCCTGGTGCTGGAAATTGCGAGGAAGGCTGGGCACACCCCGCTGGGCACCTTCGATAGAAACCTGAGCAAACTTGAGGGAACCCAGCGACTCTAGCCCGGGTTATTTACCAGAGTTGCTGCGGCGGGCAATTCACTCCGTGGCATGTTGACAACAACAAGGGCCTGACAGACGCTCACTCCTGGTTTCACTGCCTACGCCACGTTCATGACCCGGCCGTTCTTGCTGAGGTACTTGTCGAACATGGCCGGGGCGAGGGGCCGGCTGAAGAGGAAACCCTGGAGACGATCGCAGGACTGACTCTTCAAAAAATCGAGCTGTCCCAGCGTTTCCACCCCCTCGGCCACCACCTTGAGGTTGAGGCTGTGTGCCATGGCGATGACACCGCGGGCGATCGCGCCATCCTGCGGGAGAGTGATCTCGCGGACGAAGGACTGATCGAGCTTCAGCGTGTCGACAGGGAACTGCTTGAGGTAGCTGAGCGAGGAGTAGCCAGTGCCGAAGTCGTCGATGGCGATTCGGACACCGAGGGATTTCAGACGGCGGAGGACGTCGATGGTCCGCTCCACGTCTGCCATGGCGTGGCTCTCGGTGATCTCTAACTCGAGAAGCTCAGGGCGGAGGTCGGCTTTTAGCAGCGCCGCCTGGACTCTCTCGACCAGATCGGGCTGCTGGCACTGTCGCGCCGACAGATTCACGGCCATCACCAGTTCGCCTCCCCGTCGACGCTGCCATCGTTTGGCCTGCCGGCAGGCCTCGCCTAGAACCCAGTCGCCGATGGAAACGATCAACCCGCTGCTCTCGGCCAGCGAGATGAATCGATCGGGAAGCAGCAGTCCCTGTTGCGGATGATTCCAGCGAACCAGCGCCTCGAGGCCGAAGATCGTTCCAGAGTCGACATCGATGAGTGGCTGGTAATGAAGTACTAACTCGTCGCGGCTCACCGCCTGCCGCAGCGCCGTTTCCATCTCCAATGTCTCGAGCGCCCGCGCATTCATGGCCGGGCTGTAGTACTGGTATCCGTCCCGTCCCTCCTCCTTGGCGCGGTACATGGCCGTGTCGGCGTGCTTCACCAGCGTCTCGCCATCGGTACCGTCGAGCGGATACACGGCGATGCCGATGCTGCTGGTGATTACGATCTCCCGTCCCATGACATTGGTGGGTGCCGAGATGGCGGCGGCGATTTTCTGGGCGATCTTCCCCGCGTCCTCGAGGCGACTGAGAATGTGGACGAGAACGATCATCTCGTCACCACCGAAGCGGGCGATGGTGTCTTCGCCCCTGAGGCAGGTCTGGATTCGCTGCGCGGTCGTTTTCAGCAGCGCGTCACCGGCGGCATGACCGAGTGAGTCATTGATGACTTTGAAACGGTCGATGTCTACGAAGAGAAGGGCCAGCTTGTGCTGATGCCTCGAGGCGTGGGAAAGCGACTGCGCGAGGCGATCGAAGAACAGCGGCCGGTTAGGGAGGGCCGTCACGTGGTCGTAGTAGGCGAGGCGCTCCACTTCGGTTGCGGCCGTAGCCGCCGAGTCGCGCTCGTCCTCGAGAAGAGCGATCAGCACGCCGAGGGCGCAGCCCGACTGCAGGATCAGTGACATCGTCCCGAGGATCTGATGGTCCTCGTTCGGCGCGAGGCCGGCGAGGACGCCGCTCACCAGTTGCAGAACGGCCATCGAGCCGAACAACCCCGCGAAGATGGAGAAGGGACTTCCGGCCCGCGAAGCTCGCTGCCGGAAGACGCTCCAGGAGCACAGGGAGAAGGCCACTCCGGATTCCAGGAGCGGCAATGCTTCCTGCACCGCCGCCCGTGCCGTGGTGTGATCTGCGAGTCGTACCATCGACAGGGCCGCCAGCAATCCGATGGAGCCGGGAAGAATCATCAGCCTGCGCCGGGCCGGCTCGGTGATCGACTGCCGGCTCAATTCGAGTGTCGCCCTTGTGACCCAGCTCAAGTGCAGGCCCGCCGCGAGCATGATCGCTGCCGAAAAGACAAAACGGTAAGGGTGGCGCGGAAGCCCATCTGTCAGCAGAGACGCATACTTCGCCGCGGAGATAACGATCAGCGACAACCATGAGTAAAGAAAGAAGGGGAGAGAGCGGTGGGAGTGAGATCGAGAGGCGTGAAGGAGAGCGCCGGTCCCCACCAGCGCTGCGAGAAGTGTCAGGGCGTGACCGTCAACCGACATCACTGCCCCCGCGCTGGGAAATGCTTCCCCGTTGGGAGGATCTTTTCATACACACCACACCCGCCTCGCCCGTACGATCGATTGGATCCCGGTCGCATTGTAGCAGGGTGTTCGCTGTCTGTTGGGCGCGCAAGCGCGCGGCACCCAAAAGCCGGGCCGAGCGGTGCGGGCGCCTCGCCCGCACGCCAGTGTTGATCGTTCACGATTGATGGGGTCACGCAGGAGTGCAATCGAGACGGAAAAATGTAGAAGGGTAGGACTCCTGGAATCTGAGCGCTCTTTCAAAAACGAATCAGGCTGTCGAAGAACACCTCACCGGGAAGATGAAGGATCGAGGGTTGCGCACGTGATGACGCTACTCGAGTTGAAACGTTCGCTCACCGCGACCGTCTCAATTCGAAAGGAGACAAAGCTGATGTCGATCTTCCGGCGTGCGCTGCCCGTTCTCGTTCTGCTCGTTTCGTCAACCGTTAGCGCCGAGGAGGCGAAGCCGCTTCCCGAAGAGTGGTCGGTTCATGTCGACCGCGTCGAGCCTCGGTCGGCTCGATCGTTCGAGCAACTCTGTGCAGAACAGGCACGCCGGCGGTCCGAGGTGATGAAGGAGCGTCACCTGGTGACGGCGCCGCGCTATGAGATAGAGTTGACGGGCTTTCACTTTCTCACGCTCCGTCCGAAGAGCGAGCAGGCGCCGCTCAGCGATGGCGACAAGCAGCTTCTCGAGGCCAGAGTTGGTGTGCTTGATGACGACATACATCGCACTTTGCGCTCCCATCACAACGAAAGCTGGCAGCTCGATTCTTCATCGAGCTACGTTGCTCCTTCAGCGAAGCGGCCCCGTTACGTGAAGATCTGGAGTGACGTTGTCCGTCCTGAAGGAACCGATCGCTACAACGCAGCAATGGCGCGACTTCCCGAGGCCGCCCGCAAACTGAATCTTCCCTCGTTCCTTT
>DASZZV010000403.1:0-4956 GCA_035544835.1 Thermoanaerobaculia bacterium
GCCCGGCTGATGACGATCGGTCGCGCCAATCGTCTCGCCACGGCCGAAGAGCTGGAGCAGATGAAAGCCATCATCGAGGGAGCGATGAAGGACGGCGCCTACGGGATCTCGACGGCCCTCATCTATGTTCCCGCCGTTTTCTCGAATACCGAGGAGTTGATCGAGCTGTCACGCGTCGCCGCTCGATACGGTGGAAGTTACTTTTCCCACATCCGGAACGAGGCCGACGAAATCGATTCGGCGCTCGATGAGGCTTTCCGGATCGGCCGCGAGGCGCAGATACCGGTAAACATCTGGCACCTGAAAATCGGCGGTCAGCACAACTGGGGGAAGATGCCGGCTATCCTCGAAAAGATTCAGCAGCAGCGGGCGAATGGGCTCGACGTGGCGGCAAACGTTTACCCCTACATCGCCTCGAGTACGGGGCTGTCGGCGCTCGCTCCCAACTGGGCGCTCGAGGGTGGCTACGGCGCTTTTCTGAAACGGCTGCAGGATCCTGCGCTTCGCAAGCGCATCGGCGAGGACATCAGCAACTCCTCTTTCTATCACCGGCTCGGCGACGCCTCGGGAATCCTCGTCGCCGACATTCCCGGCTCTGCCTACGACAATATGCAGAAGAAGCGCCTCTCCGAGATCGCACAGCTGATGGGCGTCGATCCGATCGAGGCTGCTCTGAGACTCCTCGAGGCCGGAGAGTCGTCGCCCGGCGCGATCTACTTCACCATGCACGAAGGCGATGTTCAGGCCGCGCTCCGAACTCCCTGGGTCTCCGTCGGGAGTGATTCCGGTGCCTTCGTCGGCGACGTGAACACCGAAGGTGCGCATCCCCGTGGTTACGGTACGTTCCCGCGGGTGATCGGCCGCTACGTTCGAGACGAGCGGCTCTTCACCCTGGAGGAGGCGGTGAGGAAGGTGACCTCTCAAGCCGCGGCCAGAATCCAGCTCCAGGATCGCGGCCTCCTGCGTCCGGGGATGAAGGCCGACATCGTGGTCTTCGATCCCGATCAGCTCCTCGACGTTTCGACGTTCGAAGATCCTCATCACTTCTCGAAGGGGATCACTGACGTCATCGTGAATGGCGTTTTCGTGCTCCGCGCGGGGGAGATGACGGGCGCGTTGCCGGGACGAATGCTGAAAAAGGATGGCGACCATCCGCGTTGATTCTTGTGTGGCACAGGCACTCTTGCCTGTGTGTCGGCCGTCGAGGCCGACTTCTCTGTAGATTATCCACAGGGACGCCACGGCTCGACGCCGTGGCACACAGGCAAGAGTGCCTGTGCCACACAAGAATCAAACCTGTGCCGCGATTATCCGATTTCTACTTCTACTTTTTCATGGTCCCCAGCGCCCTCTCCGTCGCCTGCAGCAAAGCGTCAGGGCCGACCGGCGCGCCGGTAGCGTGCTTCATCCACAGGTCCGGCGTCACGCTGCCGAAGGTAGCCATGCGCTCGAACTCCGGACCGATGGCGCCGGCCTTGTCCATCTGCTGCTCGATCTGGAAAGCGATCATGTGGCCGATGGGATAGTCGGGGAGGTAGAGGAAGGAGTGGATCATGTGCGAATAGACGCCGAGCAGCGTGACGTCGCGCTGGCCGAAGACGGCTGCGTAGTACTTGTTCCATATGTTTTTCGAAATCTGCACCGTCGCCGTGTTCAGCTCTGCCGGAGTACCGTTGGGGTGGTCGTACATCCAGTGCCACACCGCCATGTCGACCAGCGCCACGCCGGCGATCTCGTATGTTCCCCAGAAATCGTTGAGCGTCTTGAGCGCCTGACTCCCTGCATCAGGCTTCGTCAGCCCCATGAGCTCCAGGTCATGCCCCTGAAAAACGAAGGCGAGTGCCTCGGTGAAGGCAGTGTTGGGAACGCTCTGGAGCAGCGTGTGATCGACATTGTTGAGCGAGAAGGTCTGCTCGACGTTATGCCCCATCTCGTGGACGGCGATGTTGTAGCCCTTGTAATTCATGCCGCTCTTCTCGACGCGCGTGCGCAGGTGGGCCTTGTCGGCGCGACGCGCGGCTCCCAGCGCGTGGCCGGAGCCGCGGGCCGGATCGACGATGATGTTGGCGGCGAGGTAATCAGCCCGTTCTTTCGTGAAGCCGAGTCCCATCAGAAGGCGAGGGATATCGGCACGATATGCCTCGGGCGTCGGATATTTCTTCGCCACCATCGCGTCGAGCTCCCCCTCGGTGTACTTCCCGCGGGGGCGGAATCCGTTGTACCAGACGTCGAAGGGCTCGAGCTTCCGGCCCAGCCGGGTTTGGATGACCTTCGCCACCTTCGGAACGAGCGGCGAGGTCAGAACGCTCTCGAACATCGCCCGTACCCGTTCCTCCGGAATTTCGCGGTTGTCATTGAACCTGCGGGCGATGAGGGTCGGTGATGTTGGTGAATAGGGGTCAGCTTTCCGTGAGGCCTGATACGTCTCGAGCAGCACCGCATAACGGGTGTTTGGCTCCGGTGCATTGTTGACGGCGGCAGGCTTGGTCTTCGGCTCACCCTCGTAGTCCTTAACGGTAGACGGTTTGACGCTGTTGGTGAAGGGGTTCCAGTCGACCGATGGATTGTCGACCACCACCGCGGGAATGGTCTGCGTGACGATGCGCTCCATCACCTTCTGAATGGTGCGCTGTTTTGCCAGACCGTTTTTGGCGTCGGTGTAGTCCGCCTTGATCTCATCGCGGAGATTCCAGTGGGAGAGGAGTCGAAGCTTCGGGTCGAATAGACGTGTTCCCTTGTCATCGACGAGGTGATGCATCCATATGTTGTAGTGAGCGATGTATTGCTCGGCGTCGCCTGTGGCCCGGCCGATGGCCAGATTCACCTCGGCCGGCACGCGGCGCGAGAACCGCTGCGCCAGACGGACCTCGGCCCACTCCCGCCGCGACCACTTCTCTCCCTGCGTGAGACGCTCCTGGAGCGTCGTCAATGGAAAGTTCAGCAGGACATCGAACGCTGCTTTGTTGGCGAATAGATCATCGTTGATGTGCGCCGACGGGTCATAGCCGGCCAGGGTCTCGTCGATCGGAAGGATGGGTCCGATGTCGAGCGTGGCCTGGCGCGCCAGATCGCGGCCGATCTCCAGCATGTGACCGTCGATGCTCTCGAACAGGAACTCCATCCGTCCGAAAAGCTCGTCGATCGTGGCCTGGTCGCCGGCGAAATCGTTGCGGACGAACTCCTCGAACACCGCAGCATCACCATCTCCAGCGCGCCAGAATGCGGCGACCTGTTTGAGGCCACGTGAAACGCGCGGCCGCTGGCTCTCGCCGTATTTCGCCACCAGCTCGGTCTCGAGCTTTGTGATCGATCCGGCCAGCGAACTGTTTTCCTGGGCGGTGAGTGACATGGTTGTCAGCAGAACGGCAGCCATGATGAAGAGTCTTCGCATCGCATGCTCTCCTCGAAAAAGTGCCAAGAGTCTATTCGCCGTAACAGAGAATTGAAAATTTTATCCCGGAGGGCGCGCAGAGAGCGCCGATCATGGGTCCCGTGAAGAACTCCTAGTTCTCGATCCGGATTGTTTCCACGGTATGAGTCGTGCCGTGCTGTCCGAGGCCGTTGGACTTGTCGTTTCTCTCGTAACGGCTGGCCACGAGTCTATCGCCGGTGCGGGTGAAGGCCCAGTTCTCTTTCTGGTTGTTCTCGAGAGAGATGACGAGAAAGCTGGCCTTGAGATACGTCGACTACTCTGCCGCTACGGGGACGCCGTCGTCTCCGATCCAGACCAAGAGAGATGATTCCAGTTTCTTCAGGTGCTTACTGTCGGACTTCGATATTTTTGGCTGAAGTTTCAGGACCAATTGACGGGCAGGACGCCGTCAGGATCACTTAGATCGAACTACTGTTTCATTACATGTAGCAGCCACAGCACGTTCACGCCCACCGTGATGGCCGGCAGGATGAGCCGCCGGATGGCCTGGCCGGTGTTGCCCTTCAACGCGCCGCTGGAATCGACTTCGGGCTTGATGGAGAGGTTGTCGATCAGCACCGCCTTTTCGGGGGCGGCAGGATCGTAGAGAAGCGCTTCGCGATCGTCGTCGGTCAGTTCTTCAGCAGACCTTCCTGCGGTGGCGCTGGCTTCATATGTTTTACCATCGGCGGCGGTGAAATCGAAGATGTGCTGGTAGAGACGCTGCCTGTTGACGGTGACGTTTGTGGCCCGCTTTTCCTTGAAGGTTCCGTACGTCATCACACCCCGGCTGAGAATCGCGAGGGTTCTCATGCTGGCGCGCATGGAGAAAACGGTGATCAGCAGCCCGACGGCTGGAAAGATCAGAACGAACAGCACGCCCAGTCCGAACTGACCGCGCCGCATGCCTTCGATGCGCGACTTCTTCGGATTGTTCCGGTCGAACTCGATGGCTATTTTGCTCGAGACCTCGGGCGGAGCCCCCAGTGAATAAGAGACCCCCTCGAAGTGCCGGCCATCCGCGAAGAACGAGTAGTGATTGGCGTAGATGTTCTGATGACCCTCGCTGGCTCTCGTATTCTCGACCTTCGTGACGTGTCCCTCGGTTTTCTGAATCGCACCATGGAACGTGATCGGCGAGAAGTCGGCGTTACCCACGAAGCCCCACATGAACGGAGTGGAGAAGAGAAGAATGAAGAAGCCGATCTGCGTCAGTCCATCGAAGAGGTTCGAGATTTGAAGAGACAGCGGTAGCCGCCGTGGGGCAGGAGGCAGGTGCATTGAGAAACCATCGCCAGAGGTCATTGTCGTCTCCTGATCAGTTGGATGCAGGATTGTAGTGTTTCGCGCGGCCGCGCCACACGGGGACAGATCCGCGTCATCCATCTCACCGCCGACGTTCGCGTCGTTCCCCGGCTTCTAAGAAACTCCCTGTATTTACGCGGGTTCCCCGATGTGTCATCCCGAGCCGCAGCGAGGGATCTGGGCGGGGGCCCTTCCATCGTGGTGCTCGCAAACATTTTCGATTGCCAAGGGTCTAAGGC
>DASZZV010000404.1:0-10173 GCA_035544835.1 Thermoanaerobaculia bacterium
CTTGCGGTGTGGAGTCTTGGAGCTCTCTTACGATTGTGCGAGGCGCCGAAGGGTCGAGTCCCCCGCCCAGATCCCTCGCTCGACGCTCGGGATGACACCTCCGCAAACCGGCCTAAATACTGGGAGTTTCTTAGAAGCCGCGGAACGACGCAAACGTCGGTGAAGGAACGATGACCGCTTCCCTACCCCCTCGCTCGCGGTGGAGCAGACTCGGTAAAGCGTATCTTCTGCGCTCCCATCTTGTGCAACAGCTCGGCGACGCGCTGCTCGCCATTTTTTTGCGCGAGAGGAAGAATGCCCTTCAGCATCGCCTCGTGCCGGATGCCCTGCTCGGCAAAAGCGCGGGCGTGCGACTCGAGGTCGACGTCACCTTTCCTGAACCAACCGGTGCTCCGCTTGATCACTCTGGTCTGCTCGTTGTCGACGCGCGTAACGAGGATCTGGGCGGTTGGCAGCCGGACATCCAATACGCCATCAGAATCAAGTCTCACGTCCTCCGCCTTCAGCAACGACAGATCGAGTCCGGCAATCACGTCGCCCACAGCCATGAGCGTGATGGAGTCTCCTCCTAGGGAGTCGGGAATCATGCCGAAAGACTGGTTCGTCGTGGAGACGTGCATCACACGCATCGACTCGGTCTCGAGCCGGTTGAGCTCGCGCACCTGCGTGACGATCGCGCCGACGTCGATGCTCTTCTCTTCTTTTCGAATCGCCGCCCTTGCTAACTCGCGCGGGATCTGGAGCATGCGATAGGTCAGAAGAGCGAAAGCGCCAAGAATCAGCAGCACGATCAGGGCAGACAGCCATCGTTTCGGCATGGTCAGAGGAACAGGGTGCCAGAGAGTGAAATTCTGATGATCATGCCGGATAAGCCTCGATCAACAGATCCGGGCCGAGCCTCTCGATGTGATCGAACCTCAGCGAGAAGGCGTCCGACAACTCAGCCACACCCTCGCCGCCAAAGAGAGCCGGCGCGTTCCCTCCCCCCACGATCATCGGAGCGACGAACAACGCCATCTTCTGCCACAACTTCTGCTCGATCAGGCTGGAGTGCAGCAACGAGCCTCCCTCCGCAATCAATGAGCTGATTCCGCGCCGCTTCAGATCCTTCAGAATCCACTCCAGATCGAGATAGCCGGCTGCCGGCGAGGGTGCGACGATCCACTCGACCGCCGCTGACGCCGATTCCCCTGGCATCTCCCTGGTGTATACGATCGTTCGATGTCCATCGGTGAGTACCCTCGCCTTCGACGGCACCTCTCCATTGGCATCGACCACCACGCGAGTCCAGGGAACCATCGACCCGTTCTTTCCGAGCCGTCGCGTGAGCTGCGGATCGTCGGCTACGACCGTGCCGCTGCCGATGAGGATAGCGTCGTACTCTTCGCGAAAGTCCAGGCTTCTGGCCCTCGACATTTCTCCGGTGATCCACTGACTCTTCCGGCTGACGGTGGCAAGCTTGCCGTCCAGAGTCATCGCCGCCTTGAGGAGGAGAAACGGTCGATCATGGGTAACAGCATGAAAAAATCTCTCATTGAGCCTCGACGCCTCATCGCGCAGGACGCCCACGACGACGTCGAGCCCAGCCGTCCGCATACGCTCGATTCCCTTACCGCTCACCAGCGGATTCGGATCTTCCATCGCCACAACGACTCTGGTGATTCCGGAGCCAATCACGACGTCGGCGCAAGGCCCGGTGCGGCCCTGATGAGAACAGGGTTCGAGTGTTACGAACAATGTTCCGCCCGCAGTCTCGCCAGCAACAGATCGGATCGCCTCGACCTCGGCATGAGGTTCCCCGGCCCGTCGGTGGTATCCCTCGGCGATTACCTGACCATCCCTTTCGATCAACGCGCCGACCATCGGATTCGGGCTGGTCGAGTAACGCCCCTTCGCCGCCAGCTGGAGGGCGCGTCTCATCAAGATGGAGTCGTCAGTCATGGCGCGATTCTAGCGAAGACCGCAGTCGTCGGTTGAAACGTATGTCTCGATCCCGAACATCATCCTCGATCGCAGTGGTCATCGTGGCACTCCTGGCCTTGCTACTGGAGAAGCGGCCGTGGCAGGGCCGGCGACCGGACTCCGCTCCGGCGGGAGGCAGCGAGAGTCACGCATCGAACCGCGCCTCCTCCACCGCAGCGCCGATGCAGAGCTCCATGCCTGCGCGTCTGACCAACGAGGATCGAGAAATGCAGCAAGCCCTCGACCGCCTCGCGGCCGGCGGCCCATTTCTCCATCGAAAAGACGGCAGCGTGTTCCGCAACGGCGAGCGCCGGCTGCCGCAGAAACCGAACGGCTATTACCACGAATACACGGTCGAGACACCGGGAAGTCCCGACCGTGGGGCACGGCGAATCATCAAGGGAAACGGCGGTGAGCTCTACTACTCGAACGACCACTACGGGACTTTCCGGCGGATCGGTGCAGGAGCAGATTGATGCTGATGCTTGAAGACCTTAAGGGAGCCTCCACGCTATGCGTGCACTTCGTGGACGACGCCGAGGGCCGCGAGATCGGCGGACAGATTCGCGATTCCGACCTCATCTTTTTCGAAATGGACGCAAGCGAGGTCACCACCTCCGAAGATCTCTTTCACCGCCTGGCAAAGGCGATGAAATTCCCGGAGTACTTCGGCATGAACTGGGACGCCCTCGACGAGGTGCTGGACGACTTCTCCTGGGCACCTGGAACCGGATATGTATTGATCCTGAAAGGCGCCGAGTCGCTCTGGAAAAGGTCACCACGGGTTGCCGGGGCTTTCGTCAGTGCCTGGCTGAACGCCGCCGACGAATGGAGCTATGACGGCGTTCCCTTTCACCTCATTTTTGTCTGGTGAGCGTCCAGCAGCGTTCGCTGGCACATCGCTCGCACTAGCCAAGGGTTTGCCCCTCGAGGGCTTGAAAGGGAGCGCACATGGATCTTCTCACACTCATCATCATCATTCTCGTCGTGCTCTGGTTGCTGGGCGGGTTCGCCTTCCACATAGGCGGCAGCCTCATTCACATCCTGATCGTGCTCGCCGTGATCATTCTGATCATCCGACTCATTCAGGGCAGAAAAGTTCTCTAGCAGCAGGCTGCTCAGTTCGGAGCGTCCGCATCCTGGCGGCGAAACGGCCACCTGGAGGGCGGCGCTCCGGACAACTGCATCGTGAGTCTCGGCATATCCCTGCCGTCAGCGTCCTGAGCCTGGAAAGACGCCGCATCGTCTGAACTGGCGATACTATCTCCCGACTTAGGAGAACGACTCATGCGGCTCACCCGAATCGCAGCACATATCGCCGGTATCAATCTGCTGGCTTCGCTGTGCTCTGCTGAGGTACCACAATCCAGCGGAACTGATGCGTTGATCGATGCCATGATCGCCCAGCGCACGTATCACGTTGCCATCTCTCCCGACGGTAATAAGGTGGCCTACGTCGAATCACTCAACGACGCGTCGGGCGTTCCCTCGGAGGATTCCGCGGTCTACGTGACGGATCTGAAGGGCGGCGCGAAGAAGCGCGTCAGGGCGAAAGCCAACACCGACGCTGAGGAAGCGGACGTGTCCTGGTCCCCTGATAGCCATCTTCTGGCCTTCATCTCCACGGCCGGAGGGAACGGTCAGGCCCAGCTTTACATTGGTGGGGGGGCCGAGGGCGCCGGAGGGAACGCTTCGACAGCCCGCCGAGTAACGAACGTCAAAGGCGTGCTGGCCTCGCCGCGCTTTTCGCCTGATGGCAAGAGCATCGCCCTACTGATCACCGAGAATACATCGCGACGCCTGGGACCTCTCGCTCCTACCGCTCCCGATCGGGGATTGATTGGCGAGACGGTCGTCGAACAGCGCATCGGCATCGTCGACGTGTCGACCGGGGCCATGCACTTCGTGACACCCGCCGACATGCATGTTTATCACTGCGCCTGGTCGCCGGACTCGAAGCATCTCGCCGCCATCGCCGTAAAGGGCTCCGGCACGAACAACTACTGGATTGCACAGCTCTTCACCGTTGATGTTCGGACCGGCTCGATGCGCTCCATCTATCAACCTCCCTTCCAGATCGCCAACGTCCGCTGGTCGCCTGATGGAAACGCCATCGACTTCATCGAGGGAATCATGAGTGACGAAGGAGTCACGGGAGGCAACCTCTACACGATCCCGGCAGCCGGTGGCGAAGCTGTCGACCTCACGCCGCACCTCCAGGCCTCGATCATGAGCTTCGATTTCGCGGGAGGAGCGATCCTGTTCACGCAATTCGCCGACGGACATTTCGACGTGGGGCGGATGTCTACCGACGGGACCGGCTCGAAAATCATCGCCTCGTTCGATGAGCTGATCTCAGACGGCGACTGGCCGGCAGTTTCCGTGGCAACCGACGGAGTAACGAGCGCGGTCGTCAGGAGCTCCTTCGCCCATCCATACGAGGTATGGGCAGGGCCCATAGGATCGTGGAAGCAACTGACCAGCGACAACCAATCGCTGCAGCCACAATGGGGCGGCGGACGCAACCTTCACTGGACCAACGAGGGGATGCGAATGCAGGGATGGCTACTGGCGCCGCGCGACGGCGGCCAGAACGGAAAGAAGGGAATGATCGTCTCGGTCCACGGAGGACCGGCCAGCCTCAACTCTCCGGGATGGCCAAGTCCTCAGGTAGCGGCCCTGGCAAGCCAGGGCTACTACGTTTTTCTTCCCAACCCCCGAGGCAGTTACGGTCAGGGAGATGACTTCACGAGGGCCAACGTCCGCGACCTCGGTTACGGCGATCTGCGCGACATCATGGCCGGCGTCAAGGAAGCCGTGCGGACTGCCCCCGTCGACGAAGCCCGGATCGGCATCACTGGCTGGAGCTATGGCGGCTTCATGACCATGTGGGCTGTCACCCAGACCGGAATGTTCCGCGCGGCCGTGGCCGGCGCCGGAATCTCGAACTGGCAGAGCTACTACGGAGAAAACGAGATCGATCAGTGGATGATCCCGTACTTCGGAGCGTCGGTTTACGACGATCCTTACATCTACGCGCGAAGCTCAGCCATCAATACCATCAAGAACGTGAAAACCCCCACTCTGGTACTGGTCGGTGAGCGCGACGCGGAGTGCCCGGCACCGCAGTCATTCGAGTTCTATCGAGCGCTCAAGCGCCTCGGCGTCCCCACGCAGATGGTCGTCTTCGAAGATGAGGGACACCGCATCTCGAAGCCTGCGCATCGCCGCGAGCTGGCGCGCCGAATGGGGGCCTGGTTCGACAAGTATATGAAGTAGCAATGCCGCAGCAGCGCCCTGAGATCGGCGCCCCACGGATTCCGTTCCCGATCGAAACATCGACGGACTAGCTCCTCAACGAACCTAATCTTCATGACGAAAGCATCCGGTTCGGGCTCCATCTGCTCGCGCTATTCAGCAGACTCTCCTCCGGTTCCCATCGAATAATTACTGTGGTGTTATCGTTGTAATGTGTTGTGTCTCACGGTTCGTAATTGTGGCAAACGCCCAGTAACGCAGCCCTGGTGTTGCCGACTCAATTTCCAGTCGGATGCGGTCATGTCCTGTGATCCCCGGGAAGGTAGATGATAAAGAGAACAGCTGCCCGAATCCTGGCTTACTAGGCGGCGTCGCTTGTGAGAGCACGGGCAACGAAAGGACGGTCATGCCGAGCGCTTCGCCGGTTGCAGCGTCAAACGCACGAAGCGTGACGGCGCCACTACCAGTAGCATCGACATCATACACACGGACGGTTTGTCGAAAACGCTCGTCCAATGGGATGTTTAGTAGTTGAATCTTTCCTGTGTAAAAGGATTCCTCGCGTACGACTGGAAGATCCGTACCCCAGGTCAGTGCTTGCCGCGAGAGGTCCTGGACACGCAAGTTGAACGATACCTTGTTACTTCCCGTGCGCTCCACGTAGAGCAGCAGCCCTGGCGCCTCGGTCGGGGATGCGGTGGGTAGCGCGGGAACGGCTTCGGATTTCGCCGCCAGGTACTGGAGTAGCGGACATGTATATGAGCAAACCGACGGGTAGTAGCCCACGCGCGCGTCACTATCGTTGTATGCGAAGAACGATGAGATAAATCGTGAGCCGAACGCGCCTGGCGTTTCCTGAATGAGGATCGGCAAGAGAACTTTCTCGTAATCCGACGGATTCAGGCCTTGCGCGCGAGCGCTCGTGGCCGCAATGATCAAGAGTATAGGGATGATCTTTTTCAACACATGACCTCCTTGTCAGTATGCGTTTGCTGCAAAACCGCGAGTTTTTGGTCACGGCTACCGAAGCCCCATCTCGTGGCATAAATGTCCAACGTGAAGTCCAACACGCCGCGATTGGTCAACCATTTGCGGTAGTCTCCGGCCGGGTTGTATGGTTGTACTTGGTCTTGGTACGGCTCCGTTGTCGAAACCGTCGTTGCGGTCAGCGCGATCGCTTCTCGTACGCCCGATGGCGATGTGGGAATACGTTCCACTCCGGCTCCCGGGAAGAGGTCGGCTAGCGAGCAGGATGTGATCTGCCTGCCTGCCTAAATCAGAAACCCCCGATACGCGTCGCGTAAGGGGCCGCCGATGCCGGGCGATTCGGGAGAATCGCGGGTCCTAGCTCTTTTTTCGGATGACCAGGCGCGCTGAGGAATCGAGGGTGATCTTGTCGCGCTGATTCATCGGCGACGGTGTTCGCCGGCTCTTCACCGGCGAAAAGCGGGTGTAGACCTGAGTGGAGAGGATCGAGGCATGCCCGAGGATCTCCTGGACGTCGCGAATATCGGCACCGCCGTTGATCATCATGGCGGCCATGGTGTGGCGCAGTGCATGGGGGGTAACGTGACGCTTGATGTCGGCGCTACGTACATGCTTCTTGAAGATGTTCTCGATGGAGTAAATCGTGAGACGCGTTCCGGAACGGCCAACGAATAGAGCCGTGTTCTCGACGCCGCGTTCGCCGCGGAGAGCCATGTAGTCGGACAGCGTATTCAGAACGATGTCCGATGTCAGATCGATGTAGCGGCCACGGGTTGCGCGGCCTGTGATCTTGAGGCGGCGGTTCGGCTTATCGACATCGCTGACGTCGAGGGCGACCAGCTCGCCGATGCGGATACCGGTCGAGAACAGAAGCTCGATGATCACGTTGTCGCGAACGGCGCAGAAATAACGGTTCCGAGCGCCAGCTGACTGCTCCTGAAGCACAGCCAGTTCCTTCATCTGCCGCTTGGGAGCAGAGAGTAAGGATTTGATCTCCTTCATCGACAGAACATTCGGGACGCGGACCTCGACAGGCTGCTTGATCTTGAGCCGGCGAGCGGGTGATTCGGAGACGATTCCGTGGTCCTCGAGATAGCGGAAGAAGACTTTGAGAGCCGCGACCTTTCGGCGAATGGAGGTATCGCGATAAGACCCAGTCCCGAGTTTGCTGATGTACTCTTCCAGATCAGTCTCAGTAACGCTGACCATCTCGTCGCGGCTCAGATGAACCTTGAACTGAACGAGATCGGATTCGTAGGCGCGCAGAGTCCGGTCGGACAGATTACGCACACTCTGACCGTGCTGTAGAAAACTGGCTATAGCTTGCTGAACATTCATCATAAATCGACTCTCGCTATTATGTTGGACTGATAGCAGTTTACGATTCTAATAAGTTTTGTCAAGAAAAGGAATTATTTGAGATGGCCATAGCAACCGGGCGCTGCACCAGATGAAGGGACAGCGACTCTTCGTCCGGCCCGCCACGCCGGACGACGACATAATCGTCCGCGAGCTCTGGGCCACCTCGGATACCCGACCTCAGCAAGGCACCGAGACGCTACTCGGCAAGCTTGCCGGGTCCTGTGTCGCAGCCCTCAACTTCGACCTCAGCGACGACGCGATCGTGCTGCGTGATCTCGTCGTGGCGCCGGAGTTGCGTAAGAAGCGCGTCGGCTCGGGGATGCTCATCGAGCTTGCCCGGCTTGGCCGCTCGCTCGGAAAGATCAGGATCGTGACCCATCTGACGAGCTGCCCTTTTTTTCTGAAAACTGGATTCACTGATGAAGGCGGCCTGTTACAGAGGTCGATTGAAGGGGAGTGACGGGATGGCGGTGCATAGACTTTCGACGATATGGATAGCGGGCCTCATGGTTCTGGCGTTCGGATGTGGCTCTCCCACCGGACGAATGCCTCACCCCGTCGCCACGCCGCCACCGGCACCCTTGCCAACGACTCTGGAGGGAGCACGCGCCGAGCTGAAAGCAGGTCACGCGTCTCGTTACGAACAGGCCCTTCGACGCTTCACGACGTCGTCCGATGCCGCACTGAGACTTCACGCCGATATTCTGCTGGGACAATTCCTTCGCGACCAGAAACGCTACGACGAGGCCATCGATTCATTTCGTCGCGCCGCGGTCGAAGCCCCGCAACTCAACCCGTTCCTTCTCCTGAAGATCGTGGAGCTGCAACGGACCAAAGGCGACATCCCGGCGGCCATCCAGGCAGCGGTTTCGTTGATCACGACCTATCCCGGCAGCCCGGCATCGACCGACGCTCGGCTGCTCCTTCCCGCGCTGTACGCTGATGTTAAGGACGCAGCCAACGTGACGCGCACCGCCGCCGAACTGGTCGCCATCCCCCTGGACGAGCTCACCGAGCAGCGCTTCGTGGAAACAGCTGACGCAATCACAAAGGGCGCCTTCCCGGACGTCGCCAACGGCATTCGCATGCGCCTGCTCCGGGAGTACGCCCAGGGCCGCTACACCGAGAAGATCTACGGACAGCTGGCGAAAAGTTCCCTTTCACCCTTAGATTCCATGTCCTACGCCGACCTGATGAAGACCGCCGAACGCCTCGGCAGAGTCAATCGCTACGATCAGGCTCTGGACCTGCTGGATCGGATTTCCCGCCGGTTCCCTGAGGAGTCGACGGCCGCGGAGTACCGGTTCCTCAAGGTAACCTCGCTTTTCAACTCGCGACATTACGAAGACGTGGTTCAGATTCAGCCCGTCGAGGACGAACCCTATTACGTAGCGACGCAGATGCTTCGCGCGCGCGCCTACTGGCGAACCAGCCGAAGCCCCGAGTTCCTGCAGATCATGACCGGCCTCCTCCGCGATTACCCCGAATCGAAAGAGGCAGCCCAGGTGGAGCTGCAGCTCGCTAAGTACTACATGACGGATGAGAATGACCCCGCGAAGTCCGCGGATTATTTTCAGCAGGCTCTCAGCGGCACAGGGGCCGGCGACAACGGCGAGAACCTCTGGAGTCTGGCCTGGCTCTACGTGTCGAGTGGGCAGGATGAGAAAGCGCTCACCACGATGGCTCGATACATCGAGTCGTATCCGGATGCTGATTACACCAGCAACGCCCTCTTCTGGTCCGCCAAAGTCTACGAAAGGATGGGGCGTACCGCCGAGCGCGACGCTCAATTCAAGCGCCTCGTCACCACCTATCCCTACAGTTACTACAGCTACCGGGCCTACAGCCATTTCAATCCACGGGCGAGAGAGATCGCCGCCTCACCCACACCGCCAAACGAGATTGCCAGCGGCTATGTCTTTCCACAGCTGACGATCACCGACCCTGAGCTCAACAGCAGATTCGAGGTTGTCCGCCAGCTTGAGTCGGTGGAACTGCTCCCCGAAGCCACCCGGGAATTGAAAGGCATCGTCGGCTCGCGCCCGGAAGATCTCGCCGCCGCGTATGCACTCGCCGACTACTACTCGCGAACGGGCGAGTCGCTCAAGGCCATCGGCATTCTCCAGTCGCGTTTCAGGAATTTCGTACGCCACGGTGGCACAGGAATCCCGACCCGCTTCTGGGAGCTCCTCTTTCCGCGACCGCACTGGGACATCATGCAGGACGCGGCCATGAAGGCCGGGATCGACGTCTGGTATCTGCCGGCCATCATCCGGCAGGAGAGCGGGTTCGAGCCAACCATCGTGTCCAACGCCGGCGCTGTCGGAATCATGCAGATCATGCCGGCCGAGGCGACCCGAATCGCCACCCAGGCGGGATTGGCAGCGGCCGTGACCCGCGACGATCTTTTCGACGTCGACCGCAATATTCACGTCGGCGCGGCCGAGTTCGCGCAGAAGCTCGCAGCAGTCGGTGGGAACCCGACGTATGCCATCGCCGCTTACAACGCCGGTGAGGACGCCGTGAAACGCTGGCTGGGAACGGCTCCGCCCGCAGATCTCGACGTTTTCATTGAATCGATTCCCTTCAACGAGACCCGTTTGT
>DASZZV010000405.1:0-4958 GCA_035544835.1 Thermoanaerobaculia bacterium
GGATCGCGGTTGGACCGACGTACGTGGCACCGTTCGTCATTTTGGTGAAATGAACCCCGAGAAAAGGCACGCGCATATCAGGAACGCGGTAGATGAGCCGCCTCGTATTGACCGGCGAATTCTCGGCAACCCGGTAATAGATCCCTTTGAACGGTAACATCGTGTAGCGCTCGCCAACCCCGAACATGCGCGCGATCCGATCGGCCTGCAAACCGGCGGCATTCACGGCGATGCCGAAGGCGATTTTCTCCTGGCCGACTACGACATGAGAGCTCCCAGCGGCGGTGACGGGCGAGCCGGTGAGGATGTCGACACCCGTCTCATGGAGCACTGCGGCGAGATGGAGGACGATTCTCTTCGGGTCGACAACGGAAGTATCAGGAACGAAGAGGGCGCGCCCGCTGGCGGTGCGTGCTTCGGGCTCGATCTCGGCAAGGCCGCTGGCATCGATCACTTCTGCGCGGGCACCGTTTGCCTGCGCTCGAGAAGCCAGCACGTCAAGCTGCGGATCATCAGCCTCTCGCGTCGCTACGATGACTTTCCCGCACCGGTCGATGGGGAGGGAGTGCTCGTCGCAATACGCTTTCAGCTCCCGGGCTCCGTCGCTGCAGAATCGGGCCTTTAATGAATCGGGCGGATAGTAGATTCCCGAATGGAGTACTCCGCTGTTGCGACCGCTGGCGTGCAGCCCCAGCTCAGGCTCCTTGTCGATAATCGCGATCGTTCGAGAAGAATCGCGATGTTTGAGTTCCCTGGCGATGGCCAGGCCCACGATCCCACCGCCGACAATGACCACATCGTATGACTTCACCATGCCGGACAATCAGGAGATGACTAGTCGTAGTTTTTCGGGGCGCCCGGTCGGGGGCTGGTCCTGGTACCGCGAATGGGGTTGCTCCGATTCGGGCGTGTACTCAGGGACGAGCTCTTTGAGCGCGGCAATGGCCTCCCGGGCTGAATATTCAGCTTTCTCGGCATCGGCAAGCCACTTCCGGATTGCTTCCGGTGACGGCTGAGGCGCCTCCGTGATCACGATCTGAGGATGCACGGTGGAATGAATCGATTCTCCGGCCAGCCGAATCTCTTCGAAGAGCTTTTCACCCGGTCGAAGCCCGGTGAAGACGATCGGGATCTCCTCGACGGTGTGGTTCGAGAGCTCAATGAGATCGCGAGCCAGTTCTGCAATTCTGACCGGCTCGCCCATGTCGAGCATGAAGACCCGTCCGCCTTCGCCCAGAGTCGCCGCCTGGAGAACCAGCGAGATCGCCTCCGAGGTTCGCAGGAAGTATCGGGTCACTTCGGGATGCGTTACTGTAACTGGTCCCCCCGCTGCGATCTGCTCGAGAAAGAGTGGAACGACGCTTCCCGATGAACCGAGAACATTCCCGAAGCGGACAGCCGTGATCTTCATTTCGCTGTAGGGGGTGAGGTCGAGCAAAGCGATCTCCGCGGCCCTCTTGCTCGCCCCCATGACACTCGTTGGATTGATCGCTTTGTCGGTGGAGATGAAAACAAATCGTTCCACGCCATGGCGCTCGCATGCCTCGGCGAGCTTTCGCGTAGCCAGGGTGTTGTTACGCACGTACTCCATCGCGTTCTCTTCGCCCAGGGGCACGTGCTTATGAGCCGCAGCATGGAGAACGATGTGCGGTGTCGTGGAGGCCATCAGAGACTCCAGAGCGTTGGCGTCGCGAATATCGACCAGGTGGCGGGACACTCGAGAGTGAGCGTCGGTCCGCTCTCGCGAGAGCCTCTTGTCGCATTCGTACAGCGCGTACTCTGACCGCTCCAGGAGAAATACGCGAGCCGGGGCAAAGTCCAGAACCTGCGCCGCCAGCTCGGCGCCGATCGTTCCGCCGGCTCCCGTAACCAGCACGCGCTTACCCTCGAAAAGCTGCCGGACGGGATCGCCCGGCAATTCAATTTTTTCACGCCTGACCAGGTCTTCGAGATTCACCGGTCTCAACTGGGTGACCTGAACTTTACCAGTAACGAGTTGATCCATGCCGGGGATCGTCTTGCAGGCCAGCGCCGCTCCGGCAACATGATGCAGAATCTCGCGAATCCGTTTTCCCGGTGCACTCGGAATCGCAATGAGGGCCTCGGAGGCTCGCAGCCGCTCAGCAATTCCGGCGATTTCTGAGATCGGTCCACATATGCCGATCCCTCGGATTTGCGAGTTCCATTTTGCTGCCTTGTCGTCGACGAAACCGACTACCTTCATCCCCAACTGAGGACGATGTTGAATCTCGCGGGCCAGCGCCTCGCCGGCGTCTCCGGCACCGATGATGAGGACTCTTGTCTGGGATCCGGTCCGTCGCCCCTGGCGTGCGAAATCCTGAAAGATTCGAATCACGGCGCGGGCGCCGAAGAGACTGACGTTTACGAAAGCCCAGTTGATCAGAAGGACCCCGCGCGAGATGCCTGTATAGGAGGGATCGATGTACCAGGATGCCAGTAGGAAGGCCAAGGCACAGGTCGTTCCGAGGACCGTCTTCAAGACGTCGGACATCCCCACGTACCGCCACCATCCACGGTGAAAACCGAATAGGGTCCCGAAGAGCAGTTCCACCGTAACGACCACCGGAAGGGCGGACTTGAAGAGTTGACTGTAGCCTGCTTCACCGAGCTGAAAATCAAAACGGGTCAGTGTGGCGAAGGCGTAGCACGCGGCAAAGATGAAGGTGTGGAAAAGGACAAGGATGGCCACTCTGGCCGGGGCCATTCTCTCGACGATCAGGTCAAACTTTCTGAGCTGCTGCAACGTGGAGTTCCTTGGATGCTTCTCTGCCGGGGTATCGGGCTGGAGCGGATTGTAGCAGGAGGGCCACGGTGCTCGTTATTGGATCGATCCTCTGTCGTTGGCATCGTCATGTTAGGACAGAATATAGCTACTAAATCACAATTCTTTTAACGGGTATGAATTAGCGGCAGCTAATTAGTTGCTGAGTAAAAGGAAGTGAAAAATGTTGCGAATGAGCGTCCACGATAAAGAAAGAAGTTGACAGGGCGAAATCCAGACGGTAATCTCCGCCGACTTCGAGAAATTGAAGCGCACTCCTGAAGCAAAAAAGCTCTTTCGACTTGCGATCTCAGCCGTGGCGACGGCTCTCAGAGCTGAAGAAAATGATCTGATTTCCGGAACGGTTCGCAGAACATTTTTCTTGACTCTGAAGCTGAGATTTGAGATTCTAACGGCCCTTTCGGGTGCGAAGCGGTTCTTTGAAAACTGAATAGGAAGGTAAGGTAAGTAAGATCGACGTGATTCCTTTGAGGAGTCGCGCTGGCGGCGAGAGCTGTTGGATGCGATGAACCTCAGCAAGAAGCAAATTAGTAGTAACCGAATAACATCAGTCAGTAGTGATTGATGAGTTTACGGATTGAATTCTGAAATTGGGCTCGAAAGAGTTCATGACAGTATAAAAACTGGAGAGTTTGATCCTGGCTCAGAATGAACGCTGGCGGCGTGCTTTACACATGCAAGTCGAGCGAGGCGGGTAGCAATACCCAGTCGAGCGGCGGACGGGTGAGTAACGCGTGGATAATCTACCTTTTGGTGGGGGATAACCCGGGGAAACTCGGGCTAATACCGCATAAGATCGCAAGATGAAAGGGGCGTTAAGTCCCGCCGGAAGAGGAGTCCGCGTCCGATTAGCTAGTTGGTAGGGTAATGGCCTACCAAGGCGACGATCGGTAGCCGGCCTGAGAGGGTGATCGGCCACACTGGAACTGAGACACGGTCCAGACTCCTACGGGAGGCAGCAGTGGGGAATTTTGCGCAATGGGCGAAAGCCTGACGCAGCAACGCCGCGTGGAGGATGAAGGTCTTTGGATTGTAAACTCCTGTCAGCAGGGAAGAAGGCCTCGGTGAAGAGCCGAGGATTGACGGTACCTGCAGAGGAAGCCCCGGCTAACTCTGTGCCAGCAGCCGCGGTAATACAGAGGGGGCAAGCGTTATTCGGAATTATTGGGCGTAAAGGGCGCGTAGGCGGTCGTGCAAGTGGAAGGTGAAATCCCTCGGCTCAACCGAGGAACTGCCTTTCAAACTGCGTGACTTGAGTCCGGGAGAGGTGAGTGGAATTCCCAGTGTAGCGGTGAAATGCGTAGATATTGGGAGGAACACCAGTGGCGAAGGCGGCTCACTGGACCGGAACTGACGCTGAGGCGCGAAAGCGTGGGGAGCAAACGGGATTAGATACCCCGGTAGTCCACGCCGTAAACGATGAGTGCTTGGTGTAGCGGGTATCGACCCCTGCTGTGCCGAAGTCAACACATTAAGCACTCCGCCTGGGGAGTACGGTCGCAAGGCTGAAACTCAAAGGAATTGACGGGGGCCCGCACAAGCGGTGGAGCATGTGGTTTAATTCGAAGCAACGCGAAGAACCTTACCCGGGTTTGAACTCAAGAGGAATTACTCAGAGATGGGTACGCCCCTTCGGGGGTCTCTTGATAGGTGCTGCATGGCTGTCGTCAGCTCGTGTCGTGAGATGTTGGGTTAAGTCCCGCAACGAGCGCAACCCTTGTCCATAGTTACTAACGTGTAATGGCGAGAACTCTATGGAGACTGCCGGTGATAAACCGGAGGAAGGTGGGGATGACGTCAAGTCCTCATGGCCTTTATGTCCGGGGCTACACACGTGCTACAATGGACGGTACAAAGAGTCGCAAGGCCGCGAGGCGGAGCTAATCTCAAAAAACCGTTCTCAGTTCGGATTGCAGTCTGCAACTCGACTGCATGAAGCTGGAATCGCTAGTAATCGCGGATCAGCACGCCGCGGTGAATACGTTCCCGGGCCTTGTACACACCGCCCGTCACATCACGAAAGTCGGTTGCACTAGAAGTCGGTGGGCTAACCCGCAAGGGAGGCAGCCGCCTAAAGTGTGATCGGTAATTGGGGTGAAGTCGTAACAAGGTAGCTGTAGGAGAACCTGTGGCTGGATCACCTCCTTTCTAAGGA
>DASZZV010000406.1:0-9691 GCA_035544835.1 Thermoanaerobaculia bacterium
GCACGATGTGAATATCGATCCTCTTTCTCGTGACGGGAGAATGAACTTACATCGTTCGCCGTTCCCGAGGTCCCTCGCCCCTCCCACCCAACCACCCTTGCTCGGGATGACAATTGTTTATGTATCCCAGTAACGATACATCCGGCTAACATCAGCGTCCGCGGCTCGCGCCGCGACTGTCCGGGCAGCTCTTTTTTTTCAATATCAATTTTCAATTTTCAATTCCGAGCGATCGAGGTAACCATGGTGTGGTTATACAACCCGCGAGTGGCAATCATCAGTGGACTCAGGACGCCGTTCGCAAAAGCCGGGACGCTGTATGGGCAACTCGACGCCCTGGAGCTGGGAAAGATCGTCGTCTCCGAGCTTTTGCAACGCAGCGGTCTCGATCCGGCGTCGATCGATGAAGTCATCTACGGGACGGTCATCCCGTCGGTCAAAGCGGCCAACATCGCGCGGGAGATCGTGCTCGGCACGAACCTTCCGCGGACCATTCCCGGATTCACCGTATCGCGTGCCTGCGCCTCGTCCAACACGGCCCTCACCAGTGGTGCCGACATGATCGCGCGCAATCACGCCCACACCGTGATCGTCGGAGGTGCCGAGTCGCTTTCGACCGTGCCCATTCTGTTCTCAAAGAAATTCGCCGAGACTCTTCTCTTCGCCAACAAGCAGAAGACAATGGCCGGAAAGCTCGCAGCTTTCAACAGACTTCGGCTGCGCGATCTCGCGCCCGATACTCCGGCCATCGCCGAATCATCGACCGGCCTCACCATGGGTGAATCGGCCGAGAAGATGGCCAAAGAGAACGGCATCTCGCGTGAAGCGCAGGACCGCTTCGCCTACCAGAGCCATACCCGGGCTGCAAAGGCCACTGCAGACGGACGATTCAAGGACGAAGTGATGAGCTTCGCCATCCCCCCTTCGTTCGAGAAGGTCGCCGAAGCGGACAATCTGATCCGCGCCGATACCACCATCGAGGCGCTCTCGCAGCTCAAGCCGGTCTTCGACAGGAAGTGGGGCACCATCACCGCCGGAAATTCCTCGCCGCTCACCGATGGCGCGTCGGCCATCATTCTCATGTCCGAGGACAAAGCCAAGGCGATGGGAATCAAGCCGATCGGTTATCTGAAGAGCTACGCCTACGCTGCGCTCGATCCCTTCGATCAGCTCCTGCAGGGTCCGGCCTTCGCTGTACCGGTCGCGCTCGACCGCGCCAAACTGAATCTCAAGGACATCAACGTCATCGAAATGCACGAGGCCTTCGCCGCTCAGGTGTTGTCGAACATTCAGTGGCTGGGCTCGAAGAAGTTTGCCGAAGAGAAGCTAGGTCGATCTGAGGCGATTGGCGAGGTCGATTCTGAGAAGATCAACCGCACCGGCGGGTCGATCGCCATCGGTCATCCTTTCGGAGCGACCGGCGCACGCATCGTCACCACGGTATGCAATGAATTGCAGCGCACCGGGGAGCAGTACGGCCTCATCACCGTTTGCGCTGCTGGTGGGCAGGGATCGGCGATCATCGTGGAGAGGGAGTAGGGCGTTGCCTCTGACCGGGACGCGCGTCCTCGATTTCACGCGTCATCTGCCGGGTCCGTACGCCACTGACCTGCTGAGGCGTCTCGGCGCGGAAGTCATCAAGATCGAGCCGCCCGATGGCGATCCGACGCGATGGCTGCCTCCCATCGTCGGTGACTTCGGCGCTCTCTTCACGCTGGTCAACAGCGGGAAAAAAAGCGTAGTCGTCGACCTCAAGTCCGATGAAGGGCGAGCTTTCGTTCATCGGCTGGCCCGGCAATGTGATGTGGTTCTGGAGTCGTACCGCCCCGGCGTGGCCCGGAGGTTCGGCATCGACGCCGAAACCTTGCGGACTCTCGAGCCGCGGCTGATTCATTGCTCTATCAGCGGCTTCGGCGAAAGTCGCGAACGCAGCGCACACGACCTCAACTTCGTGGCACTGGCAGGGCTCCTCGATCTGCAGCGCGATCAAGCCGGGAACCCCGTTCTGCCGGCCACTCAGATCGGTGACATGGGCGGCTCATTATTCGGCGTGGTGGCCATTCTGGCAGCGCTCATCGAGCGCCAGAAGAGCGGCCTTGGCAGAAAGATCGACATCTCGATGTCCGATGCCACGAGGTCGATGATGCCGACCGCGGAAGCGATGTACCGTGGAACCCATGCGCGCCCCGATCAGTTCATGCTGACCGGAGCGATACCGTCATACAACGTCTATCGCACCGCCGATGGCAAGCATCTCGTGGCCGCCCCTCTGGAGCCGCAGTTCTGGCAACGCTTCTGCGAGAGCATCGGCCGGCCCGAGTGGATCGAGCACCAATACGACGCTGCGCGCCGGCCGGAGGTCTTCAATGCCATCCGTGAGGCCATCGCCTCGAAGACGCGCGCCGAATGGGAGAGGATCTTCGATGGTATCGATGCCTGCGTTGAGCCGGTGCTGACGATCGAGGAGGCTCACGATCGTTTCGGAGACCCACTGCAGCGTCACCCGCTGCAGGTGAATTTCCCGCGAGCACAGCCGCCGGCGGTCTCGCTCGGTGAATCGCTGCCAGAGGTCGCGGCGGCGATGGGATTCGATGCTGCGGAAGCGGGTCGTATGGCCAGGAGCGACACTTTCCGGCCACGCGAGCGTATGAAAAAGCTGATCGCCACCTCGGTCATGAAACTGGCTCAGAGATTCGGCAGAAAACCCTGAAGGAGCTGACAAGTTGGTCTACGCCGCTCCCATTCTCATCCTCACCGGCTACGTGATTCTGATCATTCTCGATCAGCGCCGTGGACTCCTCGGCGGCGCAGACCACTTCCCCACTGTCGCTCACCGTTATGCCGCCTACGCCTGGCTCGGCTTCTTTCTATTCGGGATGAGCACGATGGTGACGCTTTCGGCGCTGCATCCCACGCAAGCAGGAGAGTTGCGCAATGTTTCCTTTCCTTCCCTGTTTGTACTGCACTACGTCCTGCTGATCTTCCTGGTCGGATGGTGGCTGCTGACGGGCCGTCCCGAGCTGACCCGCTTTCTCAACCTTCGTCGTGATCCCAACGGCGAGTCTGAACTGCTCGGCTTCGCAGTCGGTTTTGGTGGATGGGTCGTCACCATTGCAGCCGCTCTGGCCATAGGACTCATTCTGAAAGCCGCCGGCCTCATCGGCGATGACCTCAAAGCCTCTCCGATGATTCCCTGGATGGCTGCGCTCCCGATATGGAAGAAGATCGTGCTTGTCTTCGCGGCCATGACGATCGAGGAGTTTTTCTACCGCGCCTGGCTGCAGAAACGGGTCGGCCTGCTGCTCTCAACGATTCTCTTCGCCATCTCCCACGCCGGCTATGGTCAGCCAATCATGCTGATCGGTATTGCGCTGGTGTCGCTCATCATCGGGTTCACCTTCTACAAGACGAAAAACCTCGTGCCGTGCATCATCGCGCACGGAGTCTTCGATTCGATCCAGCTCTTCGTGATTCTGCCAGTGGCCATCAAGTTCCTGCCTACGTGACGAACGGCAGCGCCAATCGGAGTGGCGGCATCTTTGCCGCCGAGCCAGGCGACAGGATGTCGCCACTCCGAACTTCTTGCCGCGATTACGCAACGGGCGAGTTGTGCAGCGGATCGATCCCAGCCCGTGAGAGCCGCAGAAAGCGCCGCAACAGAAGAAAGGCCACGGCCGACAATCCCGCGCACAATCCCCACCACATCCCGACGATGCCTCGGTGCAGGGTAAATCCGAGAAACAGCGCGACCGGGAGTCCCACCGCCCAGTGGCCGGCAACGTTGGCGAGGAATGCGTAACGGGTGTCGCCGGCGCCGCGAAGCACGCCCGCGCCGACACCCTGAATCCCGTCCGAGATCTGAAACACCGCCGCGATCATCACCAGTGGTACTGCAGCAAGGATCACTTCCGGCTCACTGCTCAGGATGCGAGCCAGCGCTGCAGGAAAGATTAGAAACAGAAACGCACAAAAGGACATGAACGCCCCACCCACAGCAAAGGCAGCCAAGCCGGCGCGTCGCGTTCCCGGTTGATCGCGCGCTCCAATGGCGCGACCGACTCTGACTGATCCGGCCGCTCCAATTCCCACCGCGGCCGTGAACGTGAAGCTGGCCAGCGAGATTGCCACCTGATGCGCTGCGAGCTGCAGCTTTCCGAGCTCTCCGGCGAACAGAGTGACCAGTGCGAAGATGCCGACCTCCGCTCCCCACTGGAGGCCCAGCG
The DNA here is from genome assembly GCA_035544835.1 of Thermoanaerobaculia bacterium. Lineage (GTDB taxonomy): Bacteria > Acidobacteriota > Thermoanaerobaculia > Gp7-AA8 > Gp7-AA8 > DASZZV01. The sequence continues at coordinate 4,224 of DASZZV010000406.1, forward strand.
GGACTCCAATCCTCAGGGAGCGCAGCAGCTCAGATAGCGCAAGTTTCCTCGAGAAACGTTGTGCGCTCTGAAAAGCGGGGACGGCCATGGCAATGAATCCCAGCTGAACAAACGAGCCGAGAAGGGTCGCCAGCGCCGCCCCCGGAACCCCGAGCTTCGGAACATGGCGCAGGCCGAAACACCACCAGGGCAGTCGCGCCCCTCCGAACACAAAAAGAAGATCCGCCACGAAGTTGAAGACATTCCCGGCCAGCATCGCGTAGATCATCGGACGCGTAATTCCTCGGGCCTGGAGATAGGCCCGAACAACCAAGAAGAGCAGCGCTGGAATCACGCTGAAGGTACGGATCAGGAGATAGCCGGTGGTCAGGCTGACGATCTGCGGGTCGATCGGCAGACGCCGGAGGAGCATTGGCGCCGCCGCCATCGGAATCATGAGCGCGCCACCCGCCAGCAGTGAAAGCCACACTCCCTGCCACAACATCTGCCGCGCCCGGATCGCGTCCCCTGCTCCCAGCGCCTGGGAGATGAGCGGGTCAATCCCCATGACGATCCCCATGCCGACAATGGCGATAGCGAAGAAGAGTGTGTTGCCCAGCCCTGCAGCTCCCAGCTCGATCGTTCCGAGACGACCGACCACGGCGGTGTCAACCACGCCCATCAACTGGGTTCCGGCCTGCGCCGCGGCAATGGGAACGGCCAGCGCGACCAGCAAGCGCGCCTCGCGGAAAAAGTCTTTACTCATGAGCGGGTCGCATTCTACTCACCTCCCTTACAATGCCGGTGAGCAGCCCGGGAGAAACTCATGGCAATTGCACATACAGGCAAAGGGAAGATTCTCATCATCGACGACAGCGAAGCCGCGCTGACCTCAGCTCGACGAAGTCTCGAGAGCGCCGGCTACACAGTCATCACCTCGAACACGGCTCTCCGAATGCCGGCGCTGGTGCAGCAGGAGTCGCCCGAACTGATTCTTCTCGATGTTGAGATGCCGGCGTTGCGCGGCGACCAGGTCATGGAGTTCACGCAGCTCTTCGACTTCCTGCGCCGCAGTCCCATTGTTTTCCATTCGGCGAAACCCGAGGAAGAGCTGGCCGAGCTGGTGAAGAAGACAGGGGCGGCAGGATTCATCCGCAAGACCTCGAACAGCCTGCAGTTCGTCAATCAGGTAGACCGCTGGATGACGAAAGCCAGAAGTGAAAAGAGCGCCGGGCCTAAGGTCTGAAGGTCGCCATCACCGGACCGTGATCGCTCGTCCCCACATCGGCTAACACCGGACAGGAGACAGCCCGGTCGGCGAGACTCGTGCTGGCCAGCACGTAGTCGAGGCGCCAGCCGATATTGCGTTCGCGCAGGTTCCGCCATGGAGCCCACCAGGTGAAGTAGTTTTCGTTGTCCGGATCGAGCGCCCTCCCGACATCGACCATGCCATTCCCGATGATCTTCTCGAAGAGCTCCCGTTCCTCCCCTCGTTGACCAATGATGTTCGGCTTGCGTTCCTTCGGATGTACGTCGCGATCGGTTCTGGCCACGTTCATGTCGCCGCAGAGAACCAGTGTCTTCCCCGACTTTTCCATCATGGCGGTATAGCGCTCCATGGCGTTCATGAATGCCAGCTTGGCCGGGTAATCCTTTCCCCCATTGGGAACATAAACCGAGGCGACTACAAGATCGCCGATCTCGGCCTGAACGATGCGTGTTTCGTGATCGAATTCGGGATGGGAGAACTTCGGTGCTTCCTGGAAAGCGGCCGTGCGGATATGCAGTCCCACGCCTGAGTAGGCCGCGGCTCCGTGCCAGTAGCAGGAGTAGCCCTCGAGATTGCAGACCGTCTCGGGGACCTGTTCGGGCCTGGCCTTGAGCTCCTGCAGACAGAGGACATCGGGCTGGTCGCGGTGTACCCATTCCAGCAGTTGCGTGTGACGGGCTCGAATTCCGTTGACGTTCCAGGTCGCAATTTTCATCGGCCCGGGATGGTAGCAGGTTCCGAGGCAGTCGCCGGTCGCTTCTTGCGTGGCTGTCGCGTCTTGTGTAGCACAGGCACTCTTGCCTGTGTGGCGCGGCGTCGAGCCGCGCGTTCCTGCTGCAACTCAACAGAAAAGTCGGCCTCGACGGCCGACACACAGGCAAGAGTGCCTGTGCCACACACGAACCACACATCTGTCGGTCCCAATCACCCCTTCTTCTTCGACGCGATCCACTTGTTGATGCGGTCTTCGAGCATGTTCATCGGCAGCGCTCCTGCATCGAGGACGTGATCGTGAAATTGGCGAATATCGAACTTCGAGCCGAGCTCCTTTCTGGCCCGTTCGCGCAGCTCGAGGATCTTCATCTGCCCGATCTTGTATCCGAGTGCCTGAGCGGGCCAGACGATGTAACGATCGGTCTCACTCTGCACCTCCACCTCGTCGATTGCGGAGTGATCGTGGAAGTATTGAACGACCTGCTCGCGCGTCCACTTCTTGGCATGCAGGCCGGTATCGACGACCAGGCGGATGGCGCGGAGCATCTCGTCCTGCAGACGACCGTAGTCGGAGTACGGATTGGTATAAAAGCCGACATCCTTGCCGAGGCGCTCGGTATAGAGAGCCCAACCTTCGACATAGGCTGTGAAGTGCGCCTGCTGGCGAAAGGGTGGGAGCGCCGGAAGCTCCTGGGCGAGAGCGATCTGAAGGTGATGGCCGGGAAGGCCCTCATGATACGAAGTCGACTCGACCGAGATGATCTTCCGTGACTGCGGGTCAGAGGTATTCACCATCACGTGCCCCGGTCGCGACCCGTCAGGTGTCCCCTGGTTGTATGAAGCGCCGGCAGCCTCTTTCTCCCGGAATTGCTCCACAGGAAGAACCTCCAGTTTCGCCCTGGGGAGACGGCCGAAGAGCTGGGGTAGCTTCTTCTCCATCTGCCCGATGTACTTGCGATAAAGGTCGAGAATCTGCTCGCGGGACTGGGCATGCAGCTCAGGATTTTTCTCGATCGAGGCATTGAGCGTTTTGAGATCCTGAAAGCCGAGCTTGTGCGCAATCTGGAGCATCTCGCTCTCGATCCGCGCCACCTCGCGAATCCCGATCTGATGAATCGTTTCCGGGCTCAGATCGGTCGTCGTCGATCTGCGCACTCGGACGGCGTAGCGATCGGCGCCATCGGGGAGCGCCCACATGCCGACATCCCTCCTCCCTTGCGGAGCGTATTCGTCGCGAACGAACGCAGCGAACCTGCGATAGCTCGGAAGGACAGCGGCGCTGATCGATTCCAGAATTGCCGAGCGCACTCGGGCCTGGTCGTCCGGTGAGATTCCCGCAGGCAAGTGGTTGAGCGGCTGCGCAAAGGGAGTCTCCTCGGCTTTCTGCGCGGCGATGTTTGCGGCCTGCGTGGCGACCTTCTCCAGCAGGAAGCGCGGCGGCATGAGCTTGTCGGCCATCCCGCTGCGCAGGCGGCCGATGGTCTGATCGATGGCACGTGGAAACTGGCGGAGTCGGGTGTTGAAGTCTTCGTAATCCTTCAGAGTACTGAAGTCGAGTGAGCTGACCAGTTCTGGAAAATCGAGGTGAATGCCGCCGATCTGGGACACCGGCATTTCCCAGGACTTGAAGCGATGATCTTCGATCTCATTCTCGAGCTGACGGACCATGAGGGCCTTATTCAGCATTTCCTGTTCGGGAAAACCGGTTGTATCGATCGCCTGGAACCGCTTGAGGTAAGCCTTGTCCCCGGCGAAGTGGGTCTCGATCTGTTCGAGTGAGAGATCGCTCAGTCGATCGTTCCAGCGCTTGTCCCCGAGGATGGAGGCGAACTCGGGATTTTCTCTGAGGGTCAGTTGCCAGTATTCGTCGAGAAGCGCGTTCAGCGATTTTCTGCGCACCTGCAGAGATTTCACGGGAGCGGCCATTGACGTGGAGACTGTAACGGCCATCAGCAACAGAAAGAAGATCTTCTTCAAATGTATCCTCCGGAAAACGGCTGAAAATGTATTGGTCCGCGCCAGTCAATTGTTTCAGAAATGACCCGCGTAGAGGGGAGGCGGCAGGATGCCGCCTCCCCCCTTTAGTCCTGAGACCCGCGGGGTGTTACGCGACGCGGTGACCGCTTCGAAACACGAACTTCACGAGGTTCACGCCGAAGTGGTAGACGAGATGGAGATAGCTCGGGGCATCGAGGATCATGAAGTCGGCCTGCTTTCCTGCCTCGATTGTTCCTGTCTCCGCGGCCAGACCAAGGGAGTGGGCTCCGTGAAGAGTGGCGGCGGTGATCGCTTCCTCGACGGTCATTTTCATTCGCAGGACACCCAGCTGAATCACCATCTGCATCGACTCGGTCATCGACGATCCGGGATTGCAATCAGTAGAGAGCGAGACGATTCCGCCCTGATCGATAAGCTCCCGCGCCGGCGCATAGCGCTCGGACATGAGAAAGAAACTGGTTGCCGGGAGAAGGTTTGCCACCGTCCCGCTCGCGGCGAGTGCGCGAACCCCTTTCTCGGACACACACATCAGATGGTCGGCAGACGCGCAGCCGAGCTCCACCGCCAACGCCGCGCCGCCTGAGTCACTAAACTCATCGGCGTGGATCCGCGGGATCATCCCGGCGTCTTTGCCGGCGTTCAGAACGCGGCGACCGTCATCGATGGTGAATGCTCCCTGCTCGACGAAAACGTCGCAGAAACGAGCGAGCCGCTCCTGTCCGACGACGGGCAGGATCTCCTCGACGACCTGATCGACATATCGTCTTCGAGCCGCCTCATCACCGGCGCTTTCCGGTGGGAAGTCATGAGCGGCCAGACAAGTGGGAATGAGTCGCACCGCGGCGTCTTCCCCGGCCTGGTTAATGGCGCGAAGTTGTTTGAGCTCGTCCTCAAGGTTCAACCCGTAGCCGCTTTTGGCCTCAGCCGTAGTCGTCCCGTATCGCGCCATGGTCCTGCTGCGCGCAACGACCAGGGCAGTCAACTCTTCCTCGGAAGCAGCCCGTGTCGAACGCACGGTCGAGGCAATACCCCCGCCGCCTCGGGCTATGTCGGAGTAAGTCTCGCCTTGCAGCCGGCGGTTGAATTCAGCCTCGCGATAGCCGGCGAATGGAAGATGCGTGTGGGTGTCGACAAAGCCGGGAAGCATCGTTCCGCCGCCGCCATCGAGATCGTCGGTGATCCTGCCACGAAGCTCCCGATCCAGGTCGGACTCCTTCCCGATGAAGATAAACTTTTCTCCATCGACCACCGCCACCGAGTCGGGATGGATGGTCAGCTCGCGCATGGAAGCGCCGCGGTTTGGTCGCGATCCCGAGGGTGTCGCGATTTGTTTGAGGTTACGGACGAGAAGCATGGGCGACATGGTAACTGGGCGGCGGTCGGCGAACCAGACAGATGCGGGTGGGGGGAGCAATCCTCGCGACGCCCTCTAAAGCCGCTTCCTCTGCTTATCTGCAGCACTGCGTTAGCCCTCTTCCCTCTCCCCGGCGGGGAGAGGGTGGCGCCG
>DASZZV010000407.1:0-17408 GCA_035544835.1 Thermoanaerobaculia bacterium
GGTGTCATCCCGAGCGTCGAGCGAGGGATCTGGGCGGGGGACTCGACCCTTCGGCGCCTCGCACAATCGTAAGAGAGCTCCAAGACTCCACACCGCAAGGCCCCCTCCCAGATCCCTCGCTCGACGCTCGGGATGACACCCACTCAGTTTTCTCGGTGGCAGCGTGCACGCCGTCCCTTGCTCAGATGGCACCCTGACCCCGGAACATCCCGCCCCCCAACCCTGTTTTTCTCATCGCTCCATGAAGCAGCACATCATCTCCATCCGCGGCGCCCGGACTCATAACCTCAAGGGCGTCGATGTCGACATTCCTCAGCGACTGCTCACGGTCATCACCGGCCGGTCGGGCTCCGGCAAGAGCTCGCTGGCCTTCGACACGCTGTACGCCGAGGGACAGCGGAGGTTCGTCGAGTCGATGTCGACGTATGTCCGTCAATTTCTAGAGAGGATGAACCGCCCCGAGGTCGAATCGATCGACGGCATCCTTCCGGCGATCTCGATCGAGCAGAAGAACTCCGTCAAGAACGCGCGGTCGACCGTGGCCACCGCCACGGAGATCGCCGACTACGCGCGCCTCTTCATGACGTACTGCGGGGAGACCTTCTGCCCGGTCTGCGGCACAGTCGTGAAGAAGGAGAGCGCGCAATCGGTCGCATCGATTGTCATGGAGAAGTTTGACGGTGAGCGGATCGTCGTCCTCGCGCCGATCACGTTCTCCGACGATACGCGCGGCGAGATTCTCATGCAGCTCATCAAGGCCGGTTACTACCGTGCCTGGATCGATGGGGCGATCGTCGACCTCAAGGAGCACGATCTCTCCGGGCACACCTCCGCCGAGATCGTGCTGGGACGATTCGCGATCCGGGAAGACGAGCGCGCAAGAGTAGTAGAGGCAATCGAGCAGGCTTTCTCGATCTCCCGCGGCGTCGTTACGGTTCTGAGCCAGGTGGGGGAGGAGTGGAAGCGGCGGAGGTTCACCTACACCTTTTCATGCGACACCTGCGAGACCGAGTTCCCCGATCCGGTTCCGCATCTCTTCTCCTTCAACTCGCCGCTGGGGGCCTGTCCAACCTGCCAGGGATATGGTCGAGTCATCGGCATCGATCTCGACAAAGTGATTCCCAATCGCGGTCTCTCTCTCAACGAGCGTCCGATCGCTCCCTGGAACTCGCCCGGCTACGAGGACACCTACGAGGACCTCGAAAAAGCGTCCAGGAAATACGGCCTGCGACTCGACATTCCGATCGACCAGATGAGCCCCGAGGAGTGGGAGCTGCTCTACCGAGGTCGCAGCAAGTGGTATGGCATCAAGGGATTTTTCGAGTGGCTGGAGACCAAGAAGTACAAGATTCACGTTCGGGTAAAACTCGCGAAATATCGCAGCTACGAGCTGTGCGTGGCCTGCCAGGGGACACGCCTCAAGGCCGAGTCGAGAAACGTTCTCTTCCGCGGACGCACCATCGCTGACCTCTTCTCCATGAACGTCGGTGCAGCGCGGAAGTTCTGGGAGTTGCTCCCGATGTCACTCGGGGAAGAGAAGATGGCCGGTCACCTCCGCCGCGAGATCCTGAACCGTCTGATTTACCTCGACGAGGTCGGGCTCTCTTATCTCACGCTGGATCGGCAGACTCGCACACTCTCCGGTGGCGAGTCCCAGCGCATCAACCTGGCCGCCGCCCTCGGCGGCGGCTTGACCGAGACGATGTATGTCATCGACGAGCCGACGGTCGGTCTTCACGCTCGCGACAGCGAACGGCTGCTGGCTGTACTGCGGCGTCTCAGCATCAGCGGCAACACCGTAATCGTCGTCGAGCACGATCCGCTCATCATCGCTGGAGCCGATCATCTCATCGAGCTCGGTCCCGGCGCCGGCGAGCTGGGAGGCCGGCTCATCTTCAGCGGGACGCACGCCGAGTACGAATCGGGACGGACCGATTCGCCGTCCGAAGTCGACGACGAGGATTCGAAGCCCGTCGGGATCGACTCGCCTGACCATCCCGGCATCACCATCCGCGGCGCGGCCGCCCACAATCTGAAGAACGTCGATGTGACCATTCCCCTCAATGCACTGGTGGCGATCGCCGGTGTTTCCGGATCGGGAAAATCATCGCTCATCCGCGATTGTCTCTACCTCGGATTTCAGCGGACGTATCGCGGCGCCTCCAGTGTCGATGCCGGGAAGCTTGCAGGACTCGAGGGAGTCGAACAGATCGACGAGATCGAGCTGGTCGATCAGAGTCCGATCGGTCGTTCCTCCCGTTCGAATCCAGCCACCTATGTCAAAGCGTGGGATGAGATCCGAAAGGTGCTGGCCTCGACGACGAACGCCAAACTCAACGGCATCACTCCCGGCATGCTCTCCTTCAATACTGCAGGCGGACGATGCGAGCACTGCCAGGGGAGTGGCGTTGTCGAGATCGATATGCAGTTCCTGGCCGACGTCGAAGTGAGTTGCGAGAAATGTCTCGGCCAGCGCTTCACCGAGAAAGTGCTCAAGCTGACATACAAAGGGAAGAACGTTGCCGCAATTCTCGATATGACCGTCGACGAGGCCATCCGCTTCTTTGTCGATCGGCGCGCTATCGTCAAAAAACTCGACTCGCTCCGTTCTGTCGGTCTCGGCTATCTCCGGCTGGGGCAATCGACGGCCTCGCTTTCCGGCGGGGAAGCGCAGCGCCTCAAGCTCGCATCCTTCCTCACCGGAAGCGAGAGGGCAGTGGCGCGACGGCTGCTGTTGTTCGACGAGCCGACCACCGGCCTTCACTCCGACGACGTTCGCCAACTCCTGCGCACGTTTCGTGATCTCATCAGGCGTGGTCATTCCCTCGTCGTGATCGAGCACAACCTGCAGCTCATCGAGGCGGCTGACTACGTGATCGAGCTCGGTCCCGAAGGTGGAGACGGCGGCGGATACGTCGTGGCTACCGGAGCTCCAGCTCAGCTAGCCGCCAATCTCGCCAGCGTCACAGGTCGATTTCTCGGCCGTGCGCGTTTCACACCCCGTCCAGCGCAGGCCACGGCCCTGGAAAGCCAGCTCACCCCAGACTGAATAAGCTGGGAGGCTGGCCCCTGTTACAGTTAAACTGACGCTCTGTCGTCCCAGCGGACGACTGGCTGCTACTTTATTCTCAGTGAGGTCTCTCTGATGGCCAGCATTGTTCCGAACGAGTTTCCAGACCGGATTGGAGAAGTCCCTGGAGCTCCAACTGCCATTCCGTTCGAGCCGTACATACCATCCGAAGTCCAGATGCGCGAGCTCACGTTCCTACCTCTTGTGGTGGGAACGATTCTCGGCATCATCTTCGGCGCCTCGTCTCTGTACCTGGTCCTGAAGGTCGGCCTCACGGTCAGCGCCTCAATCCCCGTTGCCGTCATCTCCATCACGCTGTTCCGGCTTCTTTCGAAGATCGGTCTCCGAGACGCCACGATTCTCGAGAACAACATCGTGCAGACGGCCGGATCGGCGGGAGAGTCGATCGCCTTCGGGGTCGGCGTCACCATGCCGGCCATCATGATTCTCGGTTTCGATCTCGAGATCACTCGCGTGATGCTCGTGGCGGTTCTGGGTGGTCTGATCGGCATCCTGATGATGATTCCGCTTCGCCGCGCGCTCATCGTCGCTCAGCACGGTATTCTCAAATACCCCGAGGGAACGGCCTGCGCGGAAGTGCTGAAAGCGGGAGCCTCGGCGGAGTCGCGAGCCAACGCCTCGGAGACGGCCAAGCGTGAAGCGGCGGCGCTGGGTGGTGAAGAGACCAGCGCCAAGACCATCTTCACCGGCTTCGGCATCGGTTTCCTCTATCAGAGCCTCATGGCGGCTTTCCGAGCCTGGAAGGATACGCCGGAGAAAGTCTTCGGAGCGCCCTTCGCCGGGGGATCGATCTCGACGGAGATCTCGCCGGCGCTGCTCGGCGTCGGTTACATCATCGGACCGCGCATCGCCTCGATCATGTGCGCAGGCGGCGTTCTCGCCTACCTCGTACTCATTCCAATGATCAAGTTCTTCGGTTCGTCGCTCGCCACGCCACTCGCGCCCGCCACGACCCTTCTGATCCGCGACATGAGCCCGGGCCAGATTCGTAATGCTTACGTTCTCTACATCGGCGCTGGAGCGGTTGCAGCCGGCGGCATCATCAGCGTCTTCCGATCGTTGCCGACCATCTGGCATGGACTCAAGGGCGGCCTGAAAGACATGCAGAACGTGAAGGACCAGTCGCTGGCCGTGGCTCGAATCGACCGCGACCTGCCGATGAAGCTGGTCTTCCTTGGAATCATCGGGCTCGTGCTGGCAATCGCCTTCTCCAACCCGCTTTACGCCGGCGGCGTCGGCTTCCTGACGCGCCTGGGCGCGGCCATTCTCATCGTCGTGTTCGGTTTCCTGTTCGTGACGGTCTCCTCGCGTCTCACGGGTGAGATTGGCTCTTCATCGAATCCGATCTCCGGAATGACGGTGGCCACGCTTCTTTTGACCTGCCTCATTTTCCTCATGCTGAACTGGACCGGCAGCAACTACTACGTTACTGCGCTGTCGATCGGAGCGATCGTCTGCATCGCTTCGTCGAACGGCGGGACGACGTCGCAGGATCTCAAGACCGGCTATCTGGTGGGCGCGACCCCCAGTTCGCAGCAGATCGCCATCCTGGTCGGCGCGCTGGCTTCAGCCCTCGTGCTCGGACCGATTCTTCTCGGCCTCAACAACTCCGCGACTGTTTATGTCCCTGTAAAAGAAGCGCTGGTGGCTCCAGCAGGTGAAGCCTCGAGCCGCGTTGAAAACCTGAAAGGGCCCCAGGCTGGCGAGGATTCGAAGCTGTATCACGTATGGCACAAGCAGGATCCGGCTGGCGGAAACGCGATCAAGTTTCTAGTCGACGACAGCGGCAAAGCTGTTTACCGCGTCGATCCTGGAATCAACGGAACTGAGACGACTCGGGCGAACGGCCAGCACGTGACGAAGTTCGACGCGCCGAAAGCGACGCTGATGTCTTACATCATCAAAGGCATTCTGAGCAGAAAGCTGCCCTGGGCGCTCGTTCTGCTCGGCGTAATGACCGCTCTGATTCTCGAGATGTGCGGGATTCCTTCGTTGGCTTTCGCGGTTGGCGTTTACCTCCCGCTCTCGTCCTCGTCGCCGATCCTCATTGGCGGTCTCGTTCGTCTGGCCGTGGATCGTTACCTGCGCGGCAAGTACAAAGACAAGAACCTCACCGAGGAGCAATTGGTCGCGGAGACCGACAAGAGTCCGGGCGTTCTCATGGCCTCGGGCTATATCGCGGGTGGCGCGATCGCCGGAATCATCGTCGCCTTCCTGGCAGGTGTTCCAAAGTTCGAGAGCTTCAACACGACCCTGAACAATATCGCCGAGAAGAACCCCTTCGTGACCGGTGCCCACGCCGACATGCTCTCGATGATTCCATTCATCATCCTGACCGGGCTGCTCTGGATGACGGGACGCGAGCTGATCCTGAGGCCGGCAAAACGGGTCGCCGACTAAGGCTCTCTTACAACCATGAAAAGCCGCCCCCAAGGGCGGCTTTCTCTGAAGTTTGGCCATTCATGCGCGGCCCGGAGGGCCAGTAAGCCGGTAGCCAGTGGTGAGCGAAGCGAACCACTGGACGCGGGATCATAACGATTCTTTTTTTTCAGAGCCCCGGCAGGGGCGCGAGCGATCGACAGAAGAGCCCGTCCAGTCGAGGCATCCGGTGGCGGCTTTCGCCCCTGCCGGGGCTCGGTGAAAACTTCAAACAAATTATTGATTCCTGACATCTTCCAGTGGTTCGCTTCGCTCACCACTGGCTACCAGCTCCGCGGCCCTCCGGGCCTCACACACCGGGCACTAGCTCGCCTTCTTCGATGACAGGCGTGATGAGCGCGTCAGCGGATCACGCAGCGGCGGCGTTCCTCGGCCGACCAGGTCCGCGAGATCCGTCGCGCCTTCCACTGAGGCGCGATCCGGCTGCTGAACCAGAACCAGACAAAAAACAGATGCAGCACCAGAAGCGCGCTGAGCGACACGTCACGGCTGAGAAATGGAATATGGGCCGGACGCCAGAAGAGGAAGAAGAAATCGACGGCCAAAAGAAGAAATGTATCCACCACGTCCCGAATCGTCGCACGTACCCGAGCGGCACGAATCGAGCGGGCCGCATCATGAATGGCGGCGGGAGCCGTCGAGGCCGGACCTGCCACGCCGGGAAGGAACTGTTTCTTTCGATCCGATTGAGGAGATGGGGCGGTACGCTGCACCTGTGAGCTCCGAAGTGAGACCGGAGCGACCCTTCGCAGGGCCGCTCCCTTTCATAAACCATTTAGCGGGTTCGAATGGTCTGGGCGATGTAGTGCCGGTTGGCGTCGCGGAACGCTTTGACGACCACCTTGTCGCCAACCTTCAGCTGGTTGGCGGTGACGTAGGTTCCAGTTCGGGTGCGAACGATGAAGTCTTCGTCAACCAGAATTGTGAACATACGGGAGCTCGTCGTCTCTTTGACCGACGTCTCCTTGACGGTGAGTTTGCCGGTGTCGCTGAGGTCGCCCTGGACCGTTCCGTAAATGACGACAGCGGTCAGGTCGGTGTCACCGGTGGTGGTGACGTCATCGCCGTCCCTTCCGCGAACGCCGGTATCGAGCGAGGACATTCTGACCGTCGAGGCGAGAAATACATCGTTCGAACCGTATCGTCCACTCACCTCCACCCGATCGCCGACATGCAGGTCGGCAATTCGAAGGGAACGGCCCGAGGAATCCGTCGCGTCGCGGGCGTCGACAGGGATTTCGACATTCCGATCAGTGGTGACGCGGAAGGTCTGGCCCCTCGTGTCCATCCGTGTGATGCGTCCGACAACAGCCGTGATCGTCGAGCGATCGACATCGGTTGCGCCGGTTGCTGAGACGCTCGTCAAGACGTCGATAGATCGCGCCCGCAGATCGTTGATCGAATTCGCAGGCGCAATCTGAATGCGTACTCTGTCGCCGGCCTCGATGTTGGAGATTCGATAGGACTGGCCCTGAAAGTAAACCGGGGTGGTAGAGGTTCCCTGGATCGTGTAGATCTGGCGGTCGTCGGTCTCGACGACGATGCGAGTCTCCTGGTCAGGAGTATTGCGAACGATGCCTTCGATCGGACTCGCGGGAATGGCAGTGCCCGATGAGCCTGCGCCGCCACGTCCCAGCAACAGGACGTCGTCGGCCGAGACCGAGTACGAAGCGCCGCCCATTCCCGAGACTTCGACCCGATCGCCAGTGTGTAGCCGCCCGAAACCCGAGGCGCCTGAGAAGATATCCGAAGTACCGCCGAAACCACGGTACTGGGTGGCGAGAGCGTCGGTAGTCACGCGGACTGACCGCGTCTGTCCGTCGGGTGTGAGGTCGAAAATCCCCCGCGACGTGTCCGTTTTGGACACGGTCCCGATCACGCTGCCTCGGGCTCCGGCCCTGATTTGAGACGGATTGGACCAGACGCCACCACTCTGCCCAAACGTGTTCTGCGCGAAGCCGTACGGCGCGAGCAGACAGAGGGCTACGGCCACCAGAGTTCGCTTGAGTAATAGTTTGTGCATGTCGCTACCTCCTGCGCATTCAACCGCAAACTACGAGCCAGACGAAAATACCGTTCGAAGCCAGCCCGGTGTTGCCAGCACGAAGTGCTGAAGAAAAGATTCTGACGCACCTCCGAGGGGAGCGGGCGCCTCGCCCGCTCTGCAATCACAACACGTCAATTCTTCGAGTATTCGCTCGAAGAGCGGGCGAGGCGCCCGCTCCCCTCGGTCGTAACGCAGCTTAAGCCGGCGGCTAGGCCTTGCTCTCTTCTCGCGTGAAAACCTCTCGACCCTTGATGAAACTCCGGCGCACAACGCGCTCGTCGCCCATGAAGACGAGGCCGGCCAGAAGATCCTCGATGGAGGAGGCGTGCCGGGTCCTCAGGGTGAGCAGCGAAGTCGCCTGGAGATCGAGAATCAGGAAGTCCGCATCTTTCCCCGCGATGAGGCTTCCGGTCTCCGTGTCCAACGACAATACCTCAGCGCCGCCGAGCGTGGCCAGATACCAGAGCTGGAAAGGACTCAGTGACACACCTCGTACCTGCTGAACCTTGTAAGCATCGCTCATGGCGCTGAACATCGACGGCGTCGTTCCCGCTCCAATGTCGCTACCGAGTCCGACTCGCACTCCGCAGTCCAGAACGCGCTGCAATGGGAAAAGACCGCTGCCGAGAAACAGATTCGAATTCGGACAGTGGGCGATGCGCGTTTCCCGAAGGCGCAGCAGTCGCAACTCGTGATCGGTCAGATGAACTCCGTGAGCCAGGATCGTTCGGGAGCTCAGAAGACCATAGCGATCGTAGACACCCGCATAGCTCGACAGCTCAGGGAAAAGCTCAGCGACCCACTGAACCTCGTCGGCGTTCTCGGAAACGTGGGTGTGAACGTAGGCGTCAGGAAACTCGGCCTTGAGACGTCCGGCAGCCTCGAGAAGGCGGGGGCTCGAGGTCGGTGCGAATCGTGGCGTGATCGCATAGCGAAGAAGACCTCGGCCATGCCAGGTCACCAGCAGTTCACGGCTTTCCTCATACGACCGGACCGGATCCTCGGTGAGCTCTCGCGTGGCGTTCCGATCCATCATCGTTTTTCCGATGATGCCGCGAAAGCCTGCTAGTTCTGCCTCTTCAAAGAAGATCTCGGTGGCTTCACGGTGGATCGTAGACATGAGCAACGCCAAGACGGTGCCATTCCGTAGCAGTTGATCGAAGAGTGCGCGGGCCACGGTTCGGGCGTGCGAAGCCTGAGAGAATCTGGCCTCAGTGGGAAAGGTGTAACGATTCAACCATTCCAGGAGGTGACCGCCATAGGAGCCGATCATCTCCAGTTGCGGAGCATGGAGATGGGTGTCGACGAAGCCTGGGGTGATGAGAGCAGAAGATCCCAGATGCTCGGCGACCTCCTGGATCGAAGCGGGCGCGGCCGACCAGTCGCCGACATCGTGAATACGCCCGTCGTCGGCGACGACCATGTAACCGTCAGGCAGATAGGTGAAGCTCTTCTCGACCGGCTCGGTGGCAAACGGGTCGGTCAACGGAGAGAAGATCCGTGATCTGAAAACGCGCATCTGCTTATTCTATGATCGATGCGCGCGGCAACAGCAGGCCGATGGCACCTTCCAGCCCCGTAGCCCTCAGATCTCGTCGAGGGGCGGCAGTTCGTCGTTCTCGAGAGCCAGTAGTTCTTCCTCTTTCGCAGCGGGTGAAAGAAGCTTCCCGAGGATCGTCGCGGAAGTTCTCGTCGAGACGATTTCCTCTTTCGTCGTGATCTCAAACTGATCGATGGAACCGCTCAGCGCATCCGCTCCCTCATTCAGCGCCTGGATGAAGTCGACAGCTCCGCCGGCCGGCGACCGAGGCATCTCACGAGGTTCGCCAGCGACGCGCGAGTTACGTTCCGACTGCTGAAAAGATTTTTCCCAGATCAGCAATGTAGAGGCGAGCTTCAGATACAGCTCGCAGGTGGCGCGAACATCGTCCAGACAATAGACGGCGATCTCCTCGTGACGACCGGCGCGATAAAACGTCTCGACGGCTCGTCCGTCCATGCTGTCGGTCTTCGAGCTGATGATTCCGAAGGCCTTACAGGCAAAATCAAGATTGAACTTACTCTGACGTCCCAGCGTTCCCCAGAAATTGAGCACCTCGCGGAGATCGCAATTGGGATGGAAACTGTATCGATAGCCGACCAGGTCCCGTTTTGGAACGATCCCGTTCACAGCGGATCGAATCATCAGAAACGGTCCGTCGAACTGGCGTCCATTGAAGGTGATGAAGCGATCATCTCTACCGAGGAAATCCCAGAACTTCTCGAGGATCTGCTTCTCGCTGCCGGAGATGAAGGTTCGGTTTCCTTCCTTCCGGGTGATGAGCTCGGTCTGTCCGGGAACTTCGTACAGAGCACAGGAGCGGCCGTCGTCAGCATTGATGACACCGATGGCGACGATGTGCCCTCGGAACGGCGACAGACCACCCCGCCTTTTCTCTTCCTCGGCCTCGGCCTCGCTGAGTCCCTTGATTAGGTACTCACGAACGTACTGATCGTGCTCTTCCCATGGAGTGCCGACGGTCTCGATGTCGATGACGAGGCGTTTCATGACGACAAGGGTGAGTTATTTGCCACCGTTTGTATATGGGGGAGTTCGAAGTTCGAAGTTCGGATTTCGGATTTAAAAGAACCAACCGTAAGTTCGAGTGCCGAAGTTGGTCTCTGCCTTTTCTAAATTCGAAATTCGAATTCCGAAATTCGAAATCCACACCTACGTCTTCAGCAATCCGAACAGCTCTCTCACCGCATCCGCCGACTTGTCGAGCGCGGCCTTCTCCTCGGCCGTCAATTTGATCTCGATGATCTCCTCGACTCCGCCCCGGCCCAGCTTGACCGGCACTCCGACGTAAAGTTTGTCATAACCGTATTCGCCCTGGAGATACGCTGCGCAAGGGAGAATCTTCTTCTTGTCCTTCAAAATCGCCTCGACCATTTCAGCAGTGGCTGAGGAGGGGGCATACCAGGCGGATGTCTTGAGCAGATTCACGATCTCGGCACCGCCATTGCGAGTACGGTCGACAATGGCGTCGATGCGATCCTTTGCCATCAGCTCGGTAATCGGAATTCCAGCGACCGTAGAATAGCGGGGCAGCGGGACCATGGTGTCGCCGTGGCCGCCCAGCACGAAGGCATGTGTGTTCTCCACCGAAACGTTCAGCTCCATGGCAATGAAGGCTCGCATGCGGGCCGAGTCGAGGACGCCGGCCATTCCGAACACGCGCTCGCGCGGGAAGCCTGAGGCTCGACGCGCCACCTCACACATGGCATCCAACGGATTCGAGACAACGATGATGATCGTGTCAGGCGACCGCTTCACGATCTCTTTCGTGACACCGGACACGATCTCTTCATTCTTCCAGAGCAGATCGTCGCGACTCATGCCGGGCTTGCGGGGAAGGCCGGCCGTGATGACGACGATGTCGGATCCCTCGGACTCGTCGTACCCGTTCGAGCCGATGATCTTCGCGTCGAACCGCTCGACGGGCGCCGCCTCCATGTTGTCGAGCGCCTTTCCCTGCGGCACACCTTCGACGATGTCGATGGAAATGACGTCAGCGAGCTCTTTCTCGGCGATTCGCTGGGCGAGGGTTGCACCTACATTACCGGCTCCGACTACAGTTACTTTTGTTCTCATGGCGGAAGTACCTCAGAGGGGTGAATTCGAGCGGCGAATTCTACCCCACGCCTCAGAACTTGGATAGAACGCATGCTGAACGTGTTTGCAGGCGCCGCCACGGCGATTTTCAGTACGGTCTGAGTTGGGGTTGCTCAGTTATCGGAGTTTCGGCGCCAGCCGCGTAGCGGCGACATCTCGTTAGCCCACGGCGTGAGCCGTGGGAAAGCGGGACCGCGCGGGATTCGAGCCCCGTAGGGACGGCATGGGTTCGAATGCACCCCTACGGGGCTGGATGAGAATTGGGTGCGTCAGAAAACCCACGGCTGACGCCGTGGGCTACCGAGATTTCGCCGCTACGCGGCTTCCGACAACTCAGTAACTCAGCAACTCGGACGATGCTGCCCGTCCTTTGCTATTCTTCGCGGAAATGGCTGAGCCACACCTCATCGGTGACACATTTCTGACGCCGCCACCGACGCTGCTCACGATTCCGGAGGGTTTTCGATTCCGCTCCGAGGAGGTGATCGCTCCCTTCTCGATCGCCTACGAGACTTTCGGCGAGCTCAATGAAGATCGCTCCAACGCCATTCTGGTCTGTCACGCTCTGTCGCCAAGCGCTCATGCCGCCGGTAAGTATTCCGAAACTGATCCCAAGCCTGGCTGGTGGGATGGGTTGATCGGTTACGGTAAAGCCTTCGACCTGCGACATGACTTCGTCGTCTGCGTGAACTTTCCCGGCTCGTGCTGGGGCACGACGGCTCCGAGCTCGATAAACCCGAGAACTGGCAGGCCCTGGGGTTCGGCCTATCCGCAGGTGACCATCCACGACATGATCGAAGCCGAGAGAGCGGTGGTCGACGCGCTCGGAATCTCGCGACTCAAAGCGGTGGCCGGTGGGTCGCTCGGCGGAATGCAGGTTCTGATGTGGGGGGCTCTTCACCCCGAGCGTGCGGCGTCGTTGATCAGCATGGCCGCTGCTGCCGCCGTTCCCGTTGAAGGAATGGCGTGGCACGTCATCGGCCGCAAGATCATCGAAAGCGATCCGGCTTTCCGGGGAGGCGACTATTACGAGAACGGCTCGACGCTTCGCGGTCTTGAAGTTGCCCGCATGGTCGGCCACATGACCTACCTCTCGCAGGAGGCCCTCGAGCAAAAGTTCGGGCGACGACGTCGCGGTTCCACCCGTCAGTTCGAGATCGATTCGTACCTGGAGTACCAGGGAAAGAAGTTCGCGCAGTCCTACGATGCAAACTCGTACATCCGCGTCCAGAGGGCGATGGATGAGATGGATTTAGAGGAGGAGTTCGGCTCGCTACCGAAAGCATTTGCCCGCTTCGACGGTCGTGCCCTCCTGATCTCCTTCGACACCGACTGGCTCTTTCCACCAGCGGAAGTGCTGAAAGTCTACTCGGCATTTTCGGCCCTCGGCGTCCGTTCCGAATACCACGAAATCGTGACGACCAATGGACACGATGCCTTTCTCATCGACTACGATCTCATCACTCCCCTGGTGAACGATTTCCTGGCCGGTCCGGAAAAGACAAAGGCTGAAACCTCTACCCACCTCAATCCGTTATAGAAGCAGGAGAAACCTGTCCGTGACTGACTCTTTCATGAAGCGTTTCTGGATGGAGTGGATCCGTCCGCTCATCATCACCGCGGCGGTTCTTGGTTCCATGCGATCGGCCCTGGCCGATTGGAATGACGTCCCGACCGGGTCGATGAAACCGACCATCCTCGAAGGCGACCGCGTCTTCGTCAACAAGCTGGCGTATGACCTCAAGGTCCCGTTCACCACCTGGCACATCGCCACCTGGGGTGAGCCGAAGCGAGGCGAGATCGTGGTGTTCTTCTCGCCGGCCGATGGAAAACGGCTGGTGAAACGCGTCATCGGTCTCCCGGGAGACGTCGTGGAGTTGCGCAACGAGCGTCTGTTCGTCAATGAAAACGCCGCCGCTTATCAGCCGATCGATGAGGCGCTCGTACATGACGATCGCAGCGCCCTGGGCCAGAATTCAGTTGTGGTCGAGGAAGATCTGGGCACGCGCTCGCATCAGATGATGCTCGTGCCATCGGAATACGCGATGCGCTCGTTCGGCCCGGTTAGAGTGCCGGCCGGCCAGTATTTCATGATGGGTGACAACCGGGATCAAAGCTATGACAGCCGTTTCATTGGCCCCGTCTCGCGCGATCGAATCGTGGGACGCGCGACAACCGTCGTGCTGTCGCTTGATCACAACCACCACTACGTACCGCGCTGGGGCAGATTCTTCCACCAACTGCTCTGAGCGCAACGATCGGAGTGGCGACATCTTGTCGCCTGGCCCGGCGCCATCCCGTGGCGCCGTTCCGTTGCAGCGAATCACAAAGACGGCGGCGCGGGACGCCGCCGGGCCAGGCGGCAGAGATGCCGCCACTCCGACTGTCGAGAGGCGAATTCTTTACTTCGCGACCGGCTCTGTCTCCACAACCTTCGCGCGATAGTCGCACTCCGGATTGTTGCAGAGCTCGATGTGTCCCTCGCGCTTGGTCTCTTTCTCCATCAGATAGGGAGCGGCGCATTTCGGACAGGCGCGGGGCACAGGCTTGTTCGACATCGAGAACTCACACTTGGGGTAGCGGTTGCAGGAGTAAAACGGCCCACGTTTCGAGCTGCGCTGAACCAGCTCACCTTCCTCGCACAGCGGGCAGTGAACACCGGTCGGCTCGGCCGCACCGCCCTTCCCCTTACCGCCAATCTTGCGGATGTTCGAGCACTCCGGATAGCCCGAACAGCTGTAGAACGGACCGTATCGCCCCCGCTTCATCACCATCTCTTTGCCGCACTTCTCGCAGGGCGGCTGAGGCTCATCAGAGACAGCCACATTGAGGAGCTTCGGGTCCTTGGTGTTCTTACAATCCGGATAGCCGGTGCAGGCGTAGAACTGACCGAATCGCGACCGCTTGAGCGTCATCGGCTTGCCGCATTTGTCACAGGTCAGCTCTTCAGCTGGTTCCTGCTTTGCTCCCTTCATGGCCACTTCGCGCGTGTTCTTGCAGTCGGGATAATTCGTACAGGCCAAAAACTCTCCAAAACGTCCGAACTTGATGGACATCGGTGAGCCGCACTTGTCGCAGATCTCGTCGGTCTTGAGTCCTTCACCCTTGACCTTGGTCATCTCGTCTTTCGCCTTGTCAAGGTCGCGGTTGAACTGCTTCGCGAACGAGGCGATCGAAGTCTTCCACTCCAATTTTCCGGCCTCGATGTCATCCAGTTCGTCTTCCATCTTGGCGGTGTACTTCTCGTCGATGATATCGCCGAAGGATTCCTTGAGGAGGCGCGCCACGAGCATTCCAAGCTCAGAGGGGATGAACTTCCCTTCATCCTTGTAGGTGTAGTCGCGCGTCTGGATGGTCTGCAGAATGCTTCCGTAGGTCGAAGGGCGGCCGATTCCGTTTTCCTCGAGCGCTTTCACCAGCGTCGCTTCGGTGAATCTCGCTGGAGGCTGGGTGAAGTTCTGTCGCGTATCGAGACTGAGGAACTCGAGCTTCTCGCCCTCTTCCATTCGAGGAAGTGCCTTGTCGCTCGGGAGCGGCTTCTCGTCTGAATCTGTTCCAGAATCGTCGGCTGGCTCTTCTTCGGCGATCTCGCGAAACACCGAGAGAAATCCGGCGAACTTCAAGACTTCCCCGGAAGCGCGGAAGGTCAGCTTGCCGTTGGCGATGTCGGCGTCGGTGACATCGAACAGTGCCGGCTTCATCTGCGAGGCCACGAAGCGCTCGAAGATCATCTTGTAGAGGTTGTATTCGTCTTTGGTCAGATGCGATTTCACCATCTCGGGATCGAACTCGATCGAGGTCGGTCGAATCGCTTCATGCCCTTCCTGCGCGGATTTCTTGACCTTATAGACGTTCGGCTTCTCCGGGATGATGTCCGGACCCCACTTCTTTGTAATGAAGTCGCGAACCTCGGCGATGGCCTCGTCCGACACGCGGGTCGAGTCGGTACGCATGTAGGTGATGAGACCGACCTGACCGTGCGCGCCGATGTCTTTACCTTCATAGAGGCCCTGGGCGATCGACATGGTCCGCTTTACCGGATACTTGAAGCGCCGATAGGCTTCCTGCTGGAGCTTCGAGGTGATGAATGGCGCACCCGGCGTCTGCTTGCGCTCCTTCCGTGCGATCTTCTCCACGACGTAGGAACCACTCCTGGCCTGCGCCTCGACTTCACGAGCAGTTGTCTCGTTCGTGAGCTCGGCTTTCTTGCCGCCGATTTTCGTGAGCTTGGCCACGAAGGGGGGTGGTGACGATGCAGCGAGACGAGCGGCCAGGGTCCAGTACTCTTCGGGAACGAAAGCGCGGATCTCTTCCTCGCGTTCAACGATCATCTTCAACGCCACCGACTGAACGCGTCCCGCCGACAAACCGCGCTTGACCTTGTCCCAGAGCAACGGTGAGAGCTTGTAGCCGACCAGGCGGTCAAGGACGCGCCGAGCCTGCTGCGCGTTCACCTTATTGATGTCAATCTGTCCCGGCGTGGCGATGGCCTTGAGAACGGCCGTCTTGGTGATTTCGTGAAACATGATGCGCTGGACCTTCGCGGCATCCTTACCCAGCAGACTCATGACGTGCCAGCCGATTGCTTCTCCTTCGCGATCAGGGTCGGAGGCGATGAAGATGGCGTCGGCAGTTTTGGCCGCGGCCTTGAGCTCACTGACTACTTTTTCTTTGCCCTCGAGAGTCTCATAAGTCGGTTCGAAGGTCTCCTCGTCGACACCAAGCGTGCTCTTGGGGAGGTCCCGTACGTGACCAACCGAGGCCTTCACGATGTAGTCTTTACCAATGAATTTATTGATCGTCTTCGCTTTTGCGGGAGACTCGACAATGACCAGCTTCTTACCCAAGGGCAACCTCACTTTTTGAGACAAAACCGCACTGAAGGAGGTGTTCGACCCCCTTCAAAGCGGATACCGAACCAGAAAGAGAAGACGTTATATTCCGCCGGGAGTAGCGGATGCAAGCGGCTTTCAGCCCCGTAGGGGCGTTTGAGAATAGCCCAGCACGAAGTGCGGGGATTTGCCATTGCGAAAAAGACACGAGCCCCGGAGGGGCGATTGAAGAGATGAAAGACGATCAATCGCTTCTTGTGTGGCACAGACACTCTTGCCTGTGTGCCGCGGCGTCGAGCAGCGGCGTTCCTGCTGCAATTCAAAGAGAAGCCGGCCTCGACGGCCGGCACACAGGCAAGAGTGCCTGTGCCACACAAGAAGCAACCGATCGGCCTGACAACGGTTCATTTTGTGCTTCAACAATGTGCCGCCGTTGTTTCCCGCTCGCAAATGACACGCCGTGATCAGCGCCCCTTCCTGGCAGGAGCCTGTTTCTTCGCCGGTGCCGCCACCTTGGTCGTCACCTTGGTGGTCACCACAGCCTCTTCCTCCGGCGCCTCTTCTTCCTCTCCATCCTTGTACTTCTTGGTCTTGTTGTAGATAGTCTTGTAAGAGATACCCAAGATCTCGGCGGCGCGTTTGCGATCGCCATCGGTCATCTTAAGTGTCTCTTCGATGACGATTCGCTCGACCTCTTCCATCGACTGTCCCAGCGGAATCACCAGCGTGCTGGAGCGGCGGCGGCGAGCGCCGAGAAATTTGTCGGGCAGCGTCTCGATGGAGAGCGTGTCGGTGCGGGCCATGATGAAAGCTCGGTTGATGACGTTGCGCAACTCGCGAACATTGCCAGGCCAATCGTATTGAGCCAGGGCATCGAGGAACTCCTGGTCGATCTTGCTGACCTTCTTGTCTTCGGTTTCATTCAGCTTCTCGAGGAAGAAAAAAGCGAAGAGCGGTAGATCCTCGAGTCGCTCGCGGAGCGGGGGAACGTCGATGGGGAAGACGTTGAGACGATAGTAGAGATCTTCACGCAGACGGTTGTCGGCAATCGCTTTCTGAGGATCGCGATTCGATGCAGCGATGATGCGGGCGTCGATCTGGATCTCTTCGTTTCCGCCGACTCGACGAAACTTCGACTCTTCGAGCACGCGGAGAAGCTTGACTTGAAGATCGAGCGGCATCTCGGTGATCTCGTCGAGAAAGACCGTGCCGCCCTTGGCCATTTCGAAATAGCCTTCGCGTCGCTTGATGGCGTTGGTGAATGCGCCCTTCTCGTGACCAAAGATCTCGGACTCGATCAATGTCGGTGAAATTGCCCCGCAGTTGAAGGCGATGAAAGGCTTG
>DASZZV010000408.1:0-31188 GCA_035544835.1 Thermoanaerobaculia bacterium
GCTCGAAGAACCAGATATGCGCGTAAGGCCGCGCAGTTGCGCGGACAGCCGACACCCGCCGGCGGGCCGGCCGCGCTGCAAGGATGGCGCAGCACACTGCGAAAGGAAATCAGTCGGTGGCCGTCCCGCCGCTACATCAGAATAAGTTACTGCAAACTGCAGATGTGACCCTCATAACCCTCCCATTGGCTTTCCACATTAGGAGTGATCAAAGAAGGAGTTTCCCTACCTCACGCGAACATGTCATCCCCTTGCCCAACGACCAGAAGCCAATTGCGGCTTGAGTGCAGCTCCGGATGGCGTCGTGGCGCGACGCCTCTGACAATTCGCTCCAAATCAAAGGTTTGATGAAAATCGGGCGGTGCGAAGACTTAAGACCTCACCCCCCGGTAGCGCGTTGAACCTGAAGTCCCGCAAGCTCTGGACGTCTACGGCCCCGCTGCGTTCCCACCGCGGTCCGTTCTGAATCGTCAAATCTTTCTCTCAAATCTTTCTTGACACCGGCCGGTGTCTCGTCCACTATCCGGCGTCCCGAATATAATTTCTCGTTAAATCGAAAAGTATGTCCCCGTTCCAAGGACGGGGCGCAAGCGACAGATCTGGCTTTGTTCAGACAGCTGAAGCTGACGAATGTGATCCTCAAGTCCAATGGCGTTCTCACCAAAATGGCACCCTCAGCGACTCAAGCGCCGCCTCGAAATCAGTCGGCTGTCTTTGTCCGAATTCCCCTAGGCGCGGTTTCTCGCAAGCACAGGTTTGCGCCTTGCCGGCCCGGCCACCGTCTCGGAGGGGCAAACTCCGAAGCCCAACCCGAGCGGGGTAGGGAAGGTTCGATCGCGTCACTCCTCAGAAGAACTCTGCCCATCACTGAATAGCGGGAGCGGAGAATTTGTCGCTCTTTCCAAGAACCCAACAGAGGAAGTTTATCGTGACCATGCTGCGCACCGCCCTCACAGTTGCACTGCTTCTTTTCTTCTCTGCGGCAGGTCGCGCCGAGACCTCTCCGATCCAGGTCAAGCTTACCGATCGGTTCTTCTCTCCCTCCCTCGGTGCGCAGACCCACATCACAGTTACGTGCGTACGTTCGGGAACACTGACCGCCCACATTCTCGATCGCGATGGCTTTCCGACCCGGACGCTGGCGACAAAGCGCGCGGTTCGCGCTGGCAAGACTCTGCTGTCATGGGATGGCAAGGATGAGGCGGGAGTGATCGTTCCGGATGAGGCCTACTCACTCTGGATTGAGCTGAAGCACGGGAAGCAAACCTCTATCTACTTTCCCGCGAATGCACTCCAGGAACACTTCGACTTGAAGGCGGCCTCGTTTGATCGTCGCACCGGCGTGGTGTCGTACATCCTGCAGAAACCCTCACGCATGCACATTCAGGCAGGCGCAATTCTCGAGAATCCAATCACTCACGAGAAGGAAGGGCCGGTGCTCAAAACGATCGTGAATCGCGAACCACGATTGGCGGGCGCCGTGATTGAACAGTGGAACGGGAAAGACGAAAGCAACTCCATCAACGTCTCGGATCGTCCCGGCTTCGTCCTATCAGTCGCCGCAACCGCCTTGCCGGAAAACGCGATCTTCACAGCCAACAACAGGGTGCTATCGTTTCTCGAGTATGCGTCGAAACGCACCGGCGCGAGCATGCTGACAGTTCACGCTACGTCACACGCGCACCACGCCGGACTTTCCGCGCTTGAGGATCACTCACCAGAGCTGGTTATCGAGGCGGAAAACGCCACTCCAGGAAAAGACGCCGTCTGGCTCGCGGAGAACCCTCTGAGACTCAAAGCGCACGTCAATGGGTTGGCAGCACCGGCCTTTCTTCAGGAAGCAACCAAGATTTATGTGTTCGTCGATGACCGTCTCACGCAGACGCTGCCATCGACCCCCGACGCTCGCATCACAGTCCCCGTACAAGATCTCCCAGATGGCGAACACACCGTGGCGTTGAACTGGATCTCGCCGAGCGGCGCGGTCGCAGTGAATGCTCTACGTTTCATGGCGAAGGGCCACGACGGAGGAATGCATGCGCAACGCTAGGCCAGAGACCCGCACCGCAACGGGAGCAGCGTTTATTGCCTTACTATTCTTTGGTCTCCTTCCTGGAACGGCGACTGCGCAACTAGCGCCCGCCGCGGGCGGCGGAGGCGGAACGACCGTCTCTGCCAACATAACGAAGAGAACGACCTGGACGACGACCGGTAGCCCTTATACCGTCACGGCACCGATCAGTATCACGACGGCAGGAACGCTCACGGTCAACGCCGGCGTCCAGGTGAAATTCAACACCGGAACGTCGCTCAAAGTCGACGGAACGCTCACGGCGATCGGGACCTCCACGAGTCCGATTACCTTCACGTTCAATGGTACCGGCTCACCCGGCTCCTGGGGCGGCATTGCATTTAGCAGTGGCACCGGACCGACCGCGAGCAACCTGACGTTCGCAACAATCTCGTACGCGGGGCAAACCAGTTCAGTCACAGGCAATACTGCGATCCTCGTCAACAGTAGTTCTCCCACCTTCGATCACATCACAATCAACGCTTGCGGTGGTGACGGCCTAACGATTAACGGCAGCACCGCGAATCCAACGGTTCGCAACAGTTCAACCATTACGGGCAATGCAGGCAACGGTATCGTCCTCTCGATTGGTGGAGGTTCGGGCGGGATCAATATCTCGAATACCAGCATTACAAATAATGCGGGCTACCCTTTCAATATGGTTGCTGACGCCCGCCTGCCATCCCTCACCGGCGTTACCGTCTCGGGCAATACGGGCGGTAATGCGATCCTTGTCGGAGGAACCATCTCCGGCAGCACGACGTTTCACCAATTCGCAATCCCGTGGGCGATCTCAGGGATCACGGTGAGTCCGACGGGGACCTGGACGATCGATCCCGGGACCACGCTGCAGTTCGTGAATAGCACGGCGACGATTCAAGGAACACTCGTTGCCGTCGGAACCGCGCCAGCTCCGATCACAATTACTGGGCCACCTTATGCAGTTATTCAGTTTTCGCAGGCGCAAAACGCGAGCATTCTCAAATACGCGAATCTGACCGGCACGAGCGTCGGCATCGACTCATGTTCGCCCACACTCGATCACGTGAATATCAGCGGAACGAGCCAGAGCGCCGTGGGCATCACGGGAGGAAATGGGACAGTGACAACGCTGCCGACCCTTTCCTTTGTCAGCATTCAAAATTCGGGAGGGGTCAATGGATGGGCGATTGGCGTGTACTCTTACGGCGGTCTCGTCGCGACGAACTGCACGCTCATCAACAACACTCAAGGCGTGTCCAACTCCTCCTCAGGCACGGTGAGCGTGCGCCTCACCTACTGGGGCGCGGCCTCGGGTCCTTCGGGCAGCGGTCCAGGCACCGGGCAATCTGTCTCAACGGGCGTTACGTATGAACCGTATCTGACCGTCGCGCCAAACACCACGCAGTACTTCAGCAGCTTCACGAACCAGTACAAGCTTTTCGACCCAGCTGACTTGTGCTCCACGCGGTTCAAGTACACGACTCCCGTGAACGGCACCTGGACCCTCAAGATCTACAACGGCGCGCAGCTCCTCAGAACCATAACCGGAGCCGACCCGGCCGTTCCCTCATGGGATGCACGCGACAACGCCGGCACCCTGCAGGCGCCCGGGACCTACACGTACGAAGTCAGCGACACCGCAGGGAGCACGGCTGGCCCCGCACGCGGCACCGTAACCTACGACCCCGCACTCGTGAGCTGGCGGTGGGGTCCTTTCCTGTGGTACTGGGAGTACTTTAGTCCCAACAACGATGCGGTCCAGGACACGCAGAAGGTCAGATTCGGCACGAGCTCTGAAGAAGGGTGGACGGTTGATGTAAAAAACAGCGCCGGCGTCACCGTTAGAACCGGTGTTGGCACGGCTACCGGCTACACAGACTGGGACTGGGACGGGAAAAACAACAGCGGCGTCCTGCAACCCGAGGGTCCATACCAGCTTTTTCTGAACATCCAGAGCTGCGGTTCGACGGTTACCTACGCGGCCGGCACCACCACCCTCGACAATACTCCGCCGGTCGCCACGATCACAGCTCCGACTAACGGCCAGCAGCTCTCGAACGTTACCGCGAACGGAAACAGCATCGTGAACATCACCGGCACGATGAGCGATACGAACATGTCGACGTGGTACATCCTTGGTCTCGCTCGCGAATACGGGAGCCGTTCGGGCACTCTCTACGCGTTGGACACGCTTGGATACCCGAACGGTACGTTCCCGATCCAGTGGGGAGCGACTGACTTGGCCGGCAATACGAAGACCGGCTCCATCACGACGACGATCGCGAACTTCAGGGTGGAGCAAGTCGACCTCTCCGACAGCCCGGCCTACTCGTTCAATCAACCTACGAGCACCATGCGATACCGGAGCATCGTTCCGTTTACGCTCACGGAAAATCTGTTTGTCGTCGACAACAGTAACACCCTCGTGAAAACACTCGCGAACACGTCGCGAGTCGCGGGAACCTATTACGATACATGGGACGGCAGGATTAACAGCGGTACCTTCCTACAGGATGGCCTCTATCGTCACAAAGCTACAGTAACGAGTGGCACGAGCAGCATGACATGGGATCGCAGCAGTGTCATGCGCGGCGGCATCGCCGTGGATCTTGGCATCATCTCGACCAGTTCGCCCTTCGATCCCTATAACAACTCTCCGCTGCAGGTTAGCTACACACTGAGCACCGCCTACCGCATCAATCTCGAGGTCGGCTACCGAAACTACGAGTTTGATGCAATTTGCAGCGCCGTGCCAACCACGGTGTGTCTGACTGACGGGGAGTACCAGGCGCCCGGGTCCCATACATTTTTCTGGAACGGTATGAGCGCATCAGGGTTTCCGCTCTTCGACAAAAGCTTTTTCTCCGTCATCGGTCGTCTCGATACGTTCCCCGTGAACGCCACATTCATGTACGGAAATGCGCCCGTTGTCACGAACCCGGTTTTCTCTCCCGCGCTCTACCGGCCGCCGAGCGGCAACCAGACTCTCACCTTCACGATGAGCACAACGGGAAACCGGCTTGCGAACGTTTATGTTTATTACACGAACTCAAAGTCCCTGAGCGTAGTTCGCTCGATCGGCCTCTCGAACGTGTCCCCGGGCACGGTTACCGTTACCTGGGATGGTCGCGCTGACAACGGCATGTGGGTGGCCGAAGGCCCCTACATGGTCACGGTTATTGCCTCCGATGCCCAAAGCGGTAGCTTCATTCCCATTCGCCTCGCAACCAGAGTCATGTACTAGGAAGGAAAATGAGCATGTATCGACTTCGCGTAACCCTCTTAGTTCTGCTGGTCGTGAGCGCGGCCACGACCGTGATGGCGGAAGGCCTTGGCAATTTTTGTGGCTCACAAATCCCGCAATGCAACCTTGGATCCCTGTGCTTTCCCCAGGAGGACCCGCCGCCGCCGTGCAAAATAGCACCTGAAACCGGCAAGGGACCATGCTACCCCGGTCCCAATCCCAAGCCCTGCAGTGCTTCGCCCTGCACGGCACAGGGGGGCGTCTACTTCTTCTCTGAGACCGACCTGAACATTCCTACGAATGGGTTCCCTCTCACAGCGTACCGGTTGTACCGCAGTTCCCATCTCGTCGACGGGCCGATGGGTTACGGCTGGGTCTCCGGCCTCACGTCACGTGTGTTCTACGCGGCCTACGCCATCGGCGCTGGCAATGTTTATTCGAAGGAAGCGGATGTTGTCATGCCCAACGGCGAGACGTACCGCTACGTCGACATGGGCAGCGGCGCATTCTCCAATCCACCCGCTCGTTTTGACACCTTTGTGAAAAACGCGGATGGCACATTCGATCTGACCCCGCAGCACACTCGCTCAAAGTATCACTATGACGCTACCACCGGTGCTTTGCTCACCATGACCGACGACTACGGAAACGCACTTTCGTTCACGTATGACGGGAGCGGCAGGCTGCAGCGCGTCGCTGATACCGCCGGTTCGGGCCGATACCTCGATGTCTTCTGGGGACCGGATGGCCGCATGAGTGACCTTCGTGATCACACAGGAAGACTCGTGCACTACACCTACGACGCCCGGGGTGTGATGACCGGCGTCACCGACCCGCTCAGCCGCACCACGTCGTATTCGTATGTGACGGGAAAGTACGCGCCTCTCATGTCGCAGATCAAGGATCCGTGGGGGCGGGTCATTACCGATATCACCTGGAACCCGGACAATCGCATGGCCACGCGCAGTGAGCAGGGAGAAACTTATGCGTATGCGCTTCAGCCAGACGCCAGCGTCCTTAGGACCGACCTCGCAGGAAATCGCGCGTGGTATTTATTCGGGAACTACGGTCTCATCACCCGCCGGATACCGCAAAATTACCAATCGAACGAACGCATCTCCGACTACTACACCACGAGCGACGGCTGCCTCGATGGTCTCCTAAAGCGAAGCACGGACGAGTCCGTAGTCATCACCGACTACACCTACAACTGCCGTGGCAATGTCCTCACGAATACAAGAGACACGGGCGGCCCACAAGAGATTCGTTTCGACTACACCTACGACACAACGTTTCCCGACAAGGTGACCTCGGTGACTCCCAAAAAGCCGCTTACAGGCCTCCGGGATCCCGACTGGCAGGGATGGAAGTATGACTACTACTCGCTGAGCGACTCCGCGCCGGGTGCTCTCTTTCATGTGAACCGCGTGCGTGATGACGGTACGAATTACGACACCCTTGCCACGTACGTGTACGACGCGAAGGGACGTGTTACCGAGACGCGCGACGGAATGGGCGTAGCTACGAACTATACCTATGACTCGGCAGGGAATCTTCAGGCAGTCACCGGGCCAGCGAACAACGACGCAGGCACGCGGCCGGTTACAACGTACGGCTATGACGCGCTCGGGCGTGTCACCTCGGTCACCGACCCGCTGAACCATGTTACGACCTACACCTACGACGCCGCAGACCGCATACTCACCGTTACACTGCCAAAACCCACCGTGGCTTCGCCGTTGAACTTCGTGACGACCTATACCTACGATCACTTCGACGCGGCCTCGCAACTGCTGACCGCGGACGTTACCGATCCCAATGGTGCCTTGACCAGACAGCAGTACGATCAGTTCGGCCGGCTGGTGAAGAGCGTCGATGCCCAGAGCCACGCTACAACCTATGGTTACACGCGGCGGCTCCTCACCTCGATCACGGATGCAAATAACAACCAGACACGGTACGACTACGACGTTTACGACCGACTCCTGACAACCACCTTTCCTGACAACTCCTATGAGCAATATTGGTATTACGCGGACGGTCTTCTTCACACCAAATACCGCCCAGAATCCGGGTCGGAAGCATTTAACTACGACCGCCTGAAACGCCTTACGAGCAAGACCAGCGCCACCTACGTCAATTACACCTACACGGGACAAAAGCTCACGTCGGTCGATGATCAGTACATCTCTCCAGGCGAGCTCCACACATACACCTACGACTCCTCGTACCGGTTGCAGAGTGTTAAGGACGGAGCGCGTGGGACGATCACCTATTCGCACAACCCGAACGACACGCTCGCGAGCTACGGCGTGCAGGGCGGAGCTGCCGCATACTACTCGTACTATCCTGACGGCAGTCTCAACACGATCGGCTGGTCCCCGGTCTTGGGCAACTTTAAATATGCCTACACGATGAACGGTCAGTACCAGACCGTGACGTTCCCGAATGGGCAGACCCGAAGCTACAGTTACGACGATCGCGGGCGGCTAGTCCAACTCGCCAACGTCCATCCGTCGGCGGGCAACCTCGCGACCTATGGTTATGAGTACGATGTCGATCACGCGACGGGAGCGCAGACGATGCTCGACCAGCGCACGGCCATGACAGCCACCGTGCCGTCCCAAAGCCTGAACAATGCCTTGACCCAGTATTACTATGATTCGCTCTACCAGCTGAGCCGCGCCAACTATCCGAACGTCGCGCCCCTCAATGGCGAAACGCACTCCTGGACATACGACGACATCGGCAACCGCACCACCAACACTGTGAACGGGAGCACGACGGCCTACACGTATCAGAAGATCGGCACGAACCCCTTGAACTGGCAGCGGCTGCTGAGTGACGGGGTCAACTCCTACGGATACAATAGCCTGGGCGACACGGCGTCGCGCAATGGCCCCGGCGGGGTCACCGGGTTCGGCTGGAATCCGCCGAATCACCAGCTCACCTCCATTACCGGCCCCATCACCGCGACCTATCAGTACGACTATGCTGGCAAGCGGGTCACGAAAAACGCCGGCACGCAGAAGAACTACCTCTACGATGGCATGAACCTCGTCCAGGAGGCCGGCGGTCAAACCCTGTCGTACCTCTATGGTCCCGGCATTGACGAGCCCTTGGCCATCGCTCGTTCGGGGGAGGTCGATTACTACGTGACCGATGCTCTTGGCTCCGTTACGCTCCTCAATGACGCTGGCGGTGCGGTGAAGAACGGCTACGTGTATGACGCCTGGGGCGTAAGCAGATCTGAGACGGAGAATTTTTCCCAGCCGTTTCGTTACACCGCAAGAGAAAGCGGCGAAGCGGGAACGCTTTTCTATCGAGCGAGGTACTTATCACCTAGCACGGGAAGATTCCTCTCCGAAGATCCGCTGAGATACGGCGCTAGTCGCCATTTCTATAGCTATGTCAACGGCAACCCCATGCTTTACACGGATCCTCTTGGTTTGGTTCCGTGGCAGAGCTACCTCCCGAACCCGTGGGGTTGTCAGTTGCTGACGAAGAAGTGTTATGAAGAAGCGAGCTGTTGCGCAAAGAAGTTTGACTACAACAAAGTCGGCGAAGATGATGAGGCAACTGCAATCGTCTCGAACGTAGGAACGTCCGACCCAGTATGGACTGAATGCGTTAACAAGTCCGACGCCTGCCGCGCGATGTTAATGAAGTGCAAAAGCGTCATGAATCCGTTTAATAGGCCTGGCACGAAAAAGTTGAAGCAACTTTTTGAGGAGCTCTGGAAGTGGGTCGGAGGAAATGGCTAACTATGCGACGACTGTTAACAATTTCAGTTGTTGCTATTGCCTCTGCGCTAATTGATTACTGCGTCTCGGCACTCTCGATGGCGGTCAGGACATTGCCTCCCGCTCACCACGCAGCGTGGATGAGCCTTCTGGAGGGCGCATGTACAAGCAGAGTGCAGTTTGATGCCGTTAATGCTGCGATGCAATGGTATGGCGGCCCGGTGGTGGTTGGTGTGACTGGATTCATCGTCGGTACAATTGCGCGTGTGTTTCGAACTCCGTGGTCGAGCCTTTTGGTCGGAGTGACAGTATTTGCAGTAGTCATGGGCACGCTCGGCGGCGGGGTCGACGCGCCCTCAGTATTTTCTCTCTTTTTTGCCCTCGTTTGTGCGACCGGCGGCGGCACATTTGGTGATATGGCAGTCTCTGGTTATAGAAGACAGATTCCGCCACACGATATCGCCCTGCCTGAGTCGGGAAGTTTGGGTGCCGGACCAGGTCACGATTGACATGAATCAGGTAAGTCAGGGAACAGATCACTCCAACGGCGCACCGCAGCGGCGGTGGGGATTCAGGTTCTCCGAACGTGCGGCGTATTTCATATTCACATTTGTTCTTACGATCGCAAGTTTGTGGTTTGCCGCCGTGACGGAGGATTTCGCATTCGGGTGGAGAGAGATAATTGTTGGATCCCTCGCAGGATTAATCTTGGGCTGTGTCGTAGCGATTGCGAGCGAGTGGCTGCGTGAGCTAGTGTTCGGGTTGTTTTTTCCGTGAGATTATGGTTCGAGGAGTGAGCCGTTGCAAAGATGATTGGGCGCCAGCTCATCGCGAGCGGTGAGGTTCCCAGCCAGGTCATCTCATCCCACCTCCCGCGCGCCTGCACGTTCCGCGCAAGTGGGGCCGCCTAATACAGCGCAGAGTGGACGCGGCCTCGCAGTCTGCTGGATCGTTCGTTCATCGCGAGTACGCCGGCCGCGCCACTCAGCGCGGTATTAGGCGGACTCGGTTCCCGCGCGTCTGCCAGTTCCCCCGCCCGGCCCCTCCCGATGGTCAACATCTTGCCGAGTGCCCGCTGCGCCGTCGCGCTCGACGCGCCGAGAGCGGAGCGCGGCGAGCGTTCGCTTCACGCCCGCCCACGCCCCCTCGCTCTCTCCTCGCCGCGCTCCGCTCCCGGCGCTTCCCCCGCCCATCCCCCAGCGCCGGCGGCCCAGCTGCGGTGTCGGAACCAAAAAAGAGAAGACGACGTCGGATGAAAAGAACAAACGCGCGCTGTTTGCTGCTGCTTCGGCGCGTCTCGCCGGGCCGGGCGGTGGAAGAGAAGCTCCAGAGGCAGAGCACGTCGCTCCGTCGGCGTCGCTACTCACATCACCAGCGCCGATCGGCGGCGGAGTCAAGGCGGATGGGTGGTGGAGGCCTTGACTCCGTCGTCGACTCGGCGCTACGGGTCTCACGCGATGCCGGCGGAGTGATGTGCGGCGTTTGCAGGCGCGTTTGTTTTTCTTTTTTTCCGTTCCAGTACCGCAGCGGGCCAGGCCGGCGCTGGGGTGCGGGCGGAGGAAGCGCCGGCCGGCAGCGGAGCGCGGCGAGACAGAGAGCGAGGGCGGGCGGGAGGGTGGGAAGCGAACGCTCGCCGCGCGGAGCGGCGCGGGGCGCAGGCGGAACGCCGAGCACGCGCGGCCCGCGGGCACTCGGTAGCATGTTGACTACCTGCCGGGTCGGGCGGGGGAACTGGCAGACGCGCTGTCCGAGTCCGCCTAATGCCGCGCTGAGCGGCGCGGCCGGCGTACTCGCGACAGAGCGAACGACACAGCAGACTGCGAGGCCGTGTCCGCTCAGCGCCGCATTAGGCGGCCCCACTTGCGCGGAACGTGCAGGCGCGCGGGAGGTGGGCGGAGGGTACGGCCTCGGGATTTAGAAGCGAGTCACGCGCGGGCGGGAGCGCTGGCGCGCGCCGTGCCGCGCTGCACGAAGGACCCGCGAGAACCTGTCATTGCACGGCGCGTGATCAGCGCGAGGGTGGGCGGGGGCTTCACGATCGAAGGAACCAACTCTGTTTCTTCGGAACGCGCTGCCCTGTGGCTCACTTTCTCCGCACATCACTCCGTCGGCATCGCTCCAGACGCGTAGCGCCGAGTCGACAAGAGCGTCAAGGCCTCCACCGCCCGGCCGCCTTGACGCTCTCGCCGATCGGCGCTGGTGATGTGAGTAGCGACGCCGACGGAGCGACGTGCTCTGCCTCTGGAGCTTCTCTTTCCCCCGCCCAGCCGCAGCGATCGTCCCGCTATGTCCCGCCATATCCCGTAAAATCAAAGGCCGCGCGGATTGCCTGCGGTGGTCGCTCTTTTGGGACGTTGCTGCCTAACCGGGTTGGCGACCAAGTGCGAGGGGTGGAACTGTTCGTTCTGGAGACGCGAGCCTAGTCCCTCAGGACAACGTGCTCTTTTGAGCACGGCTCGTCGGTACCGGCCTCACCGCACGGTACCCGCTCAACCTTCCCCTTCACGTCCGACCAATCCCGCACGTGAATCTGACGTGAATCAAATAGGTCTGCCATCTGCCGTTCGCTGCGGTCTTCCTTGCTGTCAATATACGTGTGCAGGGCCAACGGCCACAGCGATGCGACATACTTCGTTCCCGAGAAGATCCCAACCAGCGCGTCATTGTAAAAAACCGCCGCGCCGCTCATACCAAAATCGAATTCCTTGTCGAGCGTGAACCCGGCGAAAGTGCACTGGCCGCAATCCCGAACCACGGGAGATACGCCGACAACGCGCGCCACATCTCCCTTTACCCAGAAGCCGACCGTATGCCGTTCGCCATGGTTCATGATCACCCTGCCGGGTAGGCCAAAGATGAACACCTGTTCCCCGACCGGCGGCGGCAGCATCTGCCATTCGAAGAACCTCTGCAGCTTCTCGTTCTCCCCCGCGCCCGGAGAAATCGGATGGGTTCGAAGAGTCGTAATGTCAGTATCCGGCGAGGAGAGGTCTACATCGACAGCGGAGTCTGCGGCATCAGGCGACGGCCACATGAGTGGCGTCGTCGCCATGCCCGGCCGGTCATATCCCGGAGGCAGCTGATAGACCTGCGTGGAGAAGCGTGTATTGTCCACCAGTCGATGTTTGTATTTCGAGTCGAAGACGGTCATGCGGCGACGAATGGCATCAAACTGATCGTCCAATTGCTGATAAGACCGTGACACGTGCGCGGCCGATAGCCCTAAGCGCGGTGCGACGAATATGCCGGTGCCGGCACGCTTCGCTACAGCGATTTCGCCTTCTATCCAGGCATAGTGACCGAACACGAGAGGCGCCAACCGTGCGACCCACTGCCGGTTCTCCTCGCCAACCCTTTCCCTGCGCTCCAGTTCTTCCTTACCGGCGTCTGACCAGGCATATACCAAAATGCCACCCACATCGACTAATCCCATAGAACCGTTCTCCTCGATCAGCCGGCGGGCGGGAGTCGCGAAGAAGCGGACGCGATCCCGCCCGCTGCCTGCTGCTTCTCTCTTTAGCCGCCGAGAGCTTCTCTTTCCACCGCCCGGTGGTGAGGCGGGTTTTTTCCTTAGTGCTAGTCGGACCCGGCCAGGGAGTTTATGAGGCGGATGACGGCGCGCTGGTCTTTGTCGGGAAGTGTCGAGACGAGCTGAAACTTCTTCCAGAGGCGGCGCGTCTCGGGATCTTCGGTACGCGCATCGGGCCTTGGTGCTCGCTTCACGCCGAGTAGCTCGTCGGTCGTCACGGCCAATGCCTTCGCGAGCGCAACAAGCACTGGCGCCGGAGGAAACCCGAAAGCGTTCTCGTAGTAGGAAACGGCGCGTTGCGTCGTTCCCGCGGCCTCTGCGAGATCGATCTGAGTCATGCCTCTGGTTCTGCGGATCGCTGCGAGCCGCTTTCCAAATGCCTCGTCGCCAGCCTTCTGTCTTGCCATCTCATCGAGAATTTTAAAGGCCATCGCCGAACCTCCTTCCGGGCATCGCTTGCCAGACATTACGCAATGCGTATACTCTCATGGTCGGTTTTAGTACGCCAGTGATTACCGACAATGCGTGCAGAAAGATCTTGACACGTTTTTTAGAAGGAGGCGACATGGCCCGTATCCTCGAGGAAGAAATCGAACGGATCAAACGCGAGGTCTCGCTCGAGCGGCTCGTCACTGCGCGCGGGATCGAGCTTCGCCGGCACGGCGCGGACCTCATCGGTCTTTGCCCCTTCCACGACGATCACGAGCCGTCACTCGTCATCACGCCGGCGAAAAATCTCTGGCATTGTCTCGGAGCCTGTCAGACCGGGGGCTCGGTCATCGACTGGGTGATGAAATGCCAAGGGGTCTCGTTCCGCCATGCCGTCGAGATCCTTCGTGCTGACTTTCTTTCTTTAGCTGCTGACTCGGCGATCGTGAAGCAGTCGACGGTTCGCACACTCGGTGCGCCGGTGTCTGTGGCGATGAGCGACGCGGAACTGATGCTGCATGTGGTGGGCTACTACCACGAGACGCTGAGGCAAAGTCCCGAGGCTCTCGCGTTTTTGAAAAAGCGCGGGCTCGACTCGGCCGAGATGATCGATCACTTCAAGCTCGGCTTCGCGAATCGAACGCTGGGGCTGCGTCTGCCGAACAAGCAGCGGAAAGAGGGAGCGGAGATCCGTTCGCGACTCGAGCGGCTCGGCATCTTGCGCGAGTCGACGGGGCACGAGCACTTCAACGGCTCACTCGTCGTGCCGGTCTTCGACGGCGAGGGCCATGTCGCGGAGATGTACGGAAGAAAAATCACGACGGGGCTCAAGCCCGGGACGCCTCTTCATCTCTACCTTCCTGGCCCGCACCGCGGCGTGTGGAATGAAGAGGCGCTCGCCGCGAGCAAAGAGATCATCCTGTGCGAAGCGCTCATCGATGCGATGACTTTCTGGTGCGCGGGATACCGCAACGTCACGGCGAGCTACGGGATCGAAGGCTTCACCGCTGATCACCTGACCGCGCTGCAGCGCAACGGAACCGAGCACGTTCTCATCGCCTACGATCGCGACGACGCGGGCGATCGCGCGGCAGCTTCGCTCGCCCAGAAGCTCATCGCCGCCGGGATCCGCTGCTCGCGGATCCACTTTCCGAAAGGAATGGACGCGAACGAGTACGCGCTGAAAGTGCAGCCGGCATCGCGCTCGCTCGGCGTTGTGATCCGAAGTGCCGAGTGGATCGGGGGAGTTGGGCCAGGAAGCGAGAGTGAGACGGCTGTTTTCCCTTTAGCTGCTGACTCTCATTCGAGCGAGCCGCTAAAAAAAGACGAGCAGCTAAAGGAAAAATCTTCTGACACTCCGCTGCAGCCTCGAAAAGCCTCTTCTGTCGATCCTGAATCCTCGACCACCGACTCTTCACAGATCGTCGTGCGCTTCGGCGATCGCCGCTATCGCGTTCGAGGCATGCAGAAGAACACCGCCTTCGACTCGCTGCGGATCAATGTCCTGGTCTCGCGTGACGCGCCCGTCGAGAGCTTCTTCGTCGACACGGTCGAGCTCTACTCGGCGCGGCAACGCTCTCTCTTCGAGAAACAGGCCGCCGCGGAGATCGGAGTCACCGAAGAGATCGTCCATCGCGACGTCGGCGAGCTTCTGCGCAAACTCGAAGAGCTGCAACAGGACGAGATCCGCAAAGCGCTCGCACCGAAAGACGCGGCGCCCTCCCTCACCGACGGCGAAACCAAAGAAGCTCTCGATCTGCTGCGCGATCCCGATCTCCCGGGGCGCATCCTCCGCGACTTCGCCCGGTGCGGGGTCGTCGGCGAAGAGACCAACAAGCTCATGGGCTATCTCGCCGCCGTCTCGCGCAAGCTCGATGCGCCGCTGGCCATCATCATTCAGAGCTCGTCGGCCGCCGGCAAGTCGGCGCTCATGGAAGCGGTCCTGGCCTTCATGCCCGAAGAAGAGCGGGTGCAGTACTCGGCGATGACCGGACAGAGCCTCTTCTACATGGGCGAGACGAATCTGAAGCACAAGATCCTGGCCATCGCCGAAGAAGAGGGCGCCGAGCGAGCGTCGTACGCGCTCAAGCTTCTGCAGAGCGAAGGGCGACTCACCATCGCCTCGACCGGGAAAGATCCGGCCACCGGCAAGCTCGTGACGCACGAGTACCACGTCGAAGGGCCGGTGATGATCTTCCTCACCACAACCGCCATCGAGATCGATGAGGAGCTCCTCAACCGCTGCATCGTTCTGACCGTCGACGAGGACCGCGAACAGACGCGGGCCATTCACCGCCTGCAGCGCGAATCGCAGACGCTCGAAGGGCTTCTGGCTCGCCGCGACAGCAACCGCATCCTCACCGTGCATCGCAACGCGCAGCGGCTCCTGAGGCCTCTCCTCGTTGCCAACCCTTTCGCGCGCGAGCTGACGTTCATGGACAGCCGTACCCGCACGCGGCGCGATCATATGAAGTACCTCACGCTCATCCGCGCCATCGCTCTGCTTCATCAGTATCAGCGCGAGCGCAAGACCATCGTCCACAACGGCGAGGCGGTCGAGTACATCGAAGTCACCACTGGCGACATTGCCCTGGCCAACAAGCTCGCGCATGAAGTGCTCGGCCGCTCGCTCGACGAGTTCCCGCCGCAGACGCGGAGACTTCTGGGTCTCATCGACAATATGGTGACCACCGAGTGCGAGCGTCAGCAGATCGATCGCTGCGATTACCGCTTCTCACGGCGCCAGCTGCGCGCCTTCACCGGATGGGGAGAGACCCAGCTCCGCATCCATCTCGAGCGCCTCACCCAGCTCGAGTATCTGCTGGTCCATCGCGGCGGCCGCGGTCAGAGCTTCGTCTATGAGCTCCTGTATGAAGCGAAGGGAGAGCTGCTGATGTCGATCTTCCCGGCCGCGCAGGCCATCACTACGATCGGCACTTCGCGGGGGGAAGAGCCCAACCTCGCGGGGGGATCGCGGGGCCAAAACGGGGGGGTCGCGGGGGGTCGCGGCCCAACCTCGCGGGGCAGGAAAGTGAGGCCTGGTGCGGCTCGTCTCACTTTGGCCGCCAAAACTCCCGAAAACGCACATCTGGAGGACACGCCAAAACCGCGTCGTAGTCCTGGTCGTAGCGGGAATGGCCGCGATCACGACGCGCCGCTCGGGAGCAAGTGATGCCGTCGCGTGGGAAGCGCACGCCGCGTCCTTCGACCGTCGTCCCCGAGGAACCGCTCGCGCTCGGGTCGCTGCTGCCGGTCTACATCGAGCAGCTCCAGGTGAGAAACTACTCGGCACGCTACATCGACGGCAACGACTGGATCCTCCGCCAGTTCATCGACTGGTGCGGCGAGCGGGCGATCTCGCGCGCATCCGATGTCACCAAGCCCATCGTCGATCGCTATCAGCGCTACCTCTACCACTACCGCACCGCCAAGGGGCTGCCTCTGAGCTTCCGCACGCAGCATCAGCATCTCCTGGCTCTTCGCATGTTCTTCCGCTGGATCACGCGGAACAACTTCATCCTCTTCAACCCGGCCTCCGAGATCGAGTTGCCGAAGCTCGAGCAGCGCCTTCCCCGTTACGTTCTCACGGCGTCCGAAGCCGATGCCGTGCTCGCGCAGTCCGACATCAAGACGCCCATCGGCGTGCGCGATCGCGCCATCCTCGAGATCCTCTACTCGACCGGCATCCGCCGCTCCGAGCTCACGCGTCTCTGCATGCACGACCTCGACCCCGAGCGCGGCACGCTGATGATCCGCCAGGGGAAAGGAAAAAAAGATCGCATGGTGCCGATCGGGGAGCGGGCGATCGCCTGGACTCTCTCTTACCTGCGTGACGTGCGCGCCTCGCTCGTCAGTATCCCCGACGATGGAACGCTCTTCCTCACCTCGACGGGTTACGCGTTCTCGCCCGACGTCCTCGGTCACATCGTGCGCGAGTACGTGAAGTCGGCCGGCACCGGCAAGACCGGGGCCTGTCATCTCTTCCGCCACACCTGCGCGACCCTCATGCTCGAAGGGGGCGCCGACATCCGCTTCATCCAGCAGCTCCTCGGGCACGCCTCGCTCGACGCCACCGACATCTACACCCAGGTCTCGATCCAGAAACTCAAAGAGATCCACGCCGCCACCCACCCATCTTCGAAGCTCGAACGCTCGGCCGGCATCGAGAAGAAGTAGCCGCTCCGCTCTCTTCTCTCTTTAGCTGCTGAAGCTCTACACTACCCGCATGCAGACCATGCTCGCGGAGTCCAAACCCGCATCGCCGCACGTCAACACCTTGACGAAAACTCGCGTCGGGGTCTCGGGACAAAATCGGAGAGCTCGCGTCTGGAAACGCACGGCCCTAAGTCGTTCACCCCGTCAGGGTTGCGGCGACTCTTGTTCGAGAACGGCGTCAGGGTCCATTGTTTTCCTCTCCGAAGATCCGCTGCGGTTCCTCGCGGACGCTAACTTCTATCGCTATGGTCTAAACAGTCCCGGAGAGCACACCGATCCAACGGGGGAACAGGTTGCCCAGGCTGCGGCCACCGGCGCAGTCGTCATTGGGACCGCAGTGACCGGCGTGATTTTGTACCAGTACGTACAACAGCACCCGGAATTGTGGACCACTCCTTACCCCTTGGGCTTGCCGCACATCGGCAGACCTCATGAGAGCAGAGCCCCCCGTGGGAATCCGCCACGGCGACCTCGACCCGGAGAGAGGTATCACGTACCGCTCCCACAATCATGCGACCTTCCGACTTTTCCAGGCCCAACTGTCGAGCCGCCTGAACCGCCTGAAGACCCATGCGACGCCTTTGCGAAGGCTGCACAGGAACTCCCTTTTTGGAGCCCCTATAGAGGTATCCTTTGGACACTCTATCTCGCATGCAAACTAACGCCGTGACTTTGATTATTGCGACCTTTTTGGCCTTCGGCGCAGCATATCTTGTTTGGGGGGCAGCTCAGTTTTTTGACCTACTTCCCACAGTGAAAGCCGTGCGTGGGAGGAGCATCCCCCCGGAGTTTTTGAAGAATCCGAGACTTAAGAATATCTTCGTCTCTGCTCTAAAGGGAGAAGCGGCTTCACAATGCGAGTTGGGACTCATGTTTCTCGCGGGGGAAGTTTTGCCCAAAAATGCGGAAATGGCTGTTCGTTGGCTCCGCCGGGCGGAAAAAAGCGGTTGCGCAGAGGCATCTCATAATCTTGGAGTTGTCTTTGAGACTGGTGACGGCGTTACGCCGGATCGTTCAAGGGCCGTGAAGCACTATGAGAAAGCCGCCAAACTAGGTTTTGCTCCCGCCCAATTTAACTTGGGTAATCTTTTGGTTAACACGTCGCCCAAGAATGTCGACGCACGGTATTTTCGGGAAGGCCTACAATTGCTAGAGACCGCTGCATCACAAGGACATAGAGATGCGGCTTATAACCTCGGGTGTATATTTGAGTCCATTCTTGGCGACAGCGTAGCGGCGGAGGGTTGGTTTAAGAAGGCGTCTTTACCAGCGGATACTCCAGAGTAGAGGCCAACCGGGGAAATAGAACGGAAGTAGGGTCAAGTCTCGTCCCCTCCGCCCACCACCCGCGCGTCTGGACGTTCAGCGCAAGTGGGGCCGCCTAATACGGCGCAGAGTGGACACGGCCTCGCAGTCTGCTGGGTCGTTCGTTCATCGCGAGTACGCCGGCCGCGCCGCACAGCGCGGTATTAGGCGGACTCGTTCCGCGCGTCTGCCAGTTCCCCCGCCCGACCCGGTCGCAACCACCAGCGTCGCGAGTGCCCGCGGGCCGCGCGTGCTCGGCGTGCCGCCTGCGCGCGCGCCGCTCCGCGCGGCGAGCGTTCGCTTCCCACCCACCCGGCCCGCCCTCGCTCTCTCCTCGCCGCGCTCCGCTGACGGCCGGCGCTTCCCCCGCCCGCACCCCAGCGCCGGCCTGGCCCGCTGCTGCACTGGAACCGGGTTGAGGCATCATCACCGCAGGAGAATCCATGACACACCCTGACGACTCGTTTCCTCTGTTCGACGAATACACCGATGCAGCGGGAGAGGTAAGACGCTTCCGCATCGGTGCCGAAACATTCCCCTCGGCTGGTTACTCGAAGCCACGGAGGTCGATCCTCAGGACGAGGGATATAGGTTCGAAGCATTCTCCGAATCCAATCCCTTCATCGCTCTCGGCCCACTACGCTCAAAGATCCGCCGCGAGCTCGCGACACGATATCTCGATCCCAACGATCCAGAGCCTTCCCTTCTTCACGGCTCGATGCGCGGTCGCATCACCTGGAGCGAACCATCAGGAGTAATACTCGTAGTCGATGGAAGAGAGATCACGTTGAAGGATCTCGATCGCATCCTTTCCACAAATGAAGGCTTCGTCTTCGAGCTCGAAATCCGCGACGCATCCGACTGAGTCTTTGTGTCGCGAACAAGTAAAGTTGGGGTCACCCAAGTCTTCGCACGCTGCAGAGCACCATCCCGGCTGACCTTCTGTACCGGCTGGAAAGAAGATGGGGGCGGCATTTCAGAGCCGCGGGACCCCATGAGCCACACCCCCATCCTCACCATCGTACTCTCGATCAAAAAAGAACCCAAGGCTGCTGTCATGGAAAAGGCGAAGCAGGCTTCGCGTCAGGACGACGTCATCACGCGTTGACGAACGAGCGTTCGAATGGATCAACCGTGACTAGATTTGCCTTCAAATCGACTACAAATCCGATGGTAGACCCTTCCCTCTCCCCGGCGGGGAGAGAATGCCGCCGCAGCGGCGGTGAGGGGCCGAACGATGACGCTGGTTGAGCGTCGACACAAGAAAACAACAGCCCACACCGTCGCGCACTCCTACGTGATCGCGAGACTGTCAGGCCCCTCACCCGGCGCTGCGGCGCCACCCTCTCCCCGCCGGGGAGAGGGAAGAGCTCTCGCTCGATTTGCGCTCGACTGAAGGTCCGCCCTCGTCCGCAATCATCATCGCTGAATCCTTGATACCCTTCCTCCGCAATGAGGAAGAGACTCGCCCTGCTTCTCCTGGCCATCTCGCTACTCGCGCCGAATATCTCTTTTGCCGCAGCCAAAGAGCTTCGCTGGGGTGGTGACGCCGAAGGTGGCGCGCCTTTTGTCGAGGCCGACCCACGCGATCCTTCCCAGGTTCGAGGCTTCGACGTGGAAGTCGCGACTGAAATTGCGAAAGGTCTTGGTTGGACCCCTCATTTCATTCAGGTGGCCTTTTCTTCCATCGATCAATCTGTAGCACGAGGCGACTTCGATATCGGCATGAGTGGGGTCGAAGATACGCCGGCACGTCGAGCCGCTCAATCGGTAACGATCCCATACTACGAGTTTCAGGAAGTCCTCACGGTCCGCGATGCCGATGCGCAGCGTCTCC
The DNA here is from genome assembly GCA_035544835.1 of Thermoanaerobaculia bacterium. GTDB lineage: Bacteria > Acidobacteriota > Thermoanaerobaculia > Gp7-AA8 > Gp7-AA8 > DASZZV01. Next base: position 20,356 of record DASZZV010000408.1, read on the forward strand.
GAACATTCAAAGACCTGCGCGGCCGGCGCGTGGGGACGCTCAGTGGAACCATCGCTTATGAACGTCTGCTCCGGGCTGAGGCCGAAGACGGAATTCAGATCGTGTCGTATGACGATGACGTCCATCCTTACGAAGACCTGCATGAGGGACGTCTGGACGCCGTGCTGCTAGACAACATCATTGCCGCGCGATCCGTTCGTCGCGTTCCCGGACTCGTCATGCAGCCGACGTCCTTCGAGACCGGCCATTACGTCGGCGTACTGGCGAAGGAGAACAAGGCTCTTCGCGATCAGGTCAACGCCATTCTGCGGGCGCGCATGAAGGATGGAACGCTGGAAGCCATCTATCGGCGGTGGGGAATCTGGGACCAGTATCAGAAGCCATTCTTCAGAGGCGAGTCACCAGTCAGTCAATCGGCGGGTCAAGCCGCAGGTGGAACAGCGCGGACCGTTCCGGGTATCGCGGAGGCGACGCTCCGTTATCTGCCGGCACTCCTTCGCGCTTCACTCATCACGATCATCCTGTCGACCGCAGCGATGGCGCTGGCCATCCTCATCGGGATCGGTGTGGCAAGCGGTCGAGTGTACGGTGGACTGCTTCTCCGGACTCTTCTGACCACGTACGTCGAAGTCGTTCGAGGGACTCCTGTGCTCCTGCAGTTGTTCGTCCTTTATTACGGTCTGTCCGGCGTCATCCGTCTTCCCGCCTTCCTGGCGGCCCTTCTGGGCCTCGGATTGAACTACGCTGCATACGAAAGCGAAATTTATCGAGGGGCACTCGAGGCTGTCCCGAGGGGTCAACTGGAAGCGGCACGAACGCTTGGCCTGACGGAGCGTCAGGTGCTGACGCTGGTCCGAGGCCCACAGGCCTTCCGCCTGGCGCTGGCGCCGATGACCAACGATTTCGTCGCACTCCTGAAGGACTCATCGCTCGTATCGGTGATCACCGTCGTCGAGCTGACGAAGCAGACTTCTATTTTCGCCACGAACATCGGAAGCTGGGTCGTTCCCGGGCTGCTCTGCGCGGCGCTCTATCTGGTGCTGTCCCTTCCCCTCTCGAAGCTCGCCGGATGGCTCGAGACCCGATGGAAGGCGGCCTCGGTATGAGCATTCTGACCATCGAGGGGCTCCGCCTGTCGCGCGGGACGCGGGAGGTGCTGCGAGGTGTCGACTTCAACGTGGCGCGTGGAGAGCTCGTCGCTCTGATGGGGTTGTCCGGCGGCGGCAAGACCACGGTGTTGCGGTCCGTGGCGGCGCTCGAGACATTCAACAGCGGCCGGATCGACATCGATGGCGTGGAGCTTCGTCCCGGAGCAGCGGCGAGTCGGACAACGATCCGAAACCTGCGCCGCAAGGTCGGTATGGTTTTTCAGCTGCACTATCTCTTCGAGCACCTCACTGCTCTCGGTAACGTGACACTGGCGCCGGTCAACGTTCTGCATGTGAAACAGGCCGAGGCCGAGACTCGGGCTCTCTCCTTACTGGAGATGCTCGGTGTTGGCGCGCGCGCCAACGCTTATCCGCGCGAGCTCTCGGGAGGAGAAGCGCAACGCGTCGCCATCGCCCGCGCCATGGCCATGGATCCACCACTCTTACTGATGGATGAGCCGACGGCCTCGCTCGATCCGGCGCGGCGCGGAGAGCTCGGCGTCACGCTCCGAGAGTTGACCGATCAGGGAAGGACGTTGATCATCACCACGCACGATGACGACTTTGCGCGCGATTTCGCCACGCGCGTCATCATCCTCGCCGACGGCGAGGTCGTGGAAGAGGGCTTGCCGTCGGAGGTTCTGACCAACCCGCAGCATCCGGCGACGCAGCGCTTGCTGCAAAGTGCCCACAGCGGACAAATCTAGAAGGAGCAATCGAAGGCACCGTGCCACGGCGATGGGCGAAGTAGCCGGCATTGGCGCGGCCGCCGGCATCTTGCCGGCCGCGCTGCACTACCGCAGAACCCCCACACGCACAAAAACATTCGGCACCCCGAAAGGTGCCGAACAGTGAAGAATGCGAACCTCCTCAGAAGCTCAGACGCAACCCCAAACGTACCGACGTCGGCGCCGTTCTCAAAACAGCTTTTTTGTAATTCGGATTGACCGGTGTTGGTGAGGCGTTGTCGGCTTCCTGGAATCCCCAACGCTCGTCCACGAGAATCGCTCGCTGCGTATTGAACACATTGAAGACGTCGAACAACACGTTGAGCGTCGTCTTGCCGAGCGACAACGGATAGCCGAGATGCAGGTCGGCATCGTAGTTGTCGGGAGTCCTGCCGTCGTCGCCCCGCCGGGTCAGGAAGAACTCGTAGCGCCCGTAGGCGTCGGAGTATCCGTAGCGCGTGATCGGCGTTCCGCTTCTCCAGTAGGTCGATACGCCGACCGCCACTTTCCACGGCGACTCGTAGGTGCCGGAGGCCTTGAACTGATGACGGCGGTCGTTGGAAAGGTTTCCGCGGTTCGTAATGGTCGACAGGTCGGACCCATTCGTGAAGAAATCGTAGTAGTCGTACGCCGCCGAGATATTGGGGTCAGCTCCTACGTTGGTGAAGGGAGCGAACTCGCCGTCGTAGTTTCCCTCGAGCTTCGAGTAGACGTACGAGGCAATCCCCTGCCAGTTGTTCGAGAAGCGTTTGTTTGCGTCGAGCTGAATGGCCTTGTAGATGCGAACGGGACGCGGCGCCGCGAACGTCTGCGAATAGTCGAGCGTGAAAATCCGGCGCATGATTCCTTTACCCGGATTTCCAATGCAGTACGTTCCGTCATCGGCGCAGAGAAAGTCCTCGATCACGTTTCCATAGTCACGGTAGATTCCCTTGATGCCGAATGACAGGTTGGCAAAGACCTCACGATCCCCACCGACGATGACCTCATTGAGATATTGATTCTTCAGATTGGGATCAGATGGTTCCGTGAAGCCGCCGAGAATCTTGGAGGCGGTCCCGAAATCCGACTCAGCCGCCGGATCAGGGGTCGTGCTGTTGCGATTGAAGTTGATGATCACTGGCTGGCGCTCGAAGGAAAACGAACGGATGACGAGATCCATCGGGATCTGCTCGTAATAGCGACCGGCCGAGGCGAAGATCCGGCTCTTGTGATCGCCCGATGGATCCCATGTGAAACCGAGCCGCGGAGCGAAGTCCTTCTTCAGATCGATTTGGCGCGTGCCCTCCGCATCGATGATCTCCTGATGATCCCAGCGAACCCCTACGTTGGCCACGAGGTTCGGCAGAATGCTCCAGCGATCCTGCAGGTATGCGGTTGTGTCTTTGTGTTGGGGTGAAGCCCTCAACTCGCCAACCGGGGCGTTAGCGACGGTGGCATCGGGACTCGTCCAATAGAAGTGGCTATAGATCGGGCGCGACGGATTTACCGGATTCGCGAAGACGTCAACCCGTTGCCCTCCCGACATGTGCTTAGTGACCTCGGCATCTTCTTTCTCATACTCGATGCCGCCCTTCAATTCGTGCCGGCCGATGAAACGCGAGAGCGAGGTGCCGAAGAAATCGCGCTGAAAGTGTTTGGTCTGAATCAGTCCGAAGCCCCCGGTCTGGAAGGAATCATTCTGGACATCCCGAAATTCGATGGCGTTCCCGGCTGAAGTCGCCGGACCGACCGAGTTCTCTTCCTGATGTCGCGATACCTGACCCGATGCGATCCAGGTCGAACGGAAGACGCCGTCGTAGTGCAGGCCAAAATCACGCCCACCGAAATCCTGCCGCCCGAGATAGGTCGAGGCTTCGCCGTTGAGTGTGTGGTTGCCATCGTTGATCGCGCCGCTGTCTTTGCGCGGATCCTGGAAAAAGCTTCCAACCAGCGACTGGTTGTCGTTCAGGCGGAAGGTCAGTTTGGCGGCCCCGAGGTGTCGTTTGCTCTCAGAACTAACGATGTCGCCAGCGTCGGGACCGGCTGGAAGGCTGCTATCGGTCGTGTTCTTTACTCCGTCGTAGGCGGCGAAGAACCAGAGTCGGTCTTTGAGGATGTAGCCGCCGATATCGACCCCGTAGTCAGACTTTCGGAAGCCTTGGGTCGTGCCGCCGGTCGACACGACCTCGCGGGTGTTTGCCTGCAGCCCATCGTTATCGTAGTAGCCGAACAGATCGCCGCGAAAGTCGTTGCCGCCGGACTTCGTGATGACGTTGATGATGCCGCCCGTGGAGCGTCCGTACTCAGCTTCGTACCCGCCGGTCTTCACATCGACTTCCTGCACGAACTCGAAGTTGAGCTCTTTGCCCTGGAAGCCATACTCCACGCCGGTGGTATTCAAGCCGTCGATGTAATAGCCATTCTCTGCACCGGAGGAACCATAGACCGTGATGGAGCTCTGTGATTTGTTGTCGGGTGCCGCATCCGATGAAACGCCCGGCGCGATCTGTACGATCGACGAGTAATTTCGCCCGGTCGGCAGCGTCTCGATCTGTCTCGTCGTAATACTGGTTCCGAGATTCGTTGACGCCGTGTCGAGCACCGGAGCCTCGGCTGTAACCGTGATCTCAGCCTCCGTGGCAGCTTTCATCGTGACATCGAAGGCGGTGTCTTTGCCGAGGTTCACGGCGACGGCACGTCTCGACTCGGGTGCAAAGCCCTGAAGTGAAAAGGTCAGTGTGTAGTCGCCGGGAGGCAGCAGCGAGAAGCGATACGTGCCTTCATTGTCGGAGGTCGTGACGCGTGTTCCCTGAAGAAACGCGCTGCGAGCCTCGACCGTGACACCCGGCAGGGCGCCCCCCGATTGATCGCGAAGATGACCAACGATGCTGCCCGTCGTCTGGCCAAGTGCCGCATGGGACAGAGCCAGCAGAAGAAGAGCGAAGAATACGAGGCGTATCCGGAGACGAGACATAGGGACCTCCTGGGACACTCGAAATTGGGGGAATGGACGATTGAATATACCACTGGTGGAAATTGAGATTGAGAATTGAGAATTGAGAATTGAGAAAGTAGAAGAATCCTTTCGCGATCTAGCGCGCTGGAAAAAGCAGGCAGAAGGCTCCTTCTTCACTTTCTCAATTCTCAATTCTCAATTCTCAATTCCGCCGTTCGAGGTATTTGCGAAGTTGCGGCTGATCGGGATCGAGCTCCAGTGAGCGCCGCAGTTCCTTAGCGGCAGTCGGCTGGTCACCGAGACAGAGGGCCGCCAGAGCACGCGAGGCCGCGGCCGTCGCGTCGCGAGAGTCGAGTCTCTCCGCTCGATCGAAGTCGGTGGCCGCGGCACGGCATTCATTCCGCTCCATGAGAAGCTTTCCCCGGATGAGAAAAAAGCGCGGCTCATCGCCTTTTGCTTCGATGGCTTTGTCGATCAGCCCAGCGGCGCGCCCGGTCTGATGCTCCTTCGAATCGGCGAGCACGCGGCGGACGATCTCTGCCGGAGCGTCGGGATAGCCAAAGCGCAACGTCCGAAGCAGCAGCACGTCCGCATCCTCGCGCTTTCCCTCTCTGGCCAGTAGCGCACTCAGGTTCCAGTTCGCGGAGGTGGAATCGGCGTCGATGGCCAACGCCTCCCGCAACGCTCCTTCCGCTTCACGAAGTCTTCCTCTCTCTTCGAGGATCAACGCTTCATTGCTGAAGGATCCCGGCGTCCGCGTCGATCCTCTCGGTGCCGTGATCTGCGCCTCGCGACCATCGATGTAGCCGAGCCCTTTCAGTTTCTCCATGGCATCGTTGTCGGCTGCTGACGACGTGCGCGGAATGACAGAGGAACGTCGTGCAAGAACAGCTTTGCGAAACATGCGTTCATAGGAAACGGCAGCACTGCCTTCGCGAGCTGGCGCAAAACGCCGGGCCGCCGGCAGTGCTGGAGCAAGGCGCGAGTCAGCGGGGAGACCGAGTAGAGCGAGGAGGGTGCTGCATATCTGAGGCGCAGTCCCATCGGCGGCAGGTTCGCCGGAATGCACGCCTGGACTCCACAGCAGGTACATGCCCTCGTCACGATGCCATCGCGCTGCCGTGGCCGCATTGGCACCCGTCGCGACCTGTGGTCGATCGTCGATCCAGTGAAAGCCATGGTCGGATGCAATCAGGATGGTTGCCCCGAGAGTCGTAGCCAGACGCCGGTAATCCCCGAGCAACTCGTCGACATGAGCGAAGTAGCGCGCCGGAACGTTGCCGTAACGCGCGAAATCAGCCTCGGGAACATCCGGCTGCCGCGGTGGTGAGAACGGCGCGAAGAGATGGCCGACGGCATCGGTGCCCTGAAAGTAAACGATGGTCAGGTCGGGCCGATCACGCCCGATTGCCTCGAGGGCGAGGCGATGATTGACGGCCGTCTCGATCAGGATTCGCCGCAGCCCTCCGGCAGGTGAATCGTAGCCGCCCTGGTTTGCGACGATGGAACGGAGCTCGTCCTCCGACAGATCGGGGAGATAGGAGCGCATCACCGCGCCGTCGGTCTCACGCTCCGCGCCCTTCAATGCTTCGGCGGCCGAACCGTTCACCGACTCAGGCCACACCGCACCCTCGGGAATCTTCCTTTCGGCGAACTGGAATGAGAAGAGACGGTCCGAGATCACCGTGCCGTCGATATGCTCTGCAGGAAAAGTCGCCCACATACCGACCACCGCCGCTCGCTTGTGCTCATAGCTGCACATGTTCCAGATGGCCGGGGCGTGGCGCTCGTCGGAGGTGATCGGCTCGCGCTGGCCGGAGACGGGATTGAAGCGGGTGAAATCGAGAATGCGGTGATCGAGCGGATCGACGCCAGTCATCATGGAGGTCCAGACGATCGGGGACAGTGGCGGATGAATCGTCCGAAGGACTCCCGGCGAACCCTCACGTTTCAACGCCCCGAGGTTGGGCATCGAACCCGAAGCGATGTAGCGATCGAGAAGCTGCCAGTCCCCGCCGTCGAGTCCGATGAAGATGACCGGATGCGCGACACCGACGGGACTGTGCTCCTCATGTGTACGACAGGACAGGATGGCGAGACCGGCCGTGAGTATGAAGACGATCGAAAACGTCCTCGTTCCTTCGATCGTACAGGCTATGGGCATCAGCGGTCGATTCTGCCAGAGTGTGCGGGATTGCGCGATTCAGCTCAGGAGGACCATACATGTCGCAGCCCCGGCACATCGAACGACACTTTACTTCCTCCGACTCGGTGAGGGACATCGTCATCGGGATGTCCGATGGACTAACCGTTCCGTTTGCGCTTGCCGCCGGACTCTCCGGAGCGATCGGCACCACGCGGTTGATCGTCACAGCCGGTCTCGCTGAGATTGCGGCAGGCTCGATTGCCATGGGGCTTGGTGGCTATCTCGCCGCCCGTAGCGACGCCGAGCACTATGAGAGTGAACGGGCACGGGAGCAGGTCGAGGTGCGGGAGAAAGCCGACACGGAGGCGGAGGAGGTAACGCAGGTCCTCGTTTCCTACGGGCTGACCCGCGAGGAGAGCCTGCCGGTCGTGACAGCTCTTCGTACCCGTCCCGAAGCCTGGGTCGACTTCATGATGCGCTTCGAGCTCGGTCTGGAGAGACCTGACCCCGGACGCGCACTCATCAGTGCGGTGACCATCGCCGGCTCCTACGTGGCTGGCGGCCTCATTCCCCTGGCGCCCTACTTTCTGATGAGCGTCCCCGGTTCGGCCTTCGGCGTATCGGCGGTGATCACACTCATTGCCCTCACCCTCTTCGGTTTCATCAAGGGACGGTTCACTGGGGCTTCTCCCTTCAAGAGCGCCTTGCAGACCGCGCTGATCGGCGGAATCGCGGCCGGAGCGGCTTTTCTGATCGCCCGCGCCGTGGCAGCGTGAAGGCGGCGTGTTCAGGCATATCGAATTTTGAATTTCGGATTTCGAATTGAAAAGAAAAAGCTCGGTCGCAATTCGCCTTTGCCTTTAAATTCGAAATTCGAAATCCGAAATCCGAAATCCGAAATCCGAGAGACTACAATCACTTTCGACATGCATCGCAAACGGTATGGAACCCACCCCGACATCCCCGATCATCGCGACCACTACTTTCATCCCACGGCCGGTACTCGGGTTCCCGAGAATGTCGACCTCCGCCCTCTTTTTCCGCCGGTTTATGACCAGAAAAAACTGAACAGCTGCTCTGCCAACGCCATTGCGGCGGCGATATGGTTCGAGACCCGGCGAACCGATCGCAGAGCGCCCTCACCCTCACGGCTCTTCATTTACTTCAATGAGCGGGCCTGTGAGCGCCGCATCGAAGGCAATGTCCCCGTTTCCCTTCGCGACGGCTACAAGAGCGTGGCCCGCGCCGGCGCCTGCCCCGAGAACATGTGGCCGTACCGCGTGCATCAATTTCGCGAGCGACCGGTGTCAACCTGCTATTCGGCGGGTCGCCTTCAACGCGTGCCCTGGTACGCAAAGCTTCATCGGAATCTCGATGCCATGAAGGGTTGTCTGGCCGAAGGGCATCCCTTCACGCTCGGGATCTCCGTGCATGAAAGCTTCGAACAGAGTCGAATGAAAAAGACCGGCCGCGGTGCTCTTCCTCGCCGTGGCGAACGACTGCTGGGTGGACACGCCGTAGTCGTTGTCGGATACCACGACGAGTATCAGCGCTTCATCCTGAGGAACTCGTGGGGAAGAAAATGGGGACTCCAGGGATACTTCACGCTTCCCTATGAATACCTTCTTCACGAGAGTCTGGCCTGGGATTTCTGGACGCTGCGCGAGGGGTCGCCGAAAAACGGTAGCTTGCATCGGTGACCATTTGCCGTGTTCGAGACCGCTTCTCTGTTTAAACGCCGCGTAGCGGCGACATCTTGTTAGCCCAAGACCCCTTTTTATCGTGCGGTACATTCGCGACCCATGCCGCCCCTCCGGGGCTCGAAAATGCACCGGTGCTGATCGGTCACCACGGCTTACGCCGTGGGCTAACGAGATGTCGCCGCTACGCGACTTGGATCGCCGCGATTAATTGAGGAGTGTGACCTAACGAACAGTTCGATGATCACTCAGAGGTGTGGGGCCTTGCGGCCCCACATACCCACGGCTTACGCCGTGGGCCTGGAGTTTGGCCATTCGTGGGCGGCCCGGAGGGCCAGTAAGCTGGTAGCCAGTGGTGAGCGAAGCGAACCACTGGACGCGGGATCATAACGATTCTTTTCTTTCGAGCCCCGGCAGGGGCGCGAGCGATCGACAGAAAGAGCGCGTCCAATCGAGGCATCCGGTGGCGGCTTTCGCCCCTGCCGGGGCTCGGTGAAACTTCAAGCACATGATTGATTCGTGACGTCTTCCAGTGGTTCGCTTCGCTCACCACTGGCTACCAGCTCCGCGGCCCTCCGGGCCTCACACACCGGGCTCCGCCCGGTGCTACCCACGGCTTACGCCGTGGGCTAACGAGATGTCGCCGCTACGCGGCTGAAGTCGATTCGATTACTGAGAACTCACAACTCAGTAACCACCATGCAACTAACTCCTAGTGGCGTGTAATGGCTGAATTGGACCTGGCTTGGTTGCCATCCATCATCTTGACGAGCCGTTTGGGCGCTATCGCGCGGAAGCTCTCGTCGATCCATTCCTTGAGCATGTCGACGGAGATACTCTTCTTACCGGCACCGCCCTTCAGGACCTCTCCAACTCCCACACGATCGCCTCTGCAAGCTCTGTTGCATGCGAATAGAGAAAGGCGTGGGCTCCTCGAAGCCGCACAACCCGGGCGGCCGTTTTCTCGAGAAACGCCCAGTCGATCAGCGGGTCTTCACTCCCAACGATCACGGCGTGCGATCGAAGATCGCTCACGGGCCGATGCAGACTCAGGTAACGACGCGCCGACCGCCATACACGAGCCAGACCATCCTGCCAGTAGTCGCGAATCACCAGCGCCAGCAGCGACGGCGCTTCACGAACCCCATCGCGCATCAGATCCCACATCAGACTGAAGAAACCGCGGCGGGAGTCGCTCCACACGGGCGAGAGAAATACAGCACGGGTTTCACGTGACATTTGAGCGATCTGGTCGACGACCTGGCAACCGGTCGAGTGACCGATCCAGACGACTGACTTCAACCCCGCCGCCTCACTCCACTTCGTCAGCCGAGCGGCGTCGCGCTCCGGCGCCACCGTTTCGGTGAGACTGAATCCATATCCCGGCAGATCGGGCGCCACGGCCTGGATTCCACGCGCGTACAACTCGCGAGCGAGCGGGCGAAAGTAGGAGCTGGAAACGCCGAGACCATGAACGAGAACAACCGTTGGCCGCGGCCCCGACTGTCGGTAGCAGAGGCCCTCCAGGCAATCGCGCACCCCCCAGGTGAACAGAGGCTCGCGCGTTCCGATTGTTTCTGCCGAGGAATCAACCTCGCGCAGGAATGCCAGGACCTCGTCATTGAATCGTTCCGCGTTCTCCCACATGGCGATGTGCCCTGCATGCGGAACAAAGACGAGCCTCGATCCAGGGATCAGCTGCTGCATTTGACGCGCGTACCGCGCCGGCACGAGGGGATCGAAGTCGCCCCAGATCAGCAGCGTGGGCAGCCGGAGAGTTCCAAGAAGCGCGCGTGCGTCGTCGCGCAGCAGACGCGTCGCCGCAACCGCAACCGAAGTGGGACCGGCCCGGAGAAAATCGGCGGCCAGGACGCGAGAAAAACTCAGCAGCCCGGCCGGCGGCATCTTCGCCCCTTCCAGATGCACCAGCGGATCGGTTCCAAAAGGAAGTCCCGTGGAGCTCACCAGGACCAGTGACCGGATCAGATCGGGACGGGAAGCGGCGAGGTGGATGGCGATCTGCCCTCCCATCGAGTGGCCGATCAGATGAACCGGACGTCCAGAGAATCTCGCCCCTAAATACCTGGCCAGCAACACCGCCTCATCGTCGAAGGGGAGCGGGAGCGAAGAGGCCCCGATAAATCGGCGGTTGCGCCCGAACCCGACCAGGTCG
>DASZZV010000409.1:0-5837 GCA_035544835.1 Thermoanaerobaculia bacterium
AACACGTTGAAACCGGTGATGCAATCGAGAGAGGCCTCTTCGAAGTAAGCCTCGAGCCGGCATGCGTCCAGGACCTGGTCGATCCCCTGCACCGGCTCCAGCTCGCTGGTGATCAATCCCGGTATGAAGTCCTCGAGAAAGCCTCCTCCGGATCCGATCTCCAGAATCCGATTCGCGCCTCGCGGTAGTTCCGCGACGATGCGAGCATAAACGTCACGGTAGATCTCGTGCAGAAGAGGGTTTCTCCTGATCTTCTGCGCGTCGGTCTGGATCTCTGCCCCGGCCAGCCTCGGATCGATACCGTAGGGTTTCACTGAAGCATTACCTGAGGGAACGTGTTCCTTTCGCGCGGGGCCCCGGCTCGACGCGCGCCAGCTTGAGACGTGCGAAACCGATCAGCGTCATCTTCAGCAGAAGCAAACCGTGACCGAATCGATGGATGTTGGTCGAGCCGTACGTTCGCGCCCGATAGCGGACCGGGACGTCGACGATTCGCAGGCCGAGGTCGGCCGCCGCGAATAGCAACTCGAAATCGCCGAACGGGTCGAAGTCCCCGAAATCAGCACGCCACTTCTCGAATCGACGATAGTCATGGCGCGCCACGAGCTTGGTTCCGCAAAGGGAATCTCCCACGGGCTGACCGAGAACCCAGCTCAGGCTCTTTGCAAAGAAAATGTTTCCGAGGTGATTGAGAAAACGCATCGCTTCGCCCTCCATCGGGTAGACAAGCCGATTCCCGTTGATGAACTCTCCGACCCCTTCGACCCAGGCCTCGTAGAACTGACCCAGAAGCTCGGGAGGCATCGTGAGATCAGCATCCAGAATGGTAAGCAAGTCCCCTCGGGCAACCGAAAACCCGAGCCGCACTGCGTCGGCCTTTCCCCGGCCGTCCTGCTTCATGGTCTTGATGTCATGGCTGGAGGAGTGAGCGGCGGCGACACGGCCGATCTCTTCCCATGTACCGTCGCTGGAATGACCCTCGACGAAAATGATCTCGACGTCTGCGCCGAGGTCGGGAAGGCGCTTGATCGCTGACTCGATGTTTCCAGCTTCGTTACGCGCGGGGATGACGATCGACAGACTCGGGCGGGCCGAGTCGACAATGATCGGTCGAAGCGTCACGACGCTCACGATACTTAGGTTGCGCACAAAGGGAATCGTTACGAAGAAAGAGTTGATGATCGATCCGAGTCCGAGCAATCGCCAGGGCAAGTAGACCGTGGGACGGACACGAACCACCTCGTACCCGGAGAGTGCGGCAAGGTTCCGGATGGCAGCGTACGTGAGAAAGCTCTCCTCCTCCGTTCGGGTCCGGAGCCCGATTCTCGTCGCCGCCACGTACAGCCATCGAAGGTAAGCGTTGTAGACGACGACCAGCAATCGAGAAGTTCGGGAGAGCTTCTTTTTGACCCGCCGCAGTTGCGTTACGACGTCGTGCTCGTAGTTGAACGTGCCGTTCAATAGAACGGCCGAGCGTCGATCAACTTCCCTCGAAAGGTCGGGAAGGGCCGACTCCTCTTCCGCTACCGTTTTGGAAGGAGACTCGATCAGAGACAGCAGCGTCAAGCTGTCGCTGGGCTCGGGGCGCCACTGAATCACGGCATCGTAGTACCGGGTAAACGCGGAGATCTCGGCGGCGATGGTCTCGTAAAAGTAACGCTTCCATCTGGCAATCGGACGGGGCTCGACGTCGATCCGGCGGGTGTCCGGCGCGGTGCCATTCATCTCTCGCGGTTCTCGATTGGTCCGATCCGTTTGAACTCTATTGCTTTGGTTGGCCACGCTTTCATCACGACGGTTCTCGCCAGTCTACACGCGGGAGCTACAGCGCGAAACCGAACCCGTTGGCTGCTGGTGGGTCGGCGCGCAACGCCTCGCTTATACTGATCGGGACCATGGCTGAGCACCCATTCGTCCGCGATGTTGATCGATGAGTGACAGGGAGACTCCCCTTCGCCGCCTGCTGCGGTGGTCTCTCGTCGCTGTCTCCCTTCTCTGGTTCTTCCTCAACATTCTGCCGTTCACTCCTACGATCGAAACCGGCGCGGATCGCGGAACCTGGCGGCTGGTGCTCAATGTTGCCTTTTCGCAGGGTCGGCAGTTCGGGACAGAAGTCCTGTTCACCTATGGTCCCTGGGGATTCGTCGGAACCCAGCACTACACCCCGTCCACATATCCTCCACTTCTGATCAGCTGGATTTTCCTCGCGGTGGCGATGGCGATTGGAGTGTGGAAACTGGTCGGATCTACCGTCGCTTCGCCGATGCGTCAGGCGGTGACGTACTCGCTCTTTCTCTTTCTCATCTCCATCACGCCGATCGGGACTACAGACGTATTCTTCTTTCTACTCGCTTTCGTGCTCCTTCTCGTCTCGGAAACACCCCATCGGTTCACCCTCTCTCAAATCATGCTGGCGGTCGGTCTGGCGCTGGCATCGCTGGCGAAGTTCTCCTGCCTGATGGCGGCGCTTCCTGTCCTGGCGGTCACCCTGATTGAAGACGTACGCCACCGCAGAGCTCCCGTCGCTCCGATCTCCTTCGCCATTGGCTATTTCACGTTCTGGCTGGCCGCTCACCAAAGACTGGCGACGCTTGGAACTTTTCTCCGCCGATCCTTTGAAGTCGCGTCGGGTTACAGCGAGGCCATGGCCCTGACTCTGACTTCTTCAGCGGAGCACGAAACAGCTTTGACGATGTTTTCGATGGCCACCCTTCTGGGGCTGTTCGCGGCGTCAGCCTGGCAGAAGCGAGCAGGTTTGATGAGAGTCTTAGCCGTCGCAGCGATCCTCTTCGTGAATTTCAAAGCAGGATTCGTCCGCGAAGATGGCCACGTCGTGATCACAACGGCGACGTTGATGGTCATGGCAGCTCTGTGTGTGCCCCGGTTCTGGAGGGAATCACGGATGCATCGTATTGCCACGATTTCGATGTGCGTGGCCTCGACGGCATGTTTCTGCTTCGCGCTTCTCCACTACACGTTCGGCGGGTTGCTTTACACCGTCGAGGAGATGTTTCGACGTCTGCCCGTGGCATCGTCGTTTCTAACACGTCCACACCTGGCCAGCGAGCAGTTGAGAAAAAGCTACGAAGCTGGCCTGGTCACCATCAGAAAGCGGGCTCCGCTGGCCCGGATCGACGGAACTGTCGACATCTACCCATGGCACCAGTCGGTTCCGATCGCGTACGGCTTCAACTACACGCCGCGGCCTGTCTTCGAAAGCTACTCAGCCTACTCTCCACTCCTGGCACGGCTGAATGCCGACCATCTTGCAGGAGCAAGTGCTCCGCAGACCATCCTCTTCGACGTTGGAACGATTGACGATCGATATCCCTCACTTGATGACGGCGTTTCCTGGCCGCTCCTGCTCAGCAACTACGACGTCGTTCGCGAGGGCCCGACATTCCTGACGTTGTCCCGCCGCGCTCTGCCAAAGCGGGTCGACAACGTTTCCCTTACTTCCACAGCGGCGCAACTCGGACAGGATGTGACGATTCCTTCAGCGGCCGGGGCGGTCTGGTGTCAGATTGACATTCAGCCCTCACTCGCCGGAAGGCTGATCACGATCCTGCTCCGGCAGCCTGCCCTCATCCTGCGAGCGACCCTTTCTGGCGGTCAGACCCGGGAGTACCGTCTGGTTCCCTCGATGGCGCGTGCAGGCTTCCTTTTGTCCCCGCTGGTCGACAGCACCTCTTCGTTTGCTGCGCTGGCGCGGGGGTCGACACCTCCGCCGCTCATGATCACGAAGATCAACATCCGACCGGCGAACTCCGGCGATTCTCGCTGGTTCCACTCCGAGTATCAGATTCGGCTGAGCCAGTTGAGAGTGGATCCAGGAGCCGCAATCGCTTCCGTCATCAGCGACGCGAGTAGAATCTCCCGAGATCGTCTCCGATGAAACTGTCTGTGGTCGTTCCCGCTCATAACGAGGAGTCCTCTCTCGCTCCGACCGTCACTCAACTCGTCGAGACTCTCAACAGGGAGAAGATTGCACACGAAATCGTGATCGTGAATGACGGCAGCACCGATGGCACAACCGCGGTCTGCGAAAGGCTTTCGAAAATCTTTCCGACAGTACGGTTCGTCGAGAATTCACCCCCAAATGGTTTCGGTCTGGCGGTTCGACGCGGTCTCTCTGAATTCAAGGGCGACGCAGTCGCCATCATCATGGCTGACTCTTCGGACGAGCCAGCCGATCTGGTGGTCGGCTACCGAAAACTTCAGGAGGGGTTCGACTGCGTCTTCGGAACGAGATTCAAGATGGGAGGCCGCGTCGTCGATTATCCCTGGCACAAACTGATCATCAACCGGCTGGCCAACTGGTTCATCAGCATGATCTTCACGCTTCCCTACAACGACACCACCAATGCCTTCAAACTTTATCGCCGAACGGTGATCGACGGCATCCAACCGCTGCTGAGCCATCATTTCAACCTGACCGTCGAGATGCCACTGAAGGCCATCGTTCGCGGCTTCAGCTACGCTGTCATCCCCATGCGCTGGTACAACCGAAAGAGCGGCTTGTCGAAACTCAGAATCCAGGAAATGGGGAGTCGCTACCTTTTCATCGTGTTGTATGTCTGGCTGGAGAAACACCTCTCGCGCGGCGATTACGCCATCCGAAAAGCTGGTGCACTGGATGGTGTGAAATGAAGATCACCCCAGCTCGCAACGCTGCAGCACCGTCCCGAGTCCATCAAAATGGCTGAGACCATCGCCATTCTCGGTGGGGCGGGATTCGTCGGCAGTTCGCTGGCCATCGGACTCAAGCACAGTCGACCGGAGATGGAGATCATTTGCATCGACAATCTTCGGCGGCGAGGATCGGAGCTGAACCTGCTGCGCTTCCGCAGGGAGGGCATTTCCTTCCATCACGCAGACATCAGAATCGCCTCCGACCTCGCCTCAAATGCTCTGACCGCGGATACCTACATCGATTGCTCGGCCGAGCCCTCGGTCCTGGCCGGCTACGACAATCCAGCCTATGTCGTCGAGACCAATCTTCTGGGCACGGTGAATATCCTGGAGCTGGCACGTCGAAACCGCGCCAGGATGCTGTTCCTCTCCACGAGTCGCGTCTATTCAGTCCCGGCGCTTCGGGCTCTTCGATTTAGCGAGGGAGCGACGAGATTCACGCTGGCAGCGGATCAATCACAAACCGGCGCGTCGGAGAACGGTATCGACGAGCGTTTCGCCACCTCGGGCCAGCGAACACTCTATGGGACTACAAAGCTCGCGTCGGAGCTGCTCATCGAGGAGTATCGCGCCTCTTATGGCGTGGGCAGCATCGTCAACCGCTGCGGTGTTCTGGCCGGCCCATGGCAGATGGGAAAAGTGGATCAGGGAGTCTTCGTCCTATGGCTGGCGGCTCACTATTTCGAAAAGCCGTTGAGCTACATCGGTTACGGCGGTTCCGGCAAACAGGTGCGGGACCTGTTGCATGTCGAAGATCTGGTTGCCCTGATACACCATCAACTCAATCATTTCTCCGACCTAGAGGGCTCGCTTTTCAACGTTGGCGGGGGACTCACGAACAGCCTGTCACTTCTGGAGACGACGGAGCTCTGCCGAGAGCTCACTGGAAAGACTGTGGAGATCGTCGCCGTCCCTGAAGAGAGGCAGGGAGACGTTCCCTGCTTCATCACCGACTCAACACAAGTGATGATGAAGACCGGATGGCGACCTCGGCTCGACCCTCGAAAGATCCTCACCGATATCCGTGATTGGATCGTCGAGCATGAGTCGCTCCTTCGCGGAATCCTGAAGGGGGCGTAGGAAACTAAAGCGTCCAGCCCCGAAGGGGCCTGGAGTTTGGCCATTCGTGGGCGGCCCGGAGGGCC